>CAYXXE010000045.1:0-14568 GCA_964468985.1 uncultured Gaiellales bacterium | reverse complement strand
CGTCGAACCCGTGCTCGGAGTACATGTCGATCGACGACTCGGCGTGCAACCTCGCCTCGCTGAACCTGATGAAGTTCCGCCGCGAGGACGGCGAGCTCGACGTCTCGGCGTTCGAGCACGCGGTCGACGTGGTGTTCCTGGCGCAGGAGATCCTCGTCGGCAACTCGTCCTACCCGACGCCCGAGATCGGCCGCAACGCGCTGGCGTACCGCCAGCTCGGCCTGGGGTACGCGAACCTCGGCGCGCTGCTGATGGCGCGCGGCCTGCCGTACGACTCGGAGGAGGGCCAGGCGTACTCGGCGGCGATCACCGCGCTGATGACCGGCCGGGCCTACCGCAAGTCGGCGGAGATCGCCGCGCGCATGGGGCCGTTCGCGGGGTACCGCCCGAACACGGCGGCGATGATCGGCGTGATCGCGAAGCACCGCGCAGCGGTGGGGAACATCCCGCCCGAGACGGTGCCGGCCGACCTGCTCGCCGGCGCCCGCCAGGCGTGGGACGAGGCGCTCGACCTCGGCGAGGTGCACGGCTACCGCAACGCGCAGGCGACCGTGCTGGCGCCCACCGGGACGATCAGCTTCATGATGGATTGCGACACGACGGGCGTCGAGCCCGACTTCTCGCTCGTCAAGTCGAAGAAGCTGGTCGGCGGCGGCGAGATCACGATCGTGAACAAGACGGTGCCGCTCGGCCTCGAGAAGCTCGGCTACGCACCGAACGAGGTCGGCGAGATCGTGGCGTTCATCGACGAGCGCAACACGATCGTCGGCGCCCCGTACGTGAAGAGCGAGCACTACCCGGTGTTCGACTGCGCGGTGGGCGACCGGGCGATCCACTACTCCGGGCACGTCGAGATGATGGGCGCGGTCCAGCCGTTCATCTCGGGCGCGATCTCGAAGACGGTCAACATGCCGGAGTCGGCGACGATCGACGACGTCGCGAAGCTGTACGTCGACGCCTGGAAGCTCGGTGTCAAGGCGATCGCGATCTACCGCGACAACTGCAAGGTCGCCCAGCCGCTGTCGGGCAAGGCCGACAAGGTCGCGCAGGCGTCGCTCGCCCACGGGACGGGCACCGCGGCGCCTCGCCGCCGGCGCCTGCCGGACGACCGCAACGAGGTCGGCCGCAAGTTCCGGGTCGGCGAGTACGAGGGCTACATCCATGTCGGCGTCTTCGACGACGGCTCGCCGGGCGACATGTTCGTCGACATCGCGAAGGACGGCACGACGCTGCAGGGCCTGATGAACTCGCTGATGATCGCCGTCTCGATGGGCCTGCAGTACGGCGTGCCGCCCGAGGTGTACGTCTCGAAGCTGTCGCACATGCGGTTCGAGCCGTCGGGCCTCACGAACGACGCCGACATCCGCGCCGCCAAGTCGATCGTCGACTACATCTTCCGGTGGTTCGGCAAGAAGTTCCTCACCGTCGATCAGCAGGAGGAGGCCGGCATCCTCTCCGCCGAGGTGCGCGCGAAGCTCGCCGAGAACTACGCGAACGGCGGCACCGCACCGGTGGTCGAGGCGCCGACACCCGGCCAGACGGCGCTGTTCAACTCGTTCGAGGACGCGATCGAGTGCAACCGCTGCGGCGGGCGCATGGTGCGGGCCGGCACCTGCTACACGTGCCGCGACTGCGGTACGAGCACCGGCTGCGGCTGAACCTGCCTGCCTGACCTGATCGCAGCACGTTGCTGCCGGAATGAGAAGGGGCCGCGACTTCGCGGCCCCTTCTGCATCGCCGATCGCCCGGACGGGGGCGAGGCAGGAACGGGCCGAGGGAAGGCCCGTGCGCTCCGCCACAATCTGCGCACCACAATCTGCATCCCGAGCTACACTACGTACCGTATGACGCAACAGATCCCGGTCCGGGTAGCAGATGCGCCGGTGGCCGAGCTCGACCGGCTGATCGCCGCGGGCCGCTTCGCTTCGCGCAGCGAAGCGCTGCGCGAAGGCCTCGACCGGCTGCTGGCCGCCGAACGCGAGCAGGCGATCGAGGACGCCTACCGGCGCGCCCGACAGAGCCGGCCCGAAGACGACGGAGCGCTGGGCCTCGCCGCCCTTGCCGCCTGGTCGCAGGTCGAAGGCGGCGAGCCGCTTTGAACAGGGGCGCGATCTACGACATCGAACTGCCGGGCGGCCGCCGGCCGGCGGTGATCGTCACCCGCGAGCGGGCGATCCCGTTCCTCGCGAACGTGACCGTCGCCGCGATCACGCGCACGGTCCGCCAACTGCCGACCGAGGTCGCGGTCGGACCGGAGCAGGGACTGCGCGCCATCTCGGTCGTGAACACCGACAACCTCTTCACGATCCCCAAAGCGTCACTCGGCGCGCGACGCGGCGCCCTCGACCCCGCCGGGGAGCAGGCGCTCAACGAGGCGCTCGCCATCGCGCTCGGCCTCGACTGACGAGCCGAAGTCACGATCAGCTGCCCGAAGCAGCCGGCCCTCTACGCCTTCTGGACGTAGATGTGGACCGCGAGCGGCGCGAACGAGTCGGTCGCGTAGCCGTGCGAGACGAGGAGCGACCGCCGCTCGCCGAACACCGTCAGCCGCCCATTGCGCAGGGCGGGCACACGGAGCTTGGCCTTGATCGGAGCCCGGTGCGAGTTGACGGCGAAGACGTAGGTGCGACCGCCTCCCGACCGGGCGATCAGCTTGATCGCCGGGCTGTCCGCGACCGAGGGCGTCGTGAGGCCGACCAGCCCGGGCCGGACCGCGGCCAGCAGACCGTCGATTCGCACCATCTCGTGCTGGATCGACGGCGTGACGTCGAAGGCCTGCTCCTGCGGCGACCAGGTGTGCGTGAAGTAGCCGATCCCGCGCGCGCCGCCGGCGATCGCCAGCCAGACCTCGGCGCTCAGCTCGGTCGGAAGCATGGTGAAGCCGCCGCAGTAGGCCGGCTGGATCGGACCGGTCTCGATCCACTGGAAGGTCGGCGTCGGGCCTGCCAGCGCGGCGAACGCCCGCTGGGCGGCGTACACCGGGCTCAGGTTCGACTGGCAGTGGCCCAGTGGATACAGGTCGAATCCGGCGAAGTCGGCCATTCGCGCGAAGCCCGCATAGGCCGACTCGGGGATGGTGGGATCGCGATAGGGGGCGGCGAAGAAGCCCCCGCCGGTGGTCATCAGCCCGATCAGCCCGTCGTTGCTGCCACGCGGGTAGGGGTGGCCGGCGGCGAGTGTCGCCGGCGTCCAGCCGTTGCCCTCGGGCTCGTCCGGGTACGTCCAACCCGCGAGTCCGCTGCCGCTGCCCTGCCGGCCGGCGATGGGCAGGATCGCGAGCGTCTGTGCCCCGATCATCGCCAGCTGCGAGCTCGCCGAAAACGCCGGGCACGACTCCTCGACGATCAGGGTCACGCCCAGCGTTCGTGCACGAGCGACGTCCGCCGCGGTGCACTGGTCGATGAGCATGACCGGGAAGATCGGCGTGCCGCGGATGCTGAGTCCCTGCGGGTCGGCGGTCGCATGCGCGGTCGCGCCTGCTCTCGGTGCGGCGACTGCCGGCCTGATGAGACCCGCCGCGGCGAGCACGGCGGCGGCCCCTACGATGAGCGCGCGTGCGAATGTCAAGTGGCCCGCTCCTGACGCTCGTGGCAGATAGTGCTGCTTGCCACGAACCACAGTAGCGCGGTCGAGGCACCGGGCCGCTACGTCCTCGCGGCCCAGTCGCGCTTCGCTTCCTCCTCCATGCGCTCGAGCCGGGTGTAGTAGTCGGGGAACTCGTTCAGGTGGGCGCGGGCGATCTTGGCCGTGACGTGCGGATCGTCACCGGTCACGTTCGTCGCCAGGTCGTGCAGCCCGTGCTCCAGCTCGACGTCCATGCCCGCCCGGAACTCGTCGACGTCGAACGGCGACGTCTCCCAGTCGATGCCGATCTCGGCACCGAACCGGCGTGCCTCCTCGCTCGTGAAACCCGGTTTCCCGGCCATGGTCGCTCCTTCTCAGTCGACGGACAGCAGGTCGACGACGAACACCAGCGGCTCGTGCGGTTCGATCACGCCGCCCGCGCCGCGGGCGCCGTAGGCCATTGCCGACGGGATCGTCAGCTTGCGGCGGCCGCCGACTCTCATGCCCTGCACCCCGGCGTCCCAGCCGGGGATCACCTGGCCCTTGCCGAGCTTGAACGCGAACGGCTGGCCACGGTTCCAGGACGCGTCGAACTCCTCGCCGGTCGAGAACGCGACGCCGACGTAGTGCACGGACACCTTCCTGCCGGCGGCCGCCTCGTCACCGTCGCCGACGACGAGGTCGTCGATCAGGAGCTCGAAGGGGACATCGCCGGCGGGCTTGTCGATCGAGGGTCGCTCGAGAGCCATGCGGGCAGCCTACCCCGACCGTGCACCGGTAGCTTTCGGGCATGGAGTATCGCCCGCTCGGCGCGACCGGTGTGATGGTGAGCCCGCTCTGCCTCGGCACGATGATGTTCGGCGCGTGGGGCAACACCGACCACGACGAGTCGATCCGCATCATCCACCACGCGCTCGACGCGGGCATCAACTTCGTCGACACCGCCGACGTCTACGCGGCCGGCGAGACCGAGGAGATCGTCGGGAAGGCGCTGGAAGGGCGACGCGATTCGATCGTCCTCGCGACCAAGTTCCACGGCCGAATGGGCGAGGACGTCAACCGGTACGGCAACTCGCGCCGCTGGATCATGCAGGCGGTCGACGAGTCGCTCCGCCGCCTGAAGACCGACTGGATCGACCTCTACCAGGTGCACCGGCCCGAGCCCGACACGGACATCGACGAGACCCTCGGGGCGCTCACCGACCTGGTGCGTGCCGGCAAGATCCGCTACTTCGGCTCCTCGACATTTCCCGCCTGGCAGGTCGTCGAGGCGCAGTGGACGTCCGAGCGGCGCGGCCGTGAACGGTTCATCTCCGAGCAGCCGCCGTACTCGCTGCTCGCGCGCGGCATCGAAGCCGACCTGCTGCCGGTGTGCGAGCGCTACCGGCTCGCCGTCATCCCGTGGAGCCCGCTCGCCGGCGGTTGGCTCTCCGGCGCCTTCCGCCGAGGCGTCGCCGTGAAGAGCAGCCGGGCGGAACGGCTGCCCGCCCGCTTCGACCCGTCGCTGCCGGACAATCAGCGCAAGCTCGACGCGGTCGAAGCGCTGGTGACGGTCGCCGACGAGGCCGGGCTGACGCTCATCGAGCTGGCGCTCGCGTTCGTCCTGCGCCATCCCGCCGTCACCGCCCCGATCATCGGCCCGCGCACGATGGAGCACCTCGAGAGCCAGCTCGGCGCCGCGTCCGTGCATCTCACAGACGACGTGCTCGACCGCCTCGACGAGATCGTGCCCCCCGGCACGACGCTGAACGGGGCCGACGCCGGCTGGACGCCGCCCGCGCTGGCCGATCCGTCGCTGCGCCGCCGCTGACGTGAGCCGCCTCGTCGATGCGGGCGACGGTCGCGTGCTCGCCGTCTACGAGGCGGGCGAACCCGCCGGCGTCCCGGTGGTGGTGCACCACGGGACGCCGTCGTCGGGGCTCCTCTTTCGGAGCTGGGCCGGGGACGCGGCCCGCCGCGGGATCCGGCTGATCGGCTACGACCGGCCCGGCTACGGCGGCTCGACCAGACACGCTGGACGGACGGTGGCCGACTGCGCCGCCGACGTCGACGCGATCGCGGATGCCCTCGCGCTCGAGCGCTTCGCCACCTGGGGCATCTCGGGCGGTGGCCCCCATGCCATCGCCTGCGCGGCACTCTGCGGCGAGCGCCTCTTCGCCGCAGCGAGCCTCGCCGCGGTCGCGCCGTACGCGGCAGACGGTCTCGACTGGCTCGCGGGGATGGGCGAGTCGAACCTCGAGGAGTTCGCCGCGGTCGAGGCGGGCGAGCCGGTGCTGCGGCCGCTGCTCGAGCGGTGGGCCGCCGACTTCAACGGCTCGCGGCCCTCCGACCTCGTCGAGCTCTGGTCGACCCTGCTCGGGCCGGCCGACGTGGCGGTGCTCACCGACGACTTCGTCGACGACCTCCACCACTCCGACCTGCACGGCCTCACCCCCGGCGTCGACGGCTGGCTCGACGACGACGTCGCGTTCCAGGGGCCGTGGGGCTTCGAGCTCGGGGCGATCAGCCGCCCGCTGCTGCTCCTGCACGGAGCCGACGACCGGTTCGTGCCGATCGCCCACGGACGGTGGCTCGCGGCGCACCTCCCGCAGGCCGAGAGCCGGCTGACGGGGGACGAGGACGGCCACCTCACACTGATCGCGAAGCGCGTCCCGGAGGTTCACGAATGGCTGCTCGCGAGCAGCTGACGGCGGCGGTCAACGGCGGGCTCCGAAGGGGCATCTTCGCCGCCGCGGACAGCCGCAACGTCCGGCGCCTCGTGAAGCGCCACGGGATGCGTCTCGGCGCCGGGCGGTTCGTCGCGGGCGAGACCCTCGACGAGTGCATCGCCGTGCTGCGCCGGCTCAACGACCGCGGCTTGTGGGCCAACACGACGCTGCTCGGCGAGGGCGTCGCCGACCGCGAGCAGGCGGCCGCCGTCGTCCACTCCTACGAGGAGGTGATCGACCGGCTCGCGGCCGAGCAGCTGCGCGCGAACGTGGCGCTGAAGCTCACCCACCTCGGGCTTTCGCTCGGCGAGGACGTCGCCTACGAGAACGTCGAGCAGCTCGCGCGCCGGGCCGCCGCCCACGGTCAGTTCCTGCGCATCGACATGGAGCAGTTCGCGTTCGTCGACGCGACCCTGCGGATCTATCGCCGGCTGCGCGAGGAGGCCGGGCTCGACAACGTCGGGACGGTACTGCAGGCATACCTGTACCGCACGCCGGAGGACCTCGCCGGGCTCCTGCCGCTGGCGCCGAACCTCCGCCTGGTGAAGGGCGCGTATCTCGAGCCCGCGTCGGTCGCATACCCGGAGAAGGCCGACGTCGACGCCGCCTACCGGCGGCTCCTCGAGCAGCTGCTCGCCGCCGGCGGCTACACAGCCGTCGCCACGCACGACGAGCGGCTGATCGAATGGACGATCCGGTTCGCCGCCGAGAACGGCATCGGCCACGACCGGTTCGAGTTCCAGCTGCTGTACGGCGTCAGGCCGCAACTCCAGGCGGATCTCGCACGCCGCGGCTTCAAGGTGCTCGTCGCGACACCGTACGGGCCGGAGTGGTACCCCTACCTGATGCGCAGGCTCGGCGAGCGGCCCGCGAACCTCCTGTTCTTCGTCCGTCACGCGCTCCGCGGGTAGCCGACCCGAACGCCTACCATGCGCGCCGTGCGGTGGCGCGTCTTCGTCGACTGGGCCGTGACCATCGGGGTCGCGCTCGTCGTCGTGCTCGCGCTCGAGGCCGAGGTCGCGAAGCCCTACCGGATCCCCAGCTCGTCGATGGAGCCGACATTGCACTGCGCCCGGCCGGGCGCCTGGTGCGAGGCCACCTACAGCGACCGGGTGATCGTCAACCGGCTCGAGTACCGGTTCGAGAGCCCGAAGCGCGGGCAGATCGTCGTCTTCAAGGCGCCGCACAGCGCGCTCGTCCACTGCGGCGAGGGCGGCACGTACGTGAAGCGCCTGATCGGCCTCCCCGGCGACACGCTGAACGAGCGCAACGGCTACTGGCGCGTGAACGGCAAGCCGCTGTCCGAGCCGTACATCGCCGGTCCGAACCGGGGCAGCGAGTGGGGCGAGTGGCAGGTGCCGAAGGGCGAGTACTTCTTCATGGGCGACGATCGCATCCACTCGTGCGACTCGCGCACGTGGGGCTCGGTCCCGAAGAAGAACCTCATCGGCCCGCTGCTCCTCACCTACTGGCCGCCCGAGCGCATCTCGTTCCACTGACCGGCCGGCCGGCGGACGCCCGCGAACCGGCCCCGCACCGGCGCTGCACCGGCAACCGCCCGCACCGGCAACCGGCCGCCGCAGCCGACACCGACGCCGACACACTTCCGTCACACCCGCGGCGCACTTCAGGGCGGGTGGCTGCCACCAGACGTGTCTCCGCCGGCCGGTGGTCGGGCACGGTCTCCGCACGTCCCGCCCGACAACCCCCGGCCGCGACACACTTCCGGCACACTCGCGACACACTTCCGCGCGGGTGGCTGCCACCAGACGTGTCCGCCGGAGGCAATGGCCGCCCGGTCGGCGGGTCTACGACGCGTCGTCGGTGACGAGGCGTGCGGTGGTCAGATCGACGCCGATGTCCCTGAAGATCGCCTTCAGCGAGGTCTCGTCGGCCGCGTTGCAGGTCTGGCCGGAGGGCGGATTGAGGCAGTAGAAGCGGCTCGGGTCGCTCGCGATCTGCTGCATCGTGGTGAAGTCGGTGAGCCCCGCGTATGCGCCGCCGTCCTGGGCGCAGGTGCTGGACAGGTTGGTCGCGTCGTAGGCGATCGAGTAGACCCAGGCGCTGGAGCCGAGACTCTGGGCGGTCTGCGAAGCCTGGATCGCCTCGTGGCACGGGTCGCCGGCGGTGCCGGTCGGCGACGTGTCTGCATCGCCGTCACTGAGCACGATGATGACCGGCTTCGCCTTCCGGGCCGAGTCGGCGGCGAGCAGGCTGCTCGCGGCGCTGATCGCGGTCGCCAGGTAGGTTCCGGCGCCCGTCTGGACGTGGCCGCTCAATCCGTAGTACGGGTTGCCCGGCCAGGCGGCGCCGCTGCAGGTCGCCCAGGACGACGCCTGGACGAGCGGCGACGAGTCGGACAGCAGGCCCGTTGCCGAAGCGTCGGGCCGATAGTCGCTCGAGAGCCCGACGACCTGGTAGCTCAGGGTCGCGCCGGTGTAGCCGTAGTCGCCGGCGCTGCCCGTCGTCGGCCCGAGCAGGTACCACTGCGGGAAGTACGTCGCTCCCGCCGTCAGCTCAGCGACGGAGACGGTGCTCGACGTCGCCGAACCGGTGATCAGCGGCTGGTTCTGGTTGCCGAGCAGATCGCCGAAGGTGACCGTCCAGGGCGAGCTCGACCCGCTCACCGTGACGTACGCGCCGTTGATCGTCGAGAGCGCCCTGAGCGCGCTCTGGATCGTCGCCGCAACGGTGGTCTTCTTCAGCGCCGTGCCGGTCGTAGCGGCACTGCCGTTGAACTTGAGCGTGAACGAGCCGCTGCCCGAGTAGGTGATCTTCTGCACCTCGTCCGTGCCCGCGCCGACGGAGGATGACCCGGTCTGGTACCAGCTCGGGGTCGTCGCCCCGGTCAGGTTGCCCGGGCAGCCGAAGTCGAGAGACAGGTTGCTGCGCGCGCTCGTCGCGTCGTGCGTGTAGCCGGTCGGGTTGAGCAGTCCCGGGAAGGTGAACAGGGCGACCTCGTCGAGTGGAGCAGCGACGTTGCCGGCGCTGACCGGGCCGCAGGACGCCAGGCTGCTCGAGCACGGGTTGAGCGACTGCAGCAGCGCCCGCACTCCCTCCTTCGCGCAGTCGAACTTCGTCGCCTGGCCGGTGGCGATCCCGGTGACGTCATTGCCGCACGGGCTGTTCATCGACGTGGTGCTGTCGAGGATGACCGCGACGTCGAGGGCCTGCGCCGGGCCGCCGTGCATCGCCGCGGTCGCGGTCGCCGAAACCTGCGTGAAGCGCGTGCCGAGCACGCCGAGGAACCAGGTGTCCACCTTGCCCTGCTCGACCACCTTGATCGCGTTGCAGCCCGCGCCGGAGCTGCAGTAGCTGGTGTCGGTCTCGCAGGGCACGCCGACCGACGTCAGGCACTTGAAGCTGGCGCCCGACTGGGTCGCCGTCGGATTCACGACCAGCATGTCGGACGCGACCCCGGAGTGGGCGTTCACCTGCCCGGGTGCGGCGCTGTACAGCCGGGCTGCACTGAGGGCGAGAGACGTGTTCGGCATGTCCTGCGAGGCGGCCAGGGCGGACGCGTCGGCCGCCTGCTGCAGCTGGCGTTGCGCGACATAGACCCTGCCGACATCGACCACCAGACCCGCGAAGCCGACCAGCACGATCAGGAACAGCATCACGACCACGATCACCTGGCCGTCCGCGCGACCGGCAGGCCTCACCCGGCCCGGGCTGTTCCGATGGGCCACCTCATGACCTCCCGTCGATACACCGTGCATCGGCAACCCGTTGCCGCCGCCGCAGCGCGAAAGACCGCATCCCGGGCGGTGGTTTCTACCGGCTCGCGACCGCGCGGCGCGAGGGCGTCGATTAGGCTCGCTCCGATGGCGACCTGGGACGCACTCGGCCACCTGCCGCTCGAGATCACGCGTGTCGAGAGCGAGACGCTCGTGCGCGAGACGCCGCGCTTCACCCGCAAGACGACCGTCCTCAGCCTGCACGGTGCCGGCGAGACCGGGCTCGGCGAGGACGTCGCCTACGACGCCGCCGAGCACGAGCGGTTCCCACGGCTGCCGCTCGAAGGCCGCTGGACGCTCGCCTCGTTCTCCGAGCACGTCGGGACGCTGACGCTGTTCGACCCGGCTCCCGGGCAGGCGGCCGCCGTCGACTACCGCCGCTGGTGCGTCGAGTCGGCAGCGCTCGACCTCGCGCTCCGCCAGGCGGGCACGACGCTCGCTCGCGCGCTCGGCCGGACGATCGAGCCGCTCACCTTCGCCTCGTCGAACGCCGACTGGGAAGGTTGGCTCGCGCTCTACCCCGCTCTGCGGTTCAAGCTCGACCCGACGCCTGACTGGCCGGCCGAGAAGTTCGCGGCGCTGGCTGCGGCCGGCGTCGTCGACGTCGCCGACCTGAAGGGCGCCTACCACGGCACCGGCGTCGACAACCCGCCGGACGCCGACCTCTACCGGCGCGTCGTCGAGGCGTTCCCGGATGCCTGGCTCGAGGATCCCGCGCTGACGCCCGACACGCTCGAGGTGCTGGAACATCAGGCCGGGCGCATCACCTGGGACGCGCCGATCCACTCGTGGGCCGACGTGGAGGCGCTGCCTTTCCCGCCGCGCTGCCTCAACTGCAAGCCGTCGCGCTTCGGAGCGCTGCCGCGCCTCTTCGAGTTCTACGACCGCTGCGCCGCGCACGGCATCGCGCTGTACGGCGGCGGCCAGTTCGAGCTCGGCGTCGGCCGGCTGCAGATCGAGTTGCTCGCGGCGCTCTTCCACCCGCACGGCTCGAACGATGTCGCGCCGACCGACTTCAACGACCCCCACCCGCTCCCCGGGCTGCCCACCAGCCCGCTGATGCTGGTCGAGGAGCCGGGCTTCCGCGCCCGCTTGTAGCCGCCTGCGGCTACTCGTACTGCAGCGCGGCCAGGACGTTCAGCCGGGCGGCGCGCCGCGCCGGGAAGATCGCGGCGAAGAGCCCGACCAGGATCGCGGCGACCACGAATCCGAGCAGCGTGCCGATCGGCAGCGCGAAGACGAAGAACCCGATCGCCTCGCTGATCAGCAGCGCCAGGCCGAAGCCGAGTGGAATCCCGAGGCAGGCGCCGATCAGTGCGGTCGTGACCGCCTCGTAGCGGATCATCCGCCGCGTCTGGCGGCGGGTCATCCCGACGGCGCGGAGCATCCCGAGCTCGCGCGTCCGCTCGAACACGGTCAGCACCATCGTGTTGACGATCCCGAACAGGGAGACGACGATCGAAAGCGAGAGCAGAACGTAGAGCAGCACCAGCAGCTGGTTGATGCCGCTCTCCTGCTGGCTGATGAACTGCGACTCGGTCTGGATCTTCGCGTCCGGGAAGCCGGCGAGCGCTGTCTTGAAGGCGGCGGTGTTGGCATCGGTGACGCCGCCACGCGCCAGCACGAAGGCGAACACGTCCTGGGGATTGGTGAAGGTCCGGTCGAAGAGCGCGGTCGAGATCGTCACGTCGCCCAACGGCGCGCCGCCCTTCGGGGCCTTGAAGATCCCGGCCACCTTCAGGTGCACGAGCCGGCCGGCCGCCGTCTCGAACGTGACCGGGGAGCCGAGGCTCAGATGATGCTTCTTCGCGTACGAGGTGTCGACGATCGCCCCGTCGCCACCGAGCGCGGCGGGCACCTGCGGGCCGCCCTTCACCCACGTGATCTTGATCACGCGCCCGACGTCCGGCGCGACGCCGGTGAGGCTCGCGGTGTGCCCGAACACGCGGACGCTGGCGGCGCGGACGCCCGAAACGACCTCCGCCGCGGGCACCCGGCGAACGGCGGCCTCGGCGGCGACGCCGGTCGGCGTGAAGCCGTTCGACGAGGTGAGCGCGTAGTCGCCGAGGAACTGCTTCGAGACGGACGTCTCGAACGACGACTTGAGCCCGGCGGCCAGCACACCCACGGCCGTCACGAGCGCCAGACCGATCATCAGCGCCGCCGCGGTCGAGGCGGTGCGCGCCGGGTTCCGCATCGTGTTCTCCTGGGCGAGCCCGCCCGCCGCCCCACCGACGCGTGCGCCGGGCCAGCCGAGCGCCCGGGCCAGCGGCGGCACGAACTTCGGCGCGATCAGCGCCATTCCGAGGAACAAGGCGACGACGCCGAGGCCCACTGCGAGCAGCCGGACGATCGTGGTGGGGCTCTTGTCGAGCGCGCCGAACAGCACCAGCACCAGCCCGATCGTGAGCGTCACGAGCGCAGCGGGCACGCCGAACCGCGCGAGGCGCGACGGCGGCAGGACCCCTTCGCGAACCGCGGCGATCGGCTCGACCCGCGTCGCCCGGAACGCCGGGAAGAGGCTGGCGAGCAGCGTCACGACCGTCCCGACGACCAGCGACAGGATGATCGTCCGGGCTGCGAACACCGTGCCGGCCTGGGGCAGGTCGGCGCCGAACGCCTTGAACAGCTGGTCGAGGCCCTTGGCGAGCAGGAGCCCGAGGAAGAGCCCGATCACCGAGGCGATCAGCCCGATGATGAAGCCCTCCACCAGCACCGACGCAAGGATCTGCCGGCGCGTCGCGCCGATCGTGCGCAACGTTCCGAACTCCCGGGCCCGCTGCGCGATCGTGATCGAGAGGGTGTTCGCGATCACGAAGGTGCCGACGAACAGGGCGATCCCGCCGAACGCGAGCAGGAAGTCCTGGATGATGCTCGTGAACGTCGACACGTCCTTCGTCGCCTGCGCCTTCTGGCCGGCGCCGCTTCGCACCTGGGTGGCGGGCGGCAGGACGGTTCGGATCTCCCTGAGCAACTCGGCGGTCGACACGTTCGCCTTCGCGGCCACGTCGATCTCGTCGAGCTTGCCGACCTTGTGGAAGAGGGCGGCCGCGGTCGCGGGGTCGAAGACGGCGATCGTCGCACCGCCGAGCGAGGTCGCGCCGCCCAGCTTCGTGATCCCCGTGATGCGAAACTTCTGCTCGGCTCCGAGCGCGACGACGCCGATCTCGTCGCCCAGAGCGAAGTGGTGCGCCGACGCCGTGTGGGCGTCGATCACGATCTCGTGCGGGCCTGCCGCCCAGCGCCCCGCGGTGAGCGTGAGCGGGTTGAAGCGCTGGTCGCCGCTCGGGTCGACGCTGTAGGCGAGCCCGGGCGCGCCGCCGAGCGCCAGCACCTTGCCGTCCTTGCCCACGAGTTGCGCGAGATCGCCGATGCCGCCGGCGGCGGCGTCGACACCCGGGAGCGCGCGGACCTTCGTGAGCAGCGACGCCGGGAACGACGGCGGTGCGATCGAGGCGCCGTTGCTGCCGCTCGTGCCGATCGCGCTCCGGCCCGTGATCACGGCGTCGGTGTTCTTGTAGACGGTCGAGTAGATCTGGCTGAAGCCGGCCTTGATCGTGTCGGTGAGCACGAAGGTGCCGCTCACCATCGCGACCCCGAGGATGGTCGCGAGCGCGGTCAGCAGCGCGCGCAGCTTGCGCCCGGCGAGCCCTTTCAGTGCGACCTTCAGCATCGCGACGCGCCTACGAGTCGAGACCCTGCATCAGGGTGACGACGTCGGCGGCGGAGATGTCCTTCCGCTCCTCGACGATCAGCCCGTCCGCCAGGAAGAGGACCCGGTCGGCGATCGCCGCGGCCCGCGGCTCGTGCGTCACCATCACTGTCGTCTGCCCGTAGTCGGTGACCGAGGCGCGCAGCAGATGCAGGATCTCCCCGCTGGTCTTCGAGTCGAGGTTGCCCGTGGGCTCGTCGGCGAACACGATCGCGGGACGCGACACGAGCGCGCGCGCGATCGCGACACGCTGCTGCTGCCCGCCCGAGAGCTCGGACGGACGATGCGACGTGCGTCCCTTGAGGCCCGTCTTCGCGACCAGCTCGGCGACCCAGGCCTCGTCGGGCTTGACGCCCGCGATCGCCAGCGGCAGCACGATGTTCTCCTCGGCGGTCAGCATCGGCAGCAGGTTGAAGAACTGGAAGATGAAGCCGATCTGGCGCCGCCTCAGGTGGGTCAGCGCGGTGTCGCTCAGCTTCAGGATGCTCTGGCCGGCGATCTCGACGTCCCCGGAGGTCGGCTTGTCGAGCCCGGCGAGGATGTGCATCAGCGTCGACTTGCCCGAGCCCGACGGGCCCATCACCGCCACCAGCTCGCCGCGATTCACCTGCAGCGAGACGCCGCGGAGGGCGTCGACGGCGGTCTCGCCCTCGCCGTAGCGGCGTACGACATTGCTTGCGTTGACAACAGTCCCGTTGGCGTTCATAGGCTCCGAGGTTAGCGAAACCTCCCGACGCTACCCCTGGAACTGCGGGATCAGCTCGTCGCCGTACACCTGCAGCGTCTGCTCCTGCGCGTGGGTCATCAGGTAGACGTTGAACTGGTCGACGCCGACCGCCTCGAGCTC
>CAYXXE010000044.1:0-14780 GCA_964468985.1 uncultured Gaiellales bacterium | reverse complement strand
TGAGCCTCGTCTCGGGCGTGCTCCAGACCTTCGACTTCTTCTTCAAGACGATCGGCGTCGGCAGCTGGGCTACCAAGGTGATGGCGGGCCTGACCGGCCTCGGCACGCTGGCGCTGATCAGCACGTGGCTGCTCGGGCCGTCGAAGGGCCTGTACGCCTCCGAGCCGTCGGGCGACCTGCCGCCCGAGCTGCACTACGTGAACAAGCGGCACATCCCGGTGGCGATCCTCGTCTTCCAGGGGATCCTCGGGACGCTGTTCGCACTGCTGTTCCTCTTCGTGCCGAGCGTGAACACGAGCTACTGGATGCTGACGGCACTCACGACGCAGATCCTGGTGATGATGTACATCATGATCTTCGCGGCCGCGATCCGGCTGCGCTACACCCAGCCGGACGTCCCGCGGGCCTACAAGATCCCCGGCGGCAACGTCGGCATGTGGATCGTCGCCGGCGTCGGGCTCGTGGGCTCGACCTTCGCGCTGCTGATCGGGTTCGTCCCTCCGACGGGGATCAGCCACTGGCCGACCCCGATCTACATCGGGGCGATGCTGGCGGCCATCCTCATCTGCTCGGCGCCCCCGTTCATCATCGAGCGGATCAAGAAGCCCGGCTGGATCGACCCGCACCCCGACGAGGTGCTGCTGGACGTCGACGGCGGCACCGACCTCCCCGTTCCGGTACCTGCTGTCGCCATGCTGGCGACCGTGAAGGAGGCCTGAGATGGACCTGTTGAGCTCCTTCCCGCTGCTGCTGGTCGACGACGAGCTCCGCGACGAGACCGCCGCCGGACGGGCGACTCGCGACCTGGTCGAGCACCTGCGCGCCGACGGCACCCATGTGATCACCGCCGGCGGGCTCGAGGATGCCGAGCAGATCGTCGCGAGCACGCCGACGCTGAGCGGGCTCCTGTTGGACTGGGACGTGCACCATCACGTCCCGAGTGCCGACGGAGGAGCCGTCGCCGTAGCGACGACGAGCCGCGCCGAGCTGTTCCTGCGGGCCACCCGCGAGCGCTTCCCGACCCTGCCGATCTTCCTGCTCGCCGACCGTTCACTGGTCGAGACGCTCCCGCAGGAGCTGCTCGAGCTGGCGAACGGCTACATCTGGAAGCTCGAGGACACGCCGGCGTTCGTCGCGAACCACATCGAGGAAGCCCGCCGCGAATACCTGGAGCCCCTGCTCCCGCCGTTCTTCGGCGAGCTGGTGCGCTTCGTCCACGAAGGCCGCTACTCATGGCACACGCCGGGTCACGGCGGCGGAACCGCGTTCCTCAAGAGCCCCGTCGGCTCGGCGTTTCACCAGTTCTTCGGCGAGAACACGCTCCGCAGCGACCTGTCCGTGTCGGTGGGGGAGCTCGGCTCGCTGCTCGAGCACTCCGGGCCCGTCGGCGAGGCCGAGTCGGAGGCGGCCCGGGTCTTCGGGGCCGACCGGACACTGTTCGTGACGAACGGCACCTCGACCGCCAACAAGATCGTCTTCCACAGCTGCGTGACGGCGGGCGACGTCGTGCTCGTCGACCGCAACTGCCACAAGTCGATCATGCACGCGATCGTGATGACCGGCGCGATCCCGGTGTACCTGCACCCGACCCGGAACGCCTACGGGATCATCGGCCCGATCCCACCCGCCGAGCTGACGAAGGAGACCGTGCTCGCACGGCTCGCGGCCAACCCGCTCGTCCCGGAGGGAACGACGGGCGCGAGGCTGGCCGTGGTGACGAACTCGACCTACGACGGCCTCTGCTACGACGCGACCGCCGTCCTCGCCGCGCTCGGCGAGACGACGGAGCGCGTGCTCTTCGACGAGGCCTGGTTCGCCTACGCCAACTTCCATCCCCTCTACGCAGGCCGCCACGCCATGGGAGTCGAGCGTCGGGCCGGGCAGCCGGCAACGTTCTCGACGCAGTCCACCCACAAGCTCCTGACCGCCTTCTCGCAGGGCTCGATGATCCACCTGAAGGACGGCGCCGGCCTGATCAACCACGAGGCGCTGGAGGAGGCGTTCATGATGCACACGTCCACCTCGCCCCAGTACGGGATCATCGCCTCGCTCGACGTCGCCGCCCGCTCGATGGACGGCCCGCAGGGAACGACACTGATCGACGGCGTGATCGAGGAGGCACTCGCCTTCCGGCGCGAGGTCACGGCGGCGGCGGACAACTCCCCGGTCGACGACTGGTGCTTCAACATCTGGCAGCCGAGCGATCTGCTGCACGGCTCCGACGCCGAGCAGCGCGACCCGCAACGCTGGGTGCTGCGGCCGGGCCAGGCCTGGCACGGCTACGACGCGCCCGGCGACGGCCACGCCATGCTCGACCCCGTCAAGGTGACGATTCTCACCCCGGGAGTCGCGCCGCAGGGAGGGCTGGAGGAGACCGGCATCCCGGCCGCGCTCGTCTCGCACTTCCTGAATGAGCGCGGGATCGTCGTCGAGAAGACCGGCGCGTACTCGTTCCTCGTCCTGTTCTCGCTCGGCATCACGCGCGGGAAGGCCGGGACGCTCCTGGCCGAGCTCTTCGACTTCAAGCGCCTCTACGACCGCGGCGCGTCCGTCCGCGAGGCCCTGCCTCGGCTCGCGGCGAGTCATCCGGCGCGCTACGGCGCGCTCACCCTGCCGGAGCTGGCACGCGAGCTCCACCGGGCGCTCCACGACGCCGAGATCACACGGCTCACGGAGGAGATGTACGCCGACCTCCCCGAGCCGGTCGTCGTGCCGGCTCGCGCCTACGCGGCGCTCGTCACCGGCACGGTGGAGCTGGTCGCAGTGGACGCGCTGCCCGGTCGCGTCAGCGCGGCGATGATCGTCCCCTACCCGCCGGGCATCCCGGTGATCATGCCCGGCGAGCGGTTCGCGGCCGACGACAGCGCCCTCGTCCGGTATCTCGGTGCCGCCGAGCGTCTCGACGCCGGCTTCCCCGCGTTCGAGACCGAGATCCACGGCATCCACGTCGAGGCCGACGGCACCTACCGCATTCCCTGCCTGCAGGCCCTGTAGCCACGCTCGGCAGAGGCGTGCCAGCGGCGGTGTTCGCCGCGGGCACGCCTCTGTGAACTACGGGTGGATCCCGACCTGGACGAGCCGCCGGGTCGAGATGCCGGCGAGCACGTCCTCGCCCGGCTTGCGGGCCCGGACGAAGAGCACGAGAGCGCCGCCGTGGTTCAGCGGCATGCCCGCGTTCGGCTGCATCGTGATCGTGGCCCAGCCGCTGCCGTCCGTCGCCACCTCGGCGGCATTGGCCGTGTAGCTGTAGGGCAGCCCGAGGGCGTAGACGAGCGCGCCCTGGATCGAGAAGCCCCGCGTGTCGGAGACGTGGAACCGGACGACGAACGCCGCCCGCGTGCTCAGCGAGGTCGGGCTGAAGTGCAGGTTGTCGATGATCAGCCGGTTCGGCAGCGAGACCTGCGCGATCGAGATCGCCTTCCCACCGCCGGTTGCCTTCGCAGGCGCGATCAGCGGGGTCTCGAGCGTCGTCGCGAGCGTGGCGCCGTTGCCGTTCGACGCGGTCACCTTGACGCGCAACGTGTTCCCGACGTCGGCCGTCACCGCCGTGTAGCTGGTCGCAGTCGAGCCGGCCAGGTCGACGCAGCCTCCACCAAGGGCATCGCAGCGCTGCCACTGGTACGCGAAGGTCGGAGTCGGTGATCCGGACCAGCTCCCGTGGTCGACGGTGGCGACGATCGCCTCCTTGAACGGGCCGGCGATCGTGGGCGGCGCGGTGTTCGCCGGGGCCGTCCCGGTCGCCTTGACGACGTCGGTGGCGCGGGAGGTCGCCGTTCCGGAGCCGACGGAGTTCGTCGCGGTGACGGCAACCTTGAGCCGGTGGCCAACGTCGGCGGTCGTGATCGTGTACCGCGTGCCGGTCCCGCCCGCCGCGATGGCGGTGCAGCCGCCGCCGCTCGAGTCGCACTGCTGCCACTGGTAGGTGTAGGAGGTCGGGCTGTTGCCCCAGCCGCCCCTGGCGGCGTCGAGGGTCGACCCGTCGCGGGCGGCGCCCGAGATCGAGGGCAGCGACGTGTTCTGCGGGGCCGTCGCGGTTGCCTGGCCGACGGCCCCGACGGCGAGCGTGAGTGTCAAGGCGGCCGCGGCGGCGCTCGCAATCAGGCCGATCGTGACGGTCCGTCGATGGAACGCAGTGCGTATGTGCATGGTCGTCCTCCTGGTCAGCTGGTCAGAACCGCGCCACTGGGCGACGGCTGCCGGCCACGGCGAGATCGCGGTCGGGAGAACTGCTCCAACCCGCGATGCTTGTGGGAGGACTCACACGGCACCGGCCCGAGCACGCCGGCCGGCCACCGAGGCGGCGCTCGAGCGTCGCGCCGCTCTGCGACGAGCGTAGCACCGCTCCGGCCCCGGCCCGACGGCGTTCGCTACTGTCGAGAAGCAGCGTCGGATGCACTCGCCGCTGCGATGCAGGCGCCCGAAGCTCACCTGGTGCCCGGCGGATCCGACCGGCCGAAGCGCGCATCGGCCGACATGCAGCCTGCGAGCGCCGGTCCCGGCGCCGCGACCTAGGGAGATCCACATGCCGTTCCTGATCCTGTTCGTCCTCCTCGTGCTCGCAATCGCGGGCGGAATCATCATCTCGAAATTCCTGTTCCTGATCCTCGTCGTCGCCGTCGTGGTGGCGGTGCTCTCGAGAGTCGGTCGACGCTCCTCCTCCTGACCACCGTCTCGACCGCGTCTTGACTCCACGGGGCGGTCCCTAGCAACTTCCGTTATCGCGATGTGCTACAATCATGCAGTCCGGGGTCGGTGAATCAACTCTCGATCAGCGCCTCCCGGGTCATCGACTGCAGCGGCTCGTCCAGAACGAGGAAGCCGCGTCGCTCCATCGGCACTGAGCGCCCTGAGCCGACACATGCACAGCCTGTCGTCGAGGCTGGTGCAGCACGGCGCAACGCACCCGGCCGAGCTCATAAGCGGCCCAGGACGACGCTTCCGATCGGAGGGCCCGCATGTTCCGCACCCGACACGGTCTTGCTCCTGAGCACCCCGCCGAAGCCTGTTGCACGGTCTGCGGCGCACCGCTCGCCGACGGGACCGGGGCGAATCACGAACTGACGGCGCTCGGCGCCGCACAGACCGCGAGCGAGAACGACCAGACGCTCGCCGACGGCGACCAGACCGCGAGCGACTCGGACCAGACCGCGGCCGACCGCGATCAGATCGCGAGCGACGCGGACCAGGAATCCTCCGACGACGACCAGGGCGCGGCCGACGAGGATCTCGCCGCCGGCGGCGATGTGGCGACGTACCGGCGCGGCAGGCTCGCCCGGAAGAGGTCGGGGCGCAGCCGGGCCGCCGCGACCACCATGCGCGAGCAGAGCGACCTTCGCAGGCTCACGGTCGCCGGCGAGCGCGACACGCTCGCCGAGCTCCGCGACCGCGAGGCCGCGGACCGCGACGCGCGCGCATCGCTCTACGCCCGCCACGAAGGGTCGGTCGCCGACCCTCGCGACGTCCTGCTCCGGGCGGCGACCGACCGTCAGCGTGCGGCAGCCGACCGTGCCGCCGCGGCCGAGGACCGCGCCGTCGCCGCGAGCGACCGGCGGGAAGCCGCGCGCGAGCGGGCCGATGCGGAGCAGACGCGGGCCGAGTCGGCCGACGCCCTGGCCCGCGCGACGACCGACGAGCTCACCGGCTGCTGGGCCCGCCGGTTCGGGCTCGAGGCCCTCGAGCGCGAGCTCGCGCGGGCCCTGCGCTCGGGCACCTCACTCGCCCTCGCGTTCATCGACGTCGACGGCCTGAAGAACGTCAACGACGGCGAGGGCCACCTCGCCGGCGACGCGGTGCTGCGGCAGGTCGGCCACACGATCCGGCGGAACGTCCGCAGCTACGACGTGGTGGTGCGCTACGGCGGCGACGAGTTCGTCTGCGGCCTCTCGCGGGTCGGCGTCACGGAGGCGACGCAGCGGCTCGACAACATCGTCTCGACGCTCCACGGGATCGACATCCGGCACTCGATCAGCTTCGGGCTCGCGCAGGCGAGCCACGAGGACGACCTCGGCTCGCTGATCGCGCGTGCCGACGCGGCCCTGATCGCGAAGCGCGGCCGCCGGGCCGGGCTGTCGATCCGGCCGGGAGACCTCACGTGACCGCGGGGAGCCCCTCGAGTCTCCAGGTCCTCGAGGCGATGAGCGACGCGTTCTTCACGCTCGACGCCGACTGGCGGTTCGGGTACCTGAACCCCCAGAGCGAACTGGCCCTCGCTCGGCGGCGCGAGGACCTGCTGGGGAAGGTGATCTGGGCCGAGTTCCCGGAGACGGTCGGCTCGCTGTACGAGTCCGAGTATCGCCGGGCGGTTCGCGACCAGGTGCCGGTCCAGTTCGAGGATCGCTACGAGCCGCTGCGCCGCATCTTCGAGGTCCGCGCCTACCCCATCGGTGAAGGGCTCGCCGTGTACTTCACGGACGTCACGGACGAGCGCGCGATCCACGACCGGCTGCGGCAGACCGAGAGCCTGGAGGTCCTCGGCTCGGTGACCGCCGGCGTCGCGCACGATTTCAACAATCTCCTCGCTGCCATCCGCGGCTACGCGAACCTGGGCCAGGCGGCGGACGTCGACGTCGAGACGACACGCTACTTCGACAAGATCGACGAGGCGAGCAGGAAGGCGTCCGACTTCACGCATCAGCTCGCCGCGTTCGCCGCCCGCGGCATCCCGGCACCGGCGACGATCGACCTGAACGAGGTCGTCGAGAGCCTCATGTCGCTGCTCCGTCATGTCATCCCTGCCAGGATCGCCCTGCGCGCGGCCCTGTCGCCGCAACCGGTCCCCGTCTTCGTCGACGCCTCGCAACTCGAGCAGGTGCTCCTGAACCTCGCCGTCAACAGCCGCGACGCGATCGACCGCAACGGCTCGATCGCGTTGAGGACGAGCCGAGACCGGCCGGTCGCGGTCAGCGGCGAGTTCTCCGTGCCGATGGGCTGGCTGCAGGTCGCCGACACCGGCGCCGGCATCTCCGACGATGTCCGTCCACACATCTTCGAGCCGGGCTTCTCGACGAAGCCGAAGGAGAACGCGACCGGTCTGGGCCTCGCGACGATCGATCGGATCATCTCCGAGAGCGGTGGGGCGATCTTCGTCGAGACATCCGCTCGGAGTGGGACGACCGTCACGATCGCCCTCCCGGTGGCCGGGCCGCCGACCCGGCCGCAGGCCCCGTTCGATCGCCAAGAGGGCGCGCTTGCGTCCACACGCCGCGGCCCGCAGTGCGCCGTGCGGTAACCGTGCCGATGCGCGCCTCGCCCGGGTTCGTGGCCGCGGTCGGCAGCGCGGTGCGTGGCCGAGGCGTCGCGGGAGGCGCGCAGCAGCCGGCACTCGTTCTCGTCGTCGACGACGAGGAGATGATCCGTGAGCTCATCACCACGATGCTCGGGCGCGCCGGCTACGACGTCATCACGGCAGCGACGGCGTCCGAAGCGATCTCGCAGGTCGAGCAGTGGGAGGTCTCGCTCGTACTGACCGACATCAACATGCCGGGCAGCATGACCGGCCTCGAGCTGATCGAGGAGCTGCGCGCGCTCAGGCCGGGCCTCCCGATCGTGCTCGTGACCGGCGCCGAAGGCGCGGCCAACCTGCGCGAGGCGCTCGCCCGTGGTGCCGCCGGCTTCGTCTCGAAGCCCTTCACCCCGGACGACCTCTGCGGTGTCGTCGAGCTGGCGCTCGGCCGGAGCCGGCTCGTCGAGGGAGACCTGCGAGGCCGGCTGCTGGCGCCGACGATCGCGAGCGTCCTCGCGAACGCGATCGAGCTGCGCGATCCGAGCATGGAAGGGCACACGGAGCGGCTCGCGCGACTGGCGTTGGCGATCGGCCGCAGGGCCGGACTCGGCGAAGCGGACTTGGAGGTGCTCGAGCTCGGCGCCGTCCTCCACGACGTCGGCAAGATCGGCGTCGCCGACAGCATCCTGCTGAAGCCCGCGGCCCTGACCGGGGCGGAGCGCGCGACGATGCAGGCGCACGTCGAGGCGGGCGACCGGATGCTCGGCTCGGTCGACCTGCTCGAGTTCGTGCGGCCCATCGTCCGCTCCCACCACGAGCGGTGGGACGGGACCGGCTACCCGGACGGGCTGGCCGGCGAGGAGATCCCGCTGTCGGCGCGGATCGTCTCGATCGCCGACTCGGTCGAGGCGATGTCGGGCCGACGCCCCTATCGCGTCTCGCTGCGGCGCGACGAGGTCGTCCGCGAGCTGGAAGCCGGCGCGGGTCGGCAGTGGGACCCGCGGCTCTCCCGGATCGTGCTCGACCTCATCGCCGAAGGCCGGCTGGATTTCAACGCCGACGGTCTGACCCTGGACGAGCGGCGATGAACACTCCGATCCGCTGCGTCGTCGCCGACGACCACCCCGCCGTGCTCGCCGCCGTCTCCGACCACATCGGCTTCGCGGACGACCTCCAGCTCGTCGGCGTGGCGGCGGACGGCGCGACGGCGCTGGTGCTGATCGGGCGAGAGGGGCCGGACATCGCGATCCTCGACGTCCAGATGCCCCGCCTGGGCGGGATCGAGGTGACGCGACAGCTCGTCGCCGAGGCCTCGGCGACGGCGACGATCCTCTACACGGGGTTCCCTGAGCGAGAGCTGCTGTTGGACGCGCTCGACGCCGGGGCTCGGGGCTTCGTCCTCAAAGAGGCGCCGATCAACGACCTGCTGCGCGCGATCCGGACCGTGGCGGGCGGCGACTCCTACATCGACCCGACACTCGCACCGGTCCTCGCAGGGCCTGCCGCCGCAGGCCGCCTGCCGGCTCTCACCGCGCGCGAACGGGAGGTGCTCGAGCTGCTCGCCCAGGGCGAGCGCAACGACGACGTCGCACGGCACCTGTCGCTCTCGCCGCACACCGTCCAGAGCCACGTGCGGAACGCGATGACCAAGCTCGCAGCCGATACGCGCACCCAGGCCGTCGCGACGGCCTTCCGGCAGTCGCTGATCGACTGAGCCGGCCGGCGTCTCGGCGGCGGCAGCTACGCGGCGACAGCTATGCCGCGGGGGAGAGCGTGTGCGCGACGCCCGAGTGCGCAGCCTCGTCGAGCTTGCGCTGAACGGCGACAAAGGCCGCGACGACGTCCGGGTCGAACTGCGTGCCGGCACAGCGGTTGAGCTCCTCGATCGCTCGCTCGGGCAGCACGGGCAGGCTGTACGGACGGCGGTGGGTCATGGCGTCGTAGGCGTCCACCACGGCGACGATCCGGGAGCTCAGCGGGATCTTGCCGCCGCTGAGCCCGTCCGGATACCCGCTGCCGTCGACCCATTCGTGCGTCGACCGGACGAGCGGTGCGATCCGCCAGAGCGCAGGCGCGGCGTTCAAGATCCGCTCGCCGACGATCGTGTGACGGCGCATCAACTCCCATTCGCGCTCGTCGAGCGGCCCGGGCTTGTCGAGGATGTTGCTCGGGATGGCCGCCTTGCCGACGTCGTGGAGCTCGGCCGTCTCCCGCACGAGGACGACCTCGTCCTCCGGGAGGCCCATCTGGCGGGCCACGGCCTCGGCGAGCCTGCCGACGTTCGTGACGTGCGACGCGAGCGAGAGGCTGTTCTCTGCGAGGACGCTCAGGAGCACGTCGTGCACCTCGCGGCCGGCGACCTCGCGCGGCGCGCGCTTGTTCTCGTAGAGGCGCTGGTCGGCCCGCTGCAGCGCCTCTTCCAACGTCACGTGGTCGGGAGCGACCACGACGCTGCCGTACGAGCACGTCACGACGAAGCCCGCACCGTGCTCGCTGAGCGCGGCGGCTGCAGCGTCGAAGACCGGCAGCGGGTCGGCGGTCGTGACGATCACGCAGAACTCGTCGCCGCCCATCCGGTAGGCAACGCCCTTCCCTGCCATCGCGGCGGCCAGGCGCTCGCCGCTGCGGGCGAGCAGCGCGTCGCCGGCCGGGTGGCCGAAGGTGTCGTTGTACGCCTTGAAGCCGTCGAGGTCGAACATGCCGATCGCGAGCTGCGCGGGGCGCGACTCCGGGTCGAGGTGCGCAGCCATGTCGGCGAACAGCTTCCGACGGTTCGGGAGGCCGGTGAGGGCGTCGGTGAGTGCCTCGACGCGGCTCTGCTCGAGCAGATGGTGCTTCTCGCGGGCCAGCCGGGTCGCCCGACCGAGCGTGAGCGAGAAGGCGAGCAGCACGAAGGTGATCGAGAAGACGGTTCCGATCGCGCCGTTCCGCCGTGCGCGACTCGCGCTGTTGCTGTACGTGGCACCCGCACGCCGTAGCTCGCCCAGCAGGGCCCCTTCGGCCCCGGTCGCAGCGGCGTCGCGGCCGTACTGGACCGCCGCCTCCGCGCTGGCTCCGCTGAGGACCAGGGTCGCGAGCTGGTCGACCGACGCGTAGTACCGCGTGTCGAGCGCCTGCAGCCGCGCGCGCTCGCCCGACTCGCCCAGGCTGCCAAGGGTGGCGACCGACCCGTCCATCGCAGCTCTGCCTGCGGCGAGCGTCTTCTGCACCACGACCAGCGACGGCGCCTGGCCCGGCGCCGCGGTGGCCGAGTTGAAGGCCGACCCGGCGAGGTCGCCGACCTGGCGCTGCAGCCGCTCGACGACGACCTGGGCCTGCCGCGCCGTGTCGACACGCGTCTGGAAGCTGCGGACGGCGACGATCGCCCCGAGCCCGATCGCCCACATCGCGGCGAACAACAGCACGTTCGCCCTCGCGCGGGCGACCGAGACGACTCGGCTTCGGCCGGGCGGTTTTTCGCTGCGCCGGGCGCCGGGGAGGTGAACCCCGAACCACGTCCGTAGGCGGTCGTAAAGAGCCATCCCGTGTTGTATCGGCGGTTCGACGCGCAGCACCATCCCCCGAAACGACCGATCGGCATCGCCGCTTCCGGGTCTCGAGGCGCGGTTCGGGGCAGGCCCGAGGCCTGCCCCGCCCACGCTTCCTCTCAGCCCCTCGACGCGCTCGCGGCTTCGGCGACGGCCGTGATCGGCGTGCCACGCAGGATGTAGCGGCCTCGCCGCAGCGTCCTGAAGATCGGCGAGCGCGAGGCGTACAGCCCGACGCTGTTCGGCCGCTGCCCCTCCCGCTCGCCGAGGCGCGCCGCCTCGGTGAAGGTGAGCACCGGCCCATGCTCGCGGAAGAGCCGCGCCAGCAACAGCTCGAGCGGCGAGAGCACCTGCGCCTCGTCCAGCTCGACCCGCGAGGAGACCGTCCCGGAGGCCTGGTCGAACTCGAGCCACGAGACCGCCTTGCACAGCCGCGGCAGGACGTCGCGCGGCAGGGTCACCGGCCGGAACGACCGGCGGAGGCCGCCGTCGATCTCGGCGATCGTCAACGTCGGGGAGACGGCGAGCATCTTGCGGAGCGGCAGGAGCACGACGCTCGGGATGCCGCGGATCACGAACCACTCGTGATAGGCGTCGAGCCACAGGACGTCCGACCGAGACTCGAGCAGCCGCCGCAGCGTCTCCGGAGTGACCCCTTGCCCGAGCTCGCCCGCCAGCGACTCGACGGTGCAGGCTCCGTGGCGCTTGACGAGCCGCCGGGCGATCGTCGCCGAGGTCTCGACGAGGTTCGCCTCGTCGTTCAGGGTCACGATGCCGTCGCGCTCGACGACGCGCACCTCGATCTGCCCCAGCTCGGCCGCCGAGAGGATGCCCTCGAGGTCGAAGCGGCTCGAGGCGAGCCCGGCCGAGAGGAGCCGGCCCGGGATCTCGTCGCGGGAGACGGGCGCCGCCGTCTCCACCAGCCGCAGCGCGGCCTCGGTGAGCGGCAGGGGCAATCCGGCGGCGTCGGCGTGGCGGCGGACGCGGTCCTCGAGCTGGCGGACGCGTTCGCGGGAGTAGCCTTCCGCCGCGGCCGCCTCGGCGAGGGTGGACGAGCCGTTGCCGTCCCAGCCGAGCCTGATCGCGACGGCGCGCGCCTGCCGGCCGCGCAGCCGCGCGGCGTGGAGGATGCCGGCGAGCTCCTGCTCGATCGAGCCCTCGGGGCTCGGTACCGCCTGGAGGACGACCGGGTCGTGCTGATGAGCGTGCGCAGAAGCCATGTCGATTCCTTTCGCGAAGCAGTGGCGAAGCGGGTGCGCCCTGCGCGCGCCCGCTCGTCCGGGGCACGCACGGCGCGCTGGTCGTTCCAGTGCGAGCGTTCGGTGGCTTCGTTGCCTGTACAGGGGACGGCGACGTCCGGAGAAAGCCTTCTCGTCCGACATCAGAGCCGAATCCAACGCACCTCTCCGTCGAGGCGCAACCACAGCGTAGCCACGGTGGGCCCTGTCGGCAACATCGTGAGGAACGGCACGCGTCGAGCCTGCGTGCGGCGGGCGCTCACGAAAGGGCTGCGACGACCGCCTCGGCGATCACCTTGAGCGGCTGCCCGCTGATCTGGCTCGCGCGCCGCAGCCGCGCGAAGGCGTCGCCTTCGCTCAGCCCCTCACGCTCCATCAGCAGGCCCTTCGCCCGCTCGATCGCCTTGCGGGCCGCGAGCGCCTCGGCCAGCGAGTGGGTCTCCTCCCGCAACGCCTGCATCTCCTCGTGGCGCGCGATCGCCGTCTCGATCGCCGGCATCAGGTCGGAGCCGCGGAACGGCTTGACGAGGTACGCGAACACGCCGGCGTCGGCAGCCCGCCGGACGAGCTTCGGGTCGCTGTAGGCCGTGAGGAGCACGATCGGGATCGGCCGGTCGGCGAGGATCGACCGGGCCGCGTCGATGCCGTCGAGCACCGGCATCTTCACGTCGAGGATCGCGAGGTCGGGCCGGAGGCTCCGCGCCAGCTCGACGGCCTCGTCGCCGTCCCGGGCCTCGCCGCAGACGGCATAGCCCGCCTCCTCGAGCTGCCGGCGCAGATCGAGCCTGATGATCGCCTCGTCCTCGGCGACGAGGACGGAGACCTGCTTCGCCGTTCCTTCCCGTGAAGCCATGCCTTCCCTCCGATCGAGCAACACGAATCGGCGCCCGGAAGCTCACATGCTTCCGCGGCGCCGTCGCCTCGCGCGCGGGCGTCGACCGCCCCACGCGCGATCACAGCTTAGTCGGAGCGGGGGCGTGGCTTTCAGGTGGGATGATTAGTCCCAGCAAGAGCCAACACCGGCACGTCTTTCGGCGTGCCTATGCGAGTCACGAAGCCCACGTTCTTCGGACGACGTGCTGTCGCTTCCTGCTTCGCCGAAGCCGGTTTCACTGTGTCCGAGGACACAGCCAGAGCCTTCTTCTCCACAGGCGTTACTTCCCGGAGACCCTCCGGTAGTTCGAGCTGCCGCAGGCCATAGGTCCGCAGATTGTTCGCTGCGTTCTCGTCCCGGTCGAGCGTCAAGCCGCAGGCCGGGCAGACGAAGGTGCGCTCCTTCAATCCGGCGAGCCCCTTGACCTGCGGGTTCAAGCACCCGCAACCGGAGCAGAGCTGGGTCGAGGGGAAGAAACGATCGGCCACGATCAGCCGTGCCCCATACCACTCGCCCTTGTAGGCGACTTGCCGACGGAGCTCGCCGAGTCCTGCGTCGCCGATCGAGAGGGCAAGGCTGTGGTTCTTGGCCATGCCCTTGACGTGCAGATCCTCCAACACGATCACCGATTTGGTTTTTGTCAGCCCGCTGGAGAGTTGGTGCAGGAAATCGTTGCGCTGACAGGAGATGCGGTAGTAGAGCCGTGCCCGTGCCAGTTTCGCTTTCTCCCGGTTCGTGGAGCCCTTCTGCTTGCGGGCGAGTTGGCGATCGAGCCGCGCGAGCTTGGCCAGGTTGCGCCGAAGCGCTTGCTGGGCCGGGATTGTGAGGGTCGCTGTGCCGTCGTGGATCACGGCTGCGGACTTGAGGCCGAGGTCGATCCCGACGACATCGCAGCCGCCGCGAATCGGCTTCGGCAGGACGATCTCCCGCTCGCGCTCGACGGCGAGCGACACGAACCAGCGATCGGCGCGGCGGGTGATTGTTGCCGAGAGGATCCGGCCGTCGAAACCACGCGCCGCCCGCGTCTCCTTCAGCCGCACACGCCCGATCCTCGGTAGCCGCAAATGCCGCTCTTCGAGCGTCACCTCGTAGAGCCGGGCTGAGTCATGCTCGCCTTTCTTGTGGAAGCGTGGAAAGCCGCGTTTCGGGCCGCTCTTACATCCGTCGAAGAAGTTGAAGAAGGCCGCGTTCAGATCGACGAGCGCCTGCTGGCCGATGTGCGCCGAGACCTCGTACAGCCAGGGCGCTTCTGATTTCTTCAGCGTCACGAGCCGAGCCTTCAGCTCGGAAAGCCGCGGCCTCTTTCCTGTCAGCTCGTAGTCGCGCTGCGACTCGGCCAGGCCCCAGTTGTAGACGAAGCGCGAACAGCCGACGCTCTTCGCAAGCAGCGTGCGCTGGGCCCGGTTCGGGTCGAGCTCGAACCGAAACGCCTGCATGACGACGCGCTGCTCAGAAGGCGAACCCATGTTCGTATGGTAGTGCCACGCGCACCCTCAGACAGGAGAAATCGTCCCACCGGAAAGCCACACCCCCGTCGGAGATAGGATTCCCGCGGGTCGCCGGCGCGGGTGGCCTTCAGGCTCTGGCGCCTCGGGACCTCCACGGGTCGTCCCGGGGCGCTTTTCGTTGGCGACCACGGAGGCGCATGACCGGGCACGATCCAGCAGGCGACGGGCTACTCGGGGAGTCGTACGACCCGGGCCGCTTCTACGACGAGATGTTCGAGGCGCCGGGCCGGCCCCGGCCGCACTGCCGCGCGCTGGCCGAGCAGCTCGCGTCGCTGAGCGCCGAGGAGTTCGAGGAGCGCCGCCAGCAGGCGGGCACCTCCTTCCTGAACCAGGGCATCGGCTTCACGGTGTACGGGCAGGAGGACGCGATCGAGCGGATCTTCCCGTTCGACCTGATCCCGCGCGTGATCC
>CAYXXE010000043.1:0-15440 GCA_964468985.1 uncultured Gaiellales bacterium | reverse complement strand
TCGCGGCTCTGCTCGTCACATCAGCGCGGCTCGTCCGCTCGTCGTCCTCGCGTGGAACGCCGTCCCGACGCGTGGGTCGATGGCGGCGTACAGGAGGTCGACGACCAGGTTGCCGATGGACGACGATCGTCGTCAGCGCGGTCACGACGCCGAGGACGAGGGGCAGGTCGATGGCCACGTCACCGGCGATGGCCTGCAGGGAGAGGCGGCCCAGATCCTCGAACTCGAAGGCCGACTCGATGTAGATCGAGATGCCGATCGCGGTGCCGATCTCCATCCCGTTCATGGTCAGCACCCGTAGGCCCGCGTTCGGCAGGACGTGCCGGGTGAGCACTCTCGTCTCGCCCGCCCCCTTGGCGCGCGCGGTGCGCACGAAGTCCAGGTGTCCGGATTCGAGGAGCTCGATGATCTCGCCGACCTTCACCTGAGCGACGGTGCCGGTGCGTCCCAGATTCCGAAATCGGCAGAAGGGAGGAGAACGAGTGCGCCCGGCAGGAATCGAACCTGCGACCTTTCGCTCCGGAGGCGAACGCTCTATCCCCTGAGCTACGGGCGCGAACGGAGAGGCATTAGTCTAGCCGCATGGAGTTGCGGGCCCAGGTCGTCACGCTGCACCTCGCCGAGACGTTCGTCATCTCCCGTGAGTCGGCCGACGTGGCGGAGGTCGTCCAGGTCGAGGTGCGTCACGGCGACGTCTCCGGGTTCGGCGAGGCCGCGCCGATCGAGCGCTACGACGAGACGGCCGCCTCGGCGCTCGCCTGGTTCGACAACGTTGCGCTCGGGGACGATCCCTGGGCGCTCGACCAGATCCACGACTGGCTGCCGCCCGGCGAGCAGGCGGCCCGCTCGGCCGTCGACGCGGCGCTGCACGACCTCCAGGGCAAGCTCGCCGGCCTGCCGGTCTACCGGCTGCTCGGCCTGCGGCCAACCGGCCCGCCCACCTCGTGGACGGTCTGGCTCGGCGACCCCGACGACATGGCGCGCCGCGCCGAGGCCGCCACGGCGCGCGGCTTCAAGCGGCTGAAGCTGAAGCTCGGCGGGCGGGACGGGCTCGATCTCGATCGCGTGCGGGCCGTCCGCTCGGCGACGGCGCTGCCGCTGCAGGTCGACGTCAACGAGTACTGGTCGCTCGAGGAGGCGCTCGAGTATCTCCCGCAGATGAACCTCGAGTACTGCGAGCAGCCGCTCCCCGCCGGCGACCCGGGCGGGCCCGAGCTGAAGCGCCGCTCGCCGCTGCCGATCTACGTCGACGAGGACTGCCACACGCTCGCGGACGTCGCCGCCTGTGCCGAGCGAGCGCACGGGATCAACATCAAGCTCGCCAAGTCGGGCGGGCTTCGCGAGGCGGTGCGGATGGCCGCCGCGGCGCGCGCCCTCGGGCTCGGTGTCATGATCGGCTGCATGGTCGAGTCCGGCCTCGGGATCGCGCCTGCCGTGCACATCGCGAGCCTCTGCGACCACGTCGACCTCGACGGGAACCTGCTGCTCGCCGCCGACCCGTGGCCGGGCGTGCGCTTCGTCGACGGTGTCCAGCTCCCGGCGGAGGCTCCGGGCCTTGGCGTCGCGGCCGCGTAGGCTCCTGCTCCTCGCGGAGGGGCATTCGGCCGACCCGCATCACGGGAAGACGGCGCGCGGCGTCATGCGCTACCGCCCCGACGACGTCGTCGCGCTGCTCGACTCCGAGCGGCCGGGCGAGAGCCAGGACGGATTCGCGATCGTCGCGACCGTCGAGGAGGGCGTGGCGCTCGGCGCGACGACCGCGCTGGTCGGCGTGGCGCCGTCGGGGGGCCGCTTTCCACCTGCCTGGCGTGAGCTGCTGAGGGAGACGATCCGCGCCGGGCTCGACGTCGAGAGCGGCCTGCACGAGTTCGTGAGCGACGACGACGAGCTCGTCGCGCTCGCGCGCGAGCACCGAGTCGAGTTGAAGGACCTGCGGAAGCCGCCACCCGGGCTCAACGTGCCGACCGGCGGCAACCTCACCCACGACGCGCGCGTGATCCTCACCGTCGGCTCGGACTGCGCGATCGGGAAGATGAGCGTCTCGCTCGAGCTCGACCGGGAGGCGCGCCGGCGCGGGCTCGCGAGCCAGTTCGTGCCGACCGGGCAGACCGGCATCGCAATCGCGGGCTGGGGGATCGCGGTCGATGCCGTCGTCTCGGACTTCATCGCCGGCGCCGCCGAGCAGCTCGTGCTGGAAGGGGTCGAGCGGGGCGGCCGGCTGCTCTTCGTCGAGGGCCAGGGTTCGGTGCTGCATCCGGCCTACTCCGGGGTCACGCTCGGCCTGATCCACGGCTCGGCGCCGCACGGCTATGTCCTGTGCCACCAGTCGGGCCTGCCGTTCGTCGAGGAGGACGCGCGCTTTCCGATTCCGCCGCTCGCCGAGCTGGCCGACCTCCACGAGCGCCTCAGCCTCATCCCGCGGCGGGCGCCCGTGCTGGCGATCGCGCTCAACACGCGGCTGCTCGACGACGCCGGAGCGCACGAGGCGATCCTCGCCGCCGAACGCGAGACGGGCCTCCCGGCGGACGATCCGGTCCGGTTCGGGGGCGCCAAGCTCCTCGATGCCCTCGTCTGAGGGACGGACTCCACTCGTTCGAGGGAAGATCCACCTCTGTTGACCGGTCGCCTGCGCGCCGATGGTCGGTGCGATGGCGAGACGGGCAGCGTGGTGCTGGAAGCTCTTGGTCGTGTCGGCGGTGGCCGCCGTCGCCGCCGCATACGCCGGCGCGGCCCGGGCGGCCGGTCTCCGCTACGGCGTCGCCGACGACTGGCCGAAGTACCACACGTGCGGCGACAAGTGGTGGCAAGCGGTCCACGACATCGGGTACACCGACCTGCGCATCACGGTGCAGTGGAACGGGACGAACGCGATCGACGGCGGCTTCCAGAACGCCGTCGACTGCGCAGCGCTGAACAACATCCGGCTCGTCGTCTCGATCTACCCGGCCAGGCCGAACCTGATCGGCTCGAACCCGAGCGCGCAGGCCGCCTTCGCGAGCTTCGTCGCGCTCGTGGGGACCGCCGCAGGCCCGAGCGTCACGAACTTCATCGTCGGCAACGAGCCGAACGTGAACCGGTTCTGGCAGCCGCAGTACGTCAACGGCCAGGACGCTGCCGGTGCCGACTACGAGCACACGCTGGCGCAGTCCTACGACGCGCTCAAGACCGTCCGGCCGGATGCGCGCGTCTGGGGCCCCGCGATCTCCTCGCGCGGCAACGACAACGCGAACGCCGCTTCGAACCCCAGCCACTCGCCGGTGTGGTTCATCAAGGACCTGGGCGACGCCTACCGGGCCTCGGGCCGCACCACGCCGATCTTCGACGAGTTCGACATGCACCCGTACCCACCGGTCCAGGACACGGATCCCTTCAGCAAGCCGTTCCAGTGGCCGCAGGCCGGCGCAGCGAATCTCGATCGCATCAAGCAGGCGCTCTGGGACGCGTTCCACGGCACCGGCCAGCCCGTGCCGTCCGAGCAGGCCGGCGGCCGGACCGCGCAGAGCGCGAACGGCGCCCGCTTCGCCGCGCCACAGCCGCTGCCGATCTCCCTCGACGAGGTCGGCGAGCAGACCGTCACGACCGGTCACGACGCCGCCTACGCCGACCAGCCGGACAGCATCACGCCCATCTCCGAGCAGCAGCAGGCGGCCAACCACGTCCAGTTGATGGAGATGGCCGCGTGCGACCCGGCGGTCGAGTCGCTCTTCTTCTTCCCGCTGATCGACGAGACCGACGTCCACAACGGCTTCCAGTCGGGGAACCTCTTCGCCGACCTGACCCCGAAGCAGTCCTATGCGGCCGTGAAGGCGAAGATCGCGTCGGCGCAGGGGGCCTGCCAGGGCGGCGTCACCGGGGTGCCGGAGGGCTGGCAGCACACCGTGACCGTGATCGGCGGCCAGGCGTTCTTCGGCGGCGGCAGCTCCGCCACCGCGCCGAGCCGCGGCCCGAACCAGAAAGCCTGGGGCTTCAGCGCGACCGCCACCGAGGACGCGACGTACACCGCGACGCTCGTGAAGGTGGCGGGCCCGGGCGGCGGCTCGCCCGCGACGGTCGACAGTGCGACGGGTCTCGTGAAGGCGTACTACACGCCCGCGATCAAGTTCCACACGGCGACGCACCCGGCCGGGTACTACGAGTTCACCCTCGTCCTGGCGGCGGCCACGAACCCGGCCCGGACGGCGACGTTCACCTCGAACGTCTTCACGATCGGCACGCCGACGGGTGGGGGAGCGGGGACGCTCGTCCTCACCTCGGCGGGCAAGCACCACCCGCACAAACGGCACGGCAAGCGGCACGGCCCGAGGCACTGATCGGGCGGCCCTTGACAGGGCGAACAGGTGTTCGCTAGACTGGCGAACATATGTTCTGGAAGATCATCGCACTCGCAGCCGCCGCCGTCCTGGTGTGGAGCGCCTCCGCGCGCTCGTCGCAAGCGCATGGGCCGCGGCAGGTCGTGACGGTCCAGCCGTACCAGACACTCTGGACGATCGCCCAGGCGCACACGGGGGGCGACGTCCGCGACGAGATCTGGCGCATCGAGCAGGCAAACCACCTCGCCGGCCCGGACATCACCCCCGGCGAGCGGCTCGTCCTGCCGTAGTTGCGTTGCTCTGCGTTGGGCTGCTCTGCCTTGCTCTGGGCCGCTCCAAGCCGCTCCGAGCGCGGCCGGGGTCGATCCGGCCCGTGCGACAATCGGCGGGCGATGGATCTCGACCTGGTCTTTCTCGGAACCTCTGCGAGTGCCCCGACGGCACGGCGCGCTCCCGCGGCGCTGCTCGTGCGCCGCGGCGGCGAGAAGCTGCTGTTCGACTGCGCCGAGGGCACCCAGCGGCAGCTGATGCGCTCGAGCGTCGGCCTGCCCGACCTCACCGACGTGTTCCTGACCCACTTCCACGCCGACCACTACCTGGGGCTCCCGGGCATGCTCAAGACGTTCGCGCTCCGCCAGCGCGAGCTCCCACTCGCCCTGTACGGGCCGCCGGGGCTGCGAGACCTCTACGGGTCGCTCGGCCGGATCGTCGGGCGGCTGACCTACCGCGTCGACGTGATCGAGCTGCGGGCCGGCGACGCGCTCGAGCGCGACGGGTACAGCCTGCAGGCGTTTCCCGTCGACCACGGGACGCAGGCGCTCGGCTACGCGCTCGTCGAGGACGAGCGGCCGGGCCGCTTCGATGTCGCCACAGCCGAGTCGCTCGGCATTCCGCCCGGCCCCGAGCGCGGCGCCCTCCAGCGCGGCGAGACGGTCACGCTGGCCGACGGCCGCTCACTGGCGCCCGAGCAGGTGCTCGGCCCGGCGCGGGCCGGCCGGCGCGTCGTCATCCCCGGCGACACCGCGCCCACCGAGACCGTGCGGGTCCTCGCCACCGGCGCGGACGTGCTCGTCCACGAAGCGAGCTTCGCCGACGACGACGCCGAGCGCGCGGCCGACACGCTGCACTCGACGGCCCGCCAGGCCGCCGAGCTCGCCCGTGACGCCGGCGTGCGCCTGCTCGCGCTCACGCACATCTCCCCGCGCTACTTCGGCCCGGAACTGCTCCGCGAGGCGCGCGAGGTCTTCCCGGACACCGTCCTGCCGCGCGACTTCGACGTCGTCTCGGTGCCGTTCGCCGAGGCAGGCCCGCCCGAGCTCGTCAAGGGCGGGGCCCTGCCGGACGCGCAGGGCGTCACGGTCCCGGCCGCAGCCATCCGGGAACCTCTGTAGCCTGTCGTTCGCCCAACCCCTTTAACCCGGTCCAGCGAGGCCGGAAAGGAGTCGTCTTGCCGCAGCATGCGCTCTCGCCCTCGACCAGGGTGCTCCTGGACGAGGAAGCCCTCGGCCGCACCCTCTCGCGGATCGCGCACGAGGTGATCGAGCGCAACGAGGATCTCGCCTCGGTCGCACTCGTCGGCATCTGGAGCCGCGGCGTGCCACTCGCCCGCCGTCTGCACAACCTGATCGAGGAGCGCTCGGGCGAGGACATCGAGCTCGGCCAGCTCGACATCACCTTCCACCGCGACGACGTCCACGTCCACGCGGGACGCCCGCCACGGCGGCCGCAGCCGGTCGTGCGCGACACGAAGCTCGACTTCGACCTCGAGGGGCGCACGGTGATCCTCGTCGACGACGTCCTCTACACCGGGCGCACGATCCGCGCGGCCATCGACGCCCTGTTCGCCTTCGGGCGGCCGGCGCGCGTCCAGCTCGCGGTTCTCGCCGACCGCGGCCACCGCGAGCTGCCGATCCGGCCCGACTACGTCGGCAAGAACCTGCCGACCGCGCGCGGCGAGCGGATCCAGGTGGAGCTGCTCGAGGTCGACGAGGTCGACCGGGTGCTGCTCGTCTCCGAACGCGAGGAAGGTGCCGAATGAGCGGCTTGCGCGTCGTCGACGGCGACCTGATCGCACCACGCACCCCGCGCCGCCACCTGCTCTCGATCGCCGACCTGGGTCGAGACGACATCGAGCGGCTGCTCGCGACGGCGGGCTCCTTCGCGCAGTCGCAGGAGCGCGAGACGAAGAAGCTCCCGACGCTCCGCGGCCGGCTCGTCGTGAACCTCTTCTTCGAGTCGTCGACGCGCACCAGCTCGTCGTTCGAGCTCGCGGCCAAGCGGCTGTCGGCCGACACGCTCACCGTCAAGGCCGCCGGCTCGTCGGTGGACAAGGGCGAGTCGCTGAAGGACACGACGCTGACCCTTTCGGCCTACGACCCGGACGTGATCGTGATCCGCCATCCCGAGGTCGGCGCCGCGAGCTTCGTCGCCGGCTTCACCGACGCGCACGTGGTGAATGCGGGCGACGGCACGCATCAGCACCCGACGCAGGCCCTGCTCGACCTGTTCGCGATGCGCGAGGCGCTCGGCCGCCTGGAAGGGCTCCAGGTCGCGATCGTCGGCGACGTGCTCCACTCGCGCGTCGCGCGCTCGCTGATCCAGGCGCTGCGGCTCGTCGGCGCGACGGCGCTCCTCGTCGGCCCGCCTGCGCTGCTCCCGGAGGGGCTCGCGCCCACCACGACCGACATCCGCGAGATCGAGTCCGCCGACGTCGTCTACGTCCTCCGGATGCAGCACGAGCGCATGCTCGCCGGCGCGAACTTCCTGCCCTCGCTGCGCGAATACGCGAGCCGCTGGGGGATCACCCCCGAGCGGCTGCGCCCCGGCCAGCGCGTCATGCACCCGGGGCCGATGAACCGCGGCGTCGAGATCGACCCGCGCGTCGCCGACTCGAGCGCCGGGCTCGTGATCGACCAGGTGCGCGCCGGGCTCGTCGTGCGGATGGCCGTCCTCTACGACCTGCTGATCAGTGGACCGGTGCCGGTCGAGGCCGCGGTCGAGGTCGCATGAAGCTCACGGGTGGAGTACTCGCCGGGCCGACGGGCACCGACGACATCGTGATTCGCGGCGCCCGCGTGCTCGATCCCGTCGAAGGGGTCGACGGGCTGCTCGACGTTCGCATCGACGGCGGGCGGATCGCCCGGATCGGCGACGACCTCGACGTGAACGGGCACCGGGTCGTCGACGGCACCGGCCTGCTGCTCGTCCCCGCCTTCCTCGACCCGCACGTGCACCTGCGGACGCCGGGCCGGGAGGACGAGGAGACGATCGCCAGCGGCACCGCCGCCGCGGCGGCGGGCGGCTACTGCGCGATCCTCGCCATCCCGAACACCGATCCGGTGGTCGACGACGCCGACGTCCTCCGCGGGCTGCGTGAGCGCGCCGAGGAGGAGGCGGCGATCCCGGTGGGCTTCATGGCCGCGATCACCAGGCGCCAGGAGGGCGGCGAGCTCACCGAGATGGGCGAGCTCGCCGACGCCGGCGCCGTCGCGTTCACCGACGACGGCCGGCCGGTGGTGGCCGCCGGCGTGATGCGGCGGGCGCTCGAGTACAGCACGATCACCCGGCGGCAGGTCGCCGTCCACTGCGAGGAGCCGACACTCACCCGCGGCGGCCACGCGCACGCGGGCCTCGTCGCCGCCGAGCTCGGGCTGGGCCCCTGGCCGTCGCTCGGCGAGAGCCTGATGGTGGCGCGCGACGTCGCGCTCGCCCGCGAGGCCGCCCGGCCGATCCACCTCATGCACCTCTCGGCGCGCGAGTCGGTCGAGCAGCTGCTGGCGGCTCAGGCGGCGGGCGCCCAGGCGACGGCGGAGGTCACGCCGCATCACCTCTGCCTCACCGACGAGGCGCTCAGGACGCTCGACCCGAACGTGAAGATGAATCCGCCGCTCCGCGCCGAGGACGACCGCCTCGCCCTGCTCGCGGCGCTCCGCGACGGCTCGATCGCCGCGGTCGCGACCGACCACGCGCCCCACTCGCGCGAGGAGAAGGACGTGCCGTTCGAGGCGGCGCCGTTCGGCGTGATCGGCCTCGAGACCGCTTTCGCGGCGCTCTTCACGCACCTGGTCCTGCCCGGCCTGCTCAGCCTCGAGACGCTCCTCGAGCGGCTGTCGGCAGGCCCGGCGGCGATCTTCGCGCTCGACCGCCCGCGTATCGCCGTCGGCGCGCCCGCCAACCTCACGCTGATCGACACCGAGGCGACCTGGCAGGTCCGCCCCGAGGACTTCCGGTCGCGCTCGGTCAACTCGTGGCTGATCGACGCCCGCCTCCGCGGCCTCGTTCGCCTGACCGTCGCGGCTGGGCGGGTCGCCCACGAACAGATGGCGCACGCGCTGTGACCGGCTTCCTGATCCTCGAGGACGGCAGCGTGTTCGCCGGCGAGTCCGTGGCTGCGCCCGGCCTGGCGCTGGGCGAGGCGGTCTTCACGACGGCGATGTCGGGCTACCAGGAGACGGTCACCGATCCGAGCTATGCCGGTCAGATCGTCTGCTTCACGGCGCCGATGATCGGCAACTACGGGGTCGCCGAGGAACGCTCCCAGTCGGGTCGCATCCACGCGACGGGCATCGTGATGCGCGAGGCACGCGGGCCGCAGTGGACCGACTGGCTGACCGACGGCGGGATCGTCGCCCTCACCGGGATCGACACCCGATCGGTCGTCCTGCACCTGCGGCAGCGCGGTGCGATGCGAGCAGGGCTCGTCGCGGGTGACGTCCCGGTCGACGACGCCCTCACCGCCGTCCGCACCTCCGCCTCCATGGAGGGAGCCGCGCTCGTCGCCGCCGTCTCGCCGGCCGAGCGGTCGACCTTCGCCGCCGACGGCCGGGTCCGTGTCGCCGTCGTCGACTACGGGATCAAGCGGTCGATCCTGCGGCTCGTCGCGAGCGCCGGCGCCGCCGTCGACGTCTACCCGCACGACGTGGACGCCGACACGCTGGCCGGCTACGACGGGGTCCTCCTCGGCAACGGCCCGGGCGACCCGGCGCCGCTCACCGGCGAGATCGCAACAGTCCGCGACCTGCTCGGGCGCGTGCCGGTGCTCGGCGTCTGCCTCGGCCACCAGCTGCTCGCTCTCGCCACCGGGCACACCACGTTCAAGCTGCCCTTCGGCCATCGCGGCGCGAATCACCCGGTCCTCGACCGGCGCACCGGCCGCGTGCTCGTCACCTCGCAGAACCACGGCTTCGCCGTCGCCGCCACCGACAGTCGCGAGACGACGCACACCTCGCTGTACGACGGCACGGTCGAGGGCCTCGCGTTCCCCGAGCTGCGCGCGCAGTCGTCGCAGTTCCATCCCGAGGCGAGCCCGGGCCCGCACGACGGGGCATCGATCATCCGCGACTGGATCGAGGAGCTGAAAGCCGTTGCCTAAGCGCACCGACATCGAGTCGATCTGCCTGATCGGATCGGGGCCGATCGTCATCGGGCAGGCGGCCGAGTTCGACTACGCCGGCTGCCAGGCCCTGAAGGTCCTGCGCGAGGAGGGGTACCGCACGATCGTCGTCAACTCGAACCCGGCGACGATCATGACCGACCCGGGCTTCGCCGACCGGACGTATCTCGAGCCGCTCGACCTCGAGGGCGTCACCGGCGTGCTGCGGCGCGAGCGGCCCGACGCGCTCCTGCCGACGATGGGCGGCCAGACGGCGCTCAATCTCGCCCGCGAGCTGCACGGCGCCGGCATCCTCGAGGAGCTGGGCGTCGAGCTGATCGGCGCGAACGTCGACGCGATCAACCGCGCCGAGGACCGCGAGCAGTTCAAGGCCGCGGTCGAGTCGTGCGGTCTGCACGTGCCGACCTCGCGCATCGTCACCGACATCGACGACCTCGTCGGTGTGGCGCTGCCGGCGGTCGTGCGGCCGGCGTTCACGCTCGGCGGGCACGGCGGCGGCTTCGCGGAGACCGAGGCCGAGTTGCGCGCCCAGGTCGAGCGGGGCCTCGCCGAGAGCCCGATCGGGCAGGTCCTGGTCGAGGAGTCCGTCCGCGGCTGGGACGAGTTCGAGCTCGAGGTCGTCCGCGACCGCGCCGACAACGTCGTGATCGTCTGCTCGATCGAGAACCTCGACCCGATGGGCGTCCACACGGGCGACTCGGTGACCGTCGCGCCGCAGATGACGCTGCCCGACGAGGCCTACCAGGAGCTCCGCGACGCCTCGATCGCCATCATCCGGGCCGTCGGCGTCGACACCGGCGGCTCGAACATCCAGTTCGCCCGCGCCCGCGACACGGGCGAGATCCGCGTCATCGAGATGAACCCGCGCGTCTCGCGCTCCTCGGCGCTGGCCTCCAAGGCGACCGGCTACCCGATCGCGAAGGTCGCGGCCAAGCTGGCCGTCGGCTACACGCTCGACGAGGTGCCGAACGACCTGACCGGCACGACGCCCGCCAGCTTCGAGCCGACGCTCGACTACGTGGTCGTCAAGATCCCGCGCTTCGCCTTCGAGAAGTTCCCCGGCGCAGACACCCGCCTCGGTACCCAGATGAAGTCCGTCGGCGAGACGATGGGCATCGGCCGCACGTTCCGCGAGGCGTTCGTGAAGGCGCGACGCGGCCTCGAAGGCACCTTCGACTGGTCGCCGTACAACCTGCACCCCTGGTTCGCGCGTGAGCTCGTGGACATCGACGCCGAGGAGCGCCGCCAGCGCACGCACCGGCCGGTCTACCGCCGGATCGACTCCTGCGCGGGCGAGGTCGAGGCCGCGTCGAACTACTACTACGCGACCTGGGACGAGCAGGACGAGGCGACCCCCGCGGCCGGCGGGAAGCGGGTCGTCATCCTCGGCTCCGGGCCGAACCGGATCGGGCAGGGGATCGAGTTCGACTACTGCTGCGTCCACGCCGTCCAGACGTTCCGGGCGATCGGCTACGAGGCCGTGATGGTGAACTGCAACCCCGAGACCGTCTCGACCGACTACGACACGAGCGACCGGCTGTACTTCGAGCCGCTCGACGCCGAGTCGGTGCTCGCCGTCTGCGAGCGCGAGCAGCCCGAGGGGGTCGTGATCCAGTTCGGCGGCCAGACGCCGCTCAAGCTGGCGCGCGCGATCGAGGGCGCCGGCTTCAGGATCCTCGGCACGCCGTTCGACGCCGTCGACCTGGCCGAGGATCGCGAGCGGTTCGGCGGCCTGCTCGCCGAGCTCGGGATCCGCTGCCCGGAGTGGGGCATCGCCCGGACGGGGCCCGAGGCGGTCGACCTGGCCGAGGAGATCGGCTACCCGGTGCTCGTGCGGCCCTCGTACGTCCTCGGCGGGCGCGCGATGCGCGTCTGCCACCGGGCCGAGGACGTCCTGCGGGCGTTCGCGGGCGTCCAGGGGCCGACGCTGGTCGACCGGTTCCTCGAGAACGCGGTCGAGATCGACGTCGACGCCGTCTGCGACGGTGTGGACACCTACATCGGCGCCGTCATGCAGCACGTCGAGGAGGCCGGCGTCCACTCGGGCGACTCGGCCTGCGTCCTGCCCGCCCAGTCGCTCGCGCCCGACGCCGCGGCCGAGATCGCCGAGACCGTCCGTCGCCTCGGGCCGGCGCTCGGCGTCGTCGGCCTGCTCAACGTCCAGCTCGCCGTCGCCGACGGGGAGGTCTTCGTGCTCGAGGTGAACCCGCGCGCGTCGCGCACCGTGCCGTTCGCCTCCAAGGCCACCGGCGTCAACCTCGTCGAAGCGGCGTGCCGGATCGCTGCGGGCGCGACGCTCGCCGACCTGAACCTGCCCGCCGAGCGCCCCCCGCGGCAGGTGAGCGTCAAAGCAGCGGTCCTGCCGTTCGCCCGGTTCCCGGGCGCCGATCCGGTGCTCGGCCCCGAGATGCGGGCGACCGGCGAGGTGATGGTGAGCGCCGCCGACCTGCCGAGCGCGTTCGCCAAGGCCGAGCGCGCGGCGGGCCGGCCGCTGCCGTTCGACGGCACCGTCTTCCTGTCCGTCCGCGACGCCGACAAGGCGGCGGCCGTGCCCGTCGCGGCCGCCTTCGCCGGGCTCGGCTTCCACCTGGTCGCCACCGAGGGGACGGCCCGCACGCTGCGCGCCGCCGGCCTCGACGTCGACGACGTCCGCAAGGTGAACCAGGGCGGTGAGGGCGCGACGGTCGTCGACCTGATCCGGCGGGGCCGCTGCAACCTCGTCGTCAACACGCCGGACGGCGGGCCGGAGCCGCGTTCCGACGGCTACCTGATCCGCGAGGCGGCGCTCGTGGCGCGCGTGCCGTGCATCACGACGATCGCCGCGGCGACGGCCGCGGTGCACGCGATCGCGAACGCCCGCGCCGAGACCGCGCTCTCGCTCCAGGAGCGCATCGATGTCGAGACCGCGGCGCGAGCTTCGTAGCGTCACGGGCGTCGAGCAGGTCGGGCCGTACACGCTCGTCCGGCTCGACCGCGGTGGGCTCGATCCGGGTCGGCCCGGGCAGTTCTTCATGCTCGAGGCGCCGGGGCGGGTGCTGCCGCGCCCCCTCTCGCTCTGCCTCGCCCCGCCGGGTGAGCTCGCGTTCCTCATCGACGCCGTCGGGCCGGGGACGACGGCGCTCGCCGAGCTCGGGGTGGGCGAAGCGATCCATGTCTTCGGCCCCCTCGGCAACGGCTACCGGCTCGACGTCCCAGAGCCGCTGCTCGTCGCCGGCGGCATCGGCATCGCGCCGCTGCCGTACCTCGCGGAGGCGCTCGGAGGAGCGCCCGCCGTGCTCGGCTTCCGTTCGGAGCGGCATGCCGAGGCGGCCGCGCTCCTGCCGGGCGCCGACGTCGTGATCGACCCGGTCCTGGTCACCGACGCGATCGACTACGGCCGCAGCATCCTCGCGTGCGGGCCCGAGCCGATGCTCCGGGCCATCCGTGCGAGGGCGCCGCACGCCCAGCTCGCCTGGGAGGCGCCGATGGCGTGCGGCTACGGCGCCTGCTACGGCTGCGTCGTCGAGATCGACGGGCACCTCGAACGCCTTTGCATCGCGGGACCCGTCCTGTGCTCCTGAACGCGAGCGGCTGCCTCGACGCGCTGACGGCGCCCGAGGTCGCGACGGCGCTCGACGCGTTCGTGACGAAGACGGTCACGCCGTTGCCCCGGGAAGGGAACGAGCCGCCGCGGATCGCGGAAGTCGACGGCGGCATGCTGAACGCGATCGGCCTCGCCAATCCGGGCCGCGAGCGATTCCTCGTCGACGCTCTGCCGAAGCTGCGGGCGCTCGGCGTCCCGCTCTGGGTCTCCGTCGGTGGGTTCGCCGCCCACGAGTACGCCGAGACCTGCGCCCGCCTCGAGGACGTCACGATCGAGCTGAACCTCTCGTGCCCGAACGTCGACGAAGCCCCCGAGAGCGCGGCCGAGATCGTGGCCGCGTGCCGTGCGGCGACCACGTTGCCGCTCTACGCGAAGCTGTCGCCGCATGCCTGGGACATCGGGCAGACGGTGCGCGCGGTCGCGGCGGCCGGGGCGGACGGCGTCAGCCTCGTGAACACGCTCCGCGGCCTCGCGCTCGGGCCCGGGTTGACGCCGCGACTGGCACGCGGGAGCGGGGGGTTCTCCGGGCCGGCGCTCAAGCCGGTCGCGCTCGCCGCCGTGCACGCTGCGCGGACCGCGACCGACCTGCCGATCGTCGGCATGGGCGGCCTGTGGACCGGACAGGACGCGCTCGACCTGATCGCCGTCGGCGCGACCCACGTCGCGCTCGGCACCGTGCTCTTCGCCGATCCCGACGCGCCCGCGCGGGTGCGGGAGGAGCTCGAGGCCGCTGCCCGCCGCCACGGCTTCGCGCAACCGGATGACGCATTTTGCACGGCCTTTTCAGGCGTTGTCCAGACCGGCAACTGACCTCGGACGACGGGAGTTGCACGGCGCCGAGAGGTTGGTAGGATGCTGCCCTCATGGTGCCGTCCCAGACCCAGGTGCAAGCTCCCGTCCGCTCCCTCGACCAACGCATGGAAGCCCTCAAGCGTGCGAACGACATCCGGGTCAAGCGCGCGCAGCTCAAGAAGGACCTCAAGTCCGGCGCCGTGTCGATCGAGGAGATCCTCGGCGACCCGCCCGGCTACGTCTCGACGGCCAAGGTCTTCGACATGCTGATGGCCGTGCCGAAGTTCGGCCGCGTCAAGGCCGCGCGTCTCCTGAATCAGTGCCGCATCAGCCAGTCGAAGACGGTCGGCGGGCTCTCCGACCGCCAGCGTCACGAGCTGATTGCCCTCTTCAACCGCTAGCCACAGCGGCGTGCACACCAGGCCCGTCTTCGTCGTGACGGGCCCCTCGGGAGCCGGCAAGGGAACGTTGATCCAGCTGGTGCTGCCGCGGTTCCCGGAGCTCGCCCTCGCCGTCTCCGCGACCACGCGGGCGCGCCGGCCCGGCGAGCAGGACGGCGTCCACTACTGGTTCCTGACCCGCGCCGAGTTCGACCGCCGGGTCGAAGCCGGCGAGTTCCTCGAGTGGGTGGACTACGTCGGCAACCGCTACGGCACGCTGCACTCCGAGATCGACCGGCTCCGCGCGGCCGGCAAGGCGCCCCTGCTCGAGCTCGAGACGGAAGGGGCCCTCCGCGTCCAGCGCCGGGTCGACGTCTCGTTCACGATCTTCGTCACCGCCCCCGTCGCCGAGCTGGAGCGTCGGCTCGCCGAGCGGGCGACCGAGAGCTCGGGCGTGATCGAGGAGCGGCTGGCGATGGCGCGGGAGCAGCTCGAGGAGGCCGACGAGTTCGACTTCGTGCTCGAGAACGTCGACCGCGCGGACGCGGCGGACGCGCTCGCGGCGATCATCGACCGGCAGCTCCGCGCGGCCGCTACCATGGCCCCATGATTCATCCCCGGATCGACGAGCTGCTCGACCAGGTCGACTCGCGCTACGCCCTGGTCATCGTCGCGGCCAAGCGCGCGCGGCAGATCAACAACTACCACCACCAGCTCGGCGAAGGTGGCTTCGAGGACTTCGCGCCGCCCATGGTGCAGTCCCGCTCGAAGAACTACCTGACGATGGCCCTCGAGGAAGTCGCGCAGGGCAAGATCGTCTACGAGTACAAGAACAAGTAGCGCCGCAGGCCGCCGCGCGCGACCCGCTCCGCTCAGAGACCTCCCGCCCGAGACCTCGCGCCCGAGACGTCGCGCCCGAGACCTCGCGCCTGAGGCACACTTCCGGCATGTCGCGCATATTGCTCGGCGTGACCGGCGGCATC
>CAYXXE010000042.1:0-15644 GCA_964468985.1 uncultured Gaiellales bacterium | reverse complement strand
GCCGCCCTCGACGAGCACATCGCGCCGTCGAGCGTGCTCGAATCGAAGCCGGTGACGATCGATGCCGACGGCCGCATCTGGCAGGTGCACAACTTCGAGGGCGAGTACCTCGGGCCGATCGATCTCGGCAAGGCGCTCGCGGTCTCCGACAACTCGGTCTACTCGCAGCTGACGGCGCTCGTCGGGCCGGCGAAGGTCGTCCAGGCGGCGCGTGCCCTGGGCATCACGACGCCGCTCAGCCCGTACTTCTCGATCGGGCTCGGCGGCGAATGGACGACGCCGCTCGACATGGCGCGCGCCTACGCGTCGTTCGCCGACGGGGGCTACCGCATCGACGGCTCGGTGTTCGGCAACGAGCCCCGTGCAGTCGACTGCCTCATGGACTCCGCCGGCAACTGCACGGCCCGGAACACGCCGGTCCTGGTGCCGGCGCTCGGCTCGCAGGGCGACAGCCAGGTGCGCGCGGCGATCGTCGACCAGCTGCTCCAGGGCGTCGTCACGAGCGGGACGGGAACGGCGGCCGCGATTCCCGGCCGCGCCGTCGCCGGCAAGACCGGCACGACCGAGAACTACGGCGACGCCTGGTTCGTCGGCTTCACCCCGCAGATCGTCACCGCGGTCTGGGTCGGCTACCCGAACGCCGAGGTGCCGATGACGAACGGCTTCCACGGCAGGCCCGTCGTCGGCGGCACCTATCCGGCGCTGATCTGGAAGAGCTTCATGACGAAGGCGCTCGCCTACGAGCAGGCGCCGCCGGAGGACTTCCCCGCGCCGCCGTCGCTGGCGGCGAGCCCCGTTCGCGTCGTCTACCGCAACAGCCAGCTCGAGCGCGACAACGGCCTCTGCAAGAACACCTTCCAGCTGGACTTCTTCGGCGGGCAAGGCCCCGCGCTGCTCGCCGACTGCAAGGTGAACGAGGTCGACGTGCCGGACGTGGTCGGCTCGACCCTCGCGGCGGCGCGGCAACGGCTGCTGCTGCAGCCGCTCGAGACGGCAGTCGTCTACGAGCCCGCGAAGCCGGGCGAGCGCGTCGGGCTGGTCGTCAGGCAGTTTCCGAGCAGCGGGACGCTCTCGTCGTGGCAGAAGGTGACCGTGGTGCTGCCCAAAGCGCTGCACGGGGTGGTTCCTCGGGTCGTCGGCCTCGGCGTCGCGCGCGCCCGCGCCGTGCTCGCCCGGCTGCGGCTCCGCGTTCGCGTGCAGGGCCCTTCGAGCGGGCACGTCGTCGGCCAGACGCTCGCGCCCGGAACGGCGGCCGCTCCCGGCCTCGCGATCACCCTCAGAACGCGCGGCTGAGAAAGCGCGAGCCGGCGAGGCCGAAGCGCCACGGTGTGTCGGCGCCTTTCGTCAGGCCGATCCGCCTGCCGGAGACGAGCTGCGGCAGATCGCTTCGCGGCGCCAGCTCGAACGGGGGCGCGTCGAGCGGCGCCCCGTCGAGCTCGCGGGTGACCCCGAGCGCCTGACAGAGGCGGCCGGGGCCGGCGCACAGGAGCCGGTCGGCGACACTGCCACGGCGGGAACGCATGGTCTCGAGCCCGCTCACCGGCTCGAGCGCGCGGATCAGCACCGCGGTTCCCTCGCCCGCAGCCTCGCAGACGAGGTTCAGGCACCAGTGGCTGCCGTACGACCGGTAGACGTAGGCATGGCCACCGGGGAGGAACATCGAGCCGTTCCGCGCCGTCCGCCGGTTCCCGTACGCGTGCGACGCCGGATCGTCGGGACGGTAGGCCTCCACCTCGACGATCGTCCCGCCGACGCCGTCGACGAAGAGCGACGCCCCGATCAGCTCCGGCGCGACCTCGAGCACGGGCCGGTCGAAGAACGCCGGGTTCACTCCTGCGGCCGGGTCGCGTCGTAGTGCAGGAACCGTGGCAGCGCCAGGGCCGCCGCGACGCAGCCGACGATGCAGAGCGCACCGCCGGAGACGATCGAGAACCGCAGCGACGTGACGGAGGCGAGAACGCCTGCCTCCAGGTCGCCGAGGTTCGGCGCCCCGGCGACCTGGGCGAACTCGATCCCCGCCACCCGGCCGAGCAGATGCGGCGGCGTCGCGCGGTTGAGGATCGTCTCGCGGAGGATCGCGCTGAAGAGGTCGGCCCCGCCGGCGACCGCGAGGAAGACGAGGGCCGGCACCAGGGCGGTCGCGAAGCCGAACGCGAGGATCGCGGCGCCCCAGGCACAGGCGGCGACCGTCACCGCGAGTCCCTGCCGGCGCACGTGGCCGGTCCAGCCCGAGCCGAGCGTCCCGACGAGCGCACCCGCGGCCGGGGCGGCGTAGAGCAGGCCCAGGGTCGTGGCGGTCCCGTGGAAGCGATGCAGCGCGAGCGCGGGGAAGAGCGCCGACGGCATCCCGAACACCATCGCGCTGGTGTCGACGGCGAAGATGCCGATCAGGACCTGCCGCGTGCGGAGGAACCTGAAGCCGTCGACGATCGAGCGGAGGCTCGGCCGGTCGGCCCGCTCGTCGGGTGGCAGGTCGGGAAGCGCCCGGAAGGCGACGATCGACGCCGCGTACGTCAGCAGGTCGACGCCGTAGGCCCACGAGACGCTGGACGCGGCGATGAGAATGCCCGCGAGCGGCGGGCCCGCGACGGCCGCGAACGACCCGTAGACGCTCTGCAGCGACGCGGCGGCGGCGAGCTCGTCGTCGTCGACCAGCCTCGGGTTGAGCGAGGCGAGCGCCGGCCGTCCGAGGCTGTAGATCGCCATCGCGAGCGCCTGGAGCACGAACAACGCCCACACCTGCGGGTGCGGGAGCATGGCGTTGCCGAGGAACAGGCCCGCGACCACGATCATGCCCGCCTCCGACCGCAGCAACACGACGCGCCGGTCGACGGCGTCGGCGAGCGCACCGCCGACGAGCGGCACGGTCAGCAGCGGGACGAGCGCGGCGAGCCCGAGCAGGCCGACGTACGCGGTCGAGTGGGTCAGGGTGTAGACCTGGTACGGAACCGCGATCGTCCCGATCTCGCCACCGATCGTCGAGACGGCCTGACCGAACCACAGGTTGCGAAAGTTGCGGCGGCGGAACGGCCGTGTATCGAGCCGGAAGCGCGCGAAGCGCGCACCCCCGGTATGCAGCGGGTCGAGCGTCACGGCCCGACGCTAGACGGTCGATCGCCGGAGCGCTACGCGAGTGCCGACCGCAACGCCTCGGCGACCTGCTCCTGGTCGCCGCGCTCCAGCCTCGCGTGGAACGGGAGCGCCATCGTGCGCGCGCTCGCATCCTCGCTCACCGGCAGCATCCCCTCCCGGAAGCCGTACCGCTCGCGCATGTAGCTCTGCAGGTGGATCGAGGGCAGGTACGGGGCCGAGGCGACGCCCTGCGCCGCGAGCCGCGAGATCACGGCGTCGCGATCGACGCCGCGGGGCAGCTCGACCACGTAGACGAACCACGAACGCACGTGGTCGGCGTCGTCGGGGAGCGGCAGCTCGAGGTCGAGTCCCGCGAGCACCTCGGTGTACGTCGCGGCCACCCGGCGGCGCGCGTCGAGGATGCGGTCGAGCTTCTCGAGCTGCCCGATGCCGAGCGCGGCCGAGAGGTCGTCGAGGCGATAGTTGTACCCGAGCCGGCCGTGCTGGAGCCACGAGGACGTCTCGAGCCGACCCTGGTTGCGCAGCGAGACGAGCTGCTCGAACTCGTCCTCGGACGCCGTCGTGACGGCCCCGCCCTCGCCCGTCGTCATCTGCTTGTTCGGATAGAACGCCCACACCGCCGGATGGCCGTGCGAGCCGAGCGGCCGCCCCTTGTACTCGGCGCCGAGCGCCTCGCACGCGTCCTCCACGAACGCGAGGCCGTGACGCTCGCAGAGGTCGAGCAGCGGGTCGAGCTCGCACGGATAGCCGAAGATGTCGACACCGACCACCGCCTTCGTCCGCGGGGTGATCGCGGCCTCGACCGCCGCCGGGTCGAGGTTGAACGTGCGTGGATCGATGTCGGCGAAGACCGGCGTGGCGCCCTCGTAGATCGCGCAGTTGGCGGACGCCACGAACGAGTAGGGCGAGGTGATCACCTCGTCGCCGGGCCCGACCCCGGCCAGCCGCATGCAGAGGTGCAGCCCGGCCGTCCCCGACGAGACGGCCGCGCAGTGCGGTGCGCCGACCGCAGCCGCGAGGAGCGCCTCGAAGCGCGGCCCGGTCGGGCCGAGCGACAGCCACCCCGAGCGCAGGACCTCGAGCACGAGCTCCTCGTCGCGCTCGTCGATCCACGGCGCGGAGAGGTTGATCCGCTTCGCGGCCGTACTCAAGCGGCTCTAGCCCCGGGCGAGCGCGGGCACGTAGTCGAGCCAGTGGGCGAACTGGGGGTTCTTGCCGCGCACGGTCTCGAGGTAGGCCTGCTGCAGCTGCAAGGTCACCTCGCCGACGCCGATCTCGTGGTCGTCGACCGAGCGCAACGGCGTCACCTCGGCCGCCGTGCCGCACATGAACACCTCGTCGGCGAGGTACAGGTCGGACCGGATGAGCGCCTTCTGGACGACCTGGTAGCCGAGGCTCTCGGCCAGCTCGATCACCGAGCTCCGCGTGATCCCGGGCAGGATGCCCGTCGCCAGATCGGGCGTGTAGACGACGCCGTCCTGGACGACGAAGATGTTCTCGCCCGAGCCGTCGGCCACCGTGCCCTCGCCGGTGAGCAGGATCGCCTCGTCGTAACCGGCGTTGTTCGCCTCGGTGACCGCGAGCAGCGAGTTGATGTAGACGCCCGTCGCCTTCGCGACGTGCGGGATCACGTTCGCGCCGATGCGCTGCCAGGACGAGATCTTGGCCCGGATGCCGTTCCGGAGCGCGTCGTCGCCGAGGTAGGCGCCCCACGGCCAGCTCATGATCGCCACCTCGACCGGGTTGTCGCGCGCCGCGACGCCCAGCTGGCCGTAGCCGTAGAAGGCGATCGGCCGGATGTAGCACTCGGGGAGGCCGTTCGCGCCGAGCAGCTCGTGACAGGCGTCGGTCAGCTCGGACGGCGAGTACGGGATCTGCATGTGCAGGAGCCGCGCCGAGTTGTGGAGCCGCTTGAGATGATCGCCGAGCCGGAAGACCGCAGGGCCGCGATCGGTGTCGTAGCAGCGAATCCCCTCGAAGACCCCCGAGCCGTAGTGCAGGCCGTGGACGCCGACGTGCACCTTCGCGTCGGCCCAGTCGACGAGCTCGCCGCTCATCCAGATCTTCGCTGTCTCCTGCACGACATCGCTCCTTTCCGTCTGTCCGGAGGACGAAGCGTAGACGATTACCGCGCGAGATCGAGGGCCCGTGCGTGCGAGAGGCGCTGGAGATCCGGTGAGGTGAGCGCCGCCATGTGATCCGGCGTCCCGGCGCCGATCCACACGGCCGGGAGCGCCAGCAGCGAGCTGTCCATCAGGACGTGGGCCACTGCGCGGTGCGGAAACGGGGCGACGCCGCCCGGCACGAATCCGGTCGCCGCCACGACCTCGTCCGGCTTGGCGAGCCGTGCTGTCCGCGCGCCGACGGCGGCGGCGATCGCGGCCTCGGGGGCGCGACGGTCGCCGGGAACGAGCGCGAGGACGTAGGCGTCGTCGCAGACCAGGACGACCGACTTGACGATCTGCCCGAGCGAGCAGCCGAGCGCGTCGGCGGCGGCGCGCGCCGTCGCAGTCGTGTGCGGCAGCTCCTCGATGCGCGCCTCGACACCTGCGACACGGAGCACGCTCGCGACGCGCTCGACCGGTTCGGGCCAGGAGCTCACGTCCTGCGCTACTGGATCACAAACGCTCTGTCGGTGCCTTCGCGCAGCGCGCGGATGAGCTCCTCGGGCACCGGCGAGTCGATGCTGAGCGCCATCAGCGCCTTGCCGCCCTCCCGGTTGCGCGAGACGGTCATGTTCGCGATGTTGACGCCGGCGTCGCCGAACAGCGTGCCCATCCGGCCGATCACGCCCGGCACGTCGTCGTACAGGAGCAGCGCCATGCGGGACGCCAGCTCGATCTCGAGCTGGAAGCCGAACGCCTCCACGAGCCACTGACGGTTCTCCTTGCCGATCGTCGTGCCGGCGACGGTGATGTCGTCGGCCGCCACCTGGACGAGGTTGCGGTAATCCTTCGACGAGCTGCGCTTGCCCTCGATCACCTCGATCCCGCGTTCGGCGGCGATCAGCGGGGCGTTGACGTAGTTGACCGTCTGGTCGCTGCGCCCCTCGAACGCGCCGTTCAGCGCCGCCACGGTCAGCAGCCTCGTGTCGTACTGGGCGAGGTCGCCGGAGTAGTCGAGGCGCAGCTTCCGCACCTCCTCGCCGGCGAGCGCCAGCGCGAGGCGGCCGAGCTTGGCTGCCACGGGGATGAACGGCCCGAGCACCTCGAGCTCCTCGGCGCCGACGGTGGGGATGTTCACTGCGTTGGTGACGAGCCCGCCCTGCAGCGCGGCCGCGACCTGCTCGGCCACGATCACCCCGGCACGATCCTGCGCCTCGTCGGTCGAGGCCGCGAGATGAGGCGTCAGGACGATGTTCGGTGCGCTCAGCAGCGGACCGGAGTACGGCTCTTCCGTGAACACGTCGAGGGCGGCACCGGCAACCTTGCCGGACTCGAGCGCCCGGATGAGCGCGTCGTCGTCGATCAGGTCGCCACGCGCGGCGTTCACGAGCCGGACCCCGTCGCGCATCTTCGCGAAGGCGGCGTCGTTGATCGCGCCACGGGTCTCGGCGTTCAACGGCAGGTGCAGCGTCAGGAACTCGGCCCGCGCGAGCACCTCGTCGAGCGAGGCGCTCTCGACACCGAGCTCCCGGAAGCGCTCCGCCTGCACGAACGGGTCGTAGGCGACGACGCGCATGTACAGGCCCACCGCCCGACGGGCGACCTGCTGGCCGATGCGGCCGAAACCGAGGACGCCCAGCGTCTTGTTGGCGAGCTCGACCCCGCCCCAGCTCGAACGCTCCCAGCGCCCGGCGAGCAGCGCCGAATGGGCTTGAGGGATGTTGCGCGCGAGCGCGACGAGCAGGCCGATCGTGTGCTCGGCGGCAGAGATGACGTTCGACTCCGGGGCGTTCGCGACGACGACTCCGCGCCTCGTCGCAGCCGTCACGTCGACGTTGTCGACCCCCACCCCGGCCCGGCCGACGACCTTCAGGTTGACGCCGTGCTCGATCACCTCGGCCGTGACCTTGGTCGCGGAGCGGACGATCAGCGCGTCGTAGCCGCCGATGATCTCGAGCAGCGGCGACGTGGTGTCGACGTCGACCTCGAGGCCTTCGGCGCGGAGCAGAGCGATGCCGGCGTCGGCGATCGACTCCCGTACGAGCACCTTCACGGGAGCGTTGAGACCGGCTGCTCGTACGCCTCGAAAGCGGCCGCGGTAGCCACGCCACGCTCGATCTCGGCGCCGAGCTCCGTGAGCGAGAGCTCGATCGCCGACAGGGCGACTCCGATGTCGAACACGTCGAACCAGCCGATGTGGCCGATGCGGAAGATCTTCCCCTTGAGCGCTCCCTGGCCGGGCGCGAGCGTGACGCCGTGCCGGGTGCGGAGGTGCTTCAGCAGGTCGTCCGAGTCGATCCCGTCGGGCGAATGGATCGCTGTCACGACCGCCGACGAGTCGTCGTCGGGCGAGAACAGCTCCAGCCCCATCGCCTTCACCCCGGCACGCGCAGCCCGGCCGAGCCGGAGATGCCGGTCGAAGGCGGCGGCGAGCCCTTCGTCGAGCAGCAAGGCGATCGCGACGTCGAGGCCCCGGAGCAGCGACACGGCGGGCGTGAAGGCGGCGTCCAGCTTGTGCTGGGCCTTCCGCGTCGCGGGCCAGTCGAAGTAGAACGTCCGCGGCGTGACACGCGACCAGGTGCGCTCGGAGACCGACGCGAAGGCGAGGCCGGGCGGCAGCATGAGGGCCTTCTGTGAGCCGGAGACGACGACGTCGATCCCCCACGCCTCGGTCTCGAGCGGCACCGCGCCGAGCGACGAGACGGCGTCGACGACGAGCGTTGCGTCACCGAGCGCCCCCCGAATCGCCTGCACGTCCGAGACGACACCGGTCGACGTGTCGGACTGCTGGCAGAAGACGAGGTCGACGCCGGATTCGCGGACGGCCGAGCCGACCTCGTCGGCATTCGGCTTCTCGCCCCAGGCATAGCGGATCGCCTGCACGTCGAGGCCGTGTCGCTCGCAGATCGCGATCCAGCGCTCACCGAAGGAGCCGTGGCTGACGACCGCGACCCGGTCACCCGGCGTCGCGAGGTTGAGGACGGCGGATTCCATCGCCCCGGAGCCCGAGGAGCTGAAGACGAGGACGTCGTCGCTCGTGCAGACGACCTCCTTCAAGCCGCCGAGGACACGCTCGTAGACGGAGCGGAAGTCGGCACCGCGATGGTGGAGGATCGGCTCGGCCATCGCCGCCAGAACCTCGGGCGGGACAGGCGTCGGGCCCGGGGTGAACAGGTAGCGCTTCTCCACGACCGGCAGACTAGCCAGCGTGGACACCCTGCTCGCGTTCGTGGCGTCGCTGGTCTCGCTCCGCCTGGCGGGCCGGCTGGCGCGCCGCCGCCAGCCGGCCTGGGCCGCCGGGCTGCTCGCCTATGCGGTCGCCACGGCGGCGCTCGCCTGGGGCTCCGCGCACGGCTGGGACGCTCGCGCATTCCGCGTCTACTACCTCGCAGGCGGGCTGTTGACGGCTCCCCTGCTCGGCGCAGGCTCGCTGCTGCTGACGGGACGGCGCTGGGCCGCGCCCGCCGCGCTGGCCTATGCGGGGCTGGCGGCGGGCGTCGCGCTCGCGATGCCCGTGCACGGCAGCTTCGGCGGCACGGTGCCGACGGCCGCTGACCATCTCGGCACGCTGCCGCGCGTGGTCGCGATCGCCGGCAACTCGCTCGGCACGCTGGCCGTCGTCGCGGTGGCGCTCTGGACGATCCGCCGTCGACCGATCCGAAACCTGCTGCTCCTGGGGGGGATCGGCGTCGCGGCAGCCGGGTCGGGCCTGGCCGGAACGAACGTCTCGGTGCTCGCCACCTGCGCCGCGGTCGCCGCCCTGCTGCTCTACGGCGGCGCGGCGGATCGGCAGACGCGTGGCTAGAGCAGCTCGGCCGCGCGCAGCTTGTTCACGGCATCGAGCGCGGCCACCTTGTACGCCTCGGCCAGCGTCGGGTAGTTGAACACGGTGTCGACGAGGTAGTCGACCGTGCCGCCGAGTCCCATCACCGCCTGGCCGATGTGCACCAGCTCGGTCGCGCCGGCACCGAACGCGTGAACGCCGAGCAGCGTCCGGTCGGCGGCGGAGACGAGCAGCTTCACGACGCCGTGGTTCTCACCGAGGATCTGGCCGCGCGCCAGCTCGCGGTAGTGGGCGATGCCGACCTCGTACGGGACCGACGCATCGGTGAGCTCTCGCTCGGTCGCGCCGACATAGCTGATCTCCGGGATCGAGTAGATGCCGAACGGGAGGAGCGTCGACGACGTTCCTGTCGGCACCCCGAAGGCGTGACAGGCGGCCAGCCTCCCCTGCTCCGCCGAGGACGAGGCCAGGCTCGGGAAGCCGATCACGTCGCCGACCGCGTAGATGGTGGGTGCCGACGTGCGGAAGTGCTCGTCGACGGCGATCCGCCCGCGGCTGTCGGCCACGAGGCCGGCGCTCTCGAGGTTCAGGCTCGCCGTCGCCCCCTGCCGGCCGGCGGAGTAGAAGACCACGTCTGCCGGGAGTCGCTTGCCGCTGGCGAGCGTCGTGAGGGTGCCCCGCTCGGACGCCTCGACGCGGACGACGCGCTCGCCGAAGCGGAAGATCACGTTCAGGTCGCGGAGGTGGTAGCGGAGCGACTCGGCGATCTCGTAGTCGCAGAAGTCGAGCATGTCCGGGCGAGCGTCGACGACGGTCACCTTGGCCCCGAGCGCGGCGAACATCGACGCGAACTCGATGCCGATGACGCCCGCCCCGACGATCACGATCGTGGTCGGCAGCTCCTTCAGCCGCAGGACGATGTCGTCGCTGTCGAGCACCGACGAGCCGTTGAAGTCGATCTCGGGTGGATGCGCCGGCTCGGAGCCCGACGCGATCACGACGAAGGCGGCGGTGAACGCACGGCGCGCTCCGTCCGGCCCGATCACGGACACGGTGTTCGCGTCGACGAGCGTGGCTGTGCCGCCGTGCAGCGCAACGCGATTCCGGAGGAGTTGGTCGCGGATGATGTTCCGCTCGCGCTCGACGACCTGCCGAACCCGCAGCGAGATGTCCTCGACGGAGATCTGGTCCTTCAGCCGGTAGTCCTGCCCGTAGATCGACCGCTGGTTGAGCCCGGTGAGGTAGAGGATCGCCTCGCGGATCGTCTTCGAGGGGATCGTCCCGGTGTTGACGCTCGCCCCGCCGACCGCGGCATGCCGCTCGACGAGCGCCACGCGCTTCCCGAGCTTCGCCGCCTGGATCGCGGCCTTCTGCCCGGCCGGCCCCGACCCGATCACGATCAGGTCGAGGTCGCTGCTCCCGGGCGGCTCACCGCTCACGCTGCGCTCAGGCTCCGAGCTTCTCGCGGACGCGGTCACTCACGACGCGCGGGTCGGCCGCGCCGCCCGTCTCCTTCATCACCTGGCCGACGAAGAAGCCGAGCAGCCCCTGCTTGCCGGCGCGGTAGGCCTCGGCCTGGGAGGAGTTGGCCGCGATCACGCGGTCGATCACGGGATCGAGCTCGGCGACGTCCGACAGCGCCTTCCGGGCGATGTACGGACCGGCCGAGAAGCCGGGGTCGCCCACCTTCGCCAGGGCCTCGTCGAAGGTGGCACGGGGGATCTCGGCACGGGCCGTCACCAGCTTCGCGAGCTCCGCCGGCTCGACCGACTCCACCGCGACGCCGGCGGCGACGAACTGGTTCGCGAGGACGTTGGCCGCTTCCTTCGGGTCGGCGCCCGCCGCGACGACGGCGGCCCACAGGCGATCGAGGCCGCCCGTGACGAGCACGTCGGCGTCGTAGAAGGACAGCGTGTCGGCGATGCGCCTGATCCGGGCGCCGGGCAGCTCGCGCACGCGCTCGCGGAGGCGCTCGACGAGGTCTGCCGGCGGCCGGATGGGGACGAGGTCGGGCTCGGGGAAGTACCGGTAGTCCTGTGCCTCCTCCTTCGAGCGCAGGGGCGGCGAGTCTTCCGCCGTCGGGTCGAAGTGGAGGGTCTCCTGCTCGACCGTCCCACCCGACTCGTAGATCCGGATCTGGCGCGCCACCTCCCGCTCGATGCCCTTGGCCGCGAAGTTGAAGGAGTTCATGTTCTTCAGCTCGGTGCGGGTGCGGAGCTCACCGGAGCCGGCGGGGCGCACGGAGACGTTCACGTCGAAGCGCATCGAGCCCTTGTCGAGCTCTGCGTCGGAGAGCCCCAGCTCGACCACCGTCTGGCGTAGGAGCTGCAGGAAGCGCTTCGCCGTCTCGGCGTCGTGGATGTCGGGCTCGGTCACGATCTCGACCAGCGGGGTGCCGCCCCGGTTGAAGTCGACCAGGGTCGCCGTGGCGCCGTGGATCCGGCCGGACTCACCGACGTGGATCGTCTTCGCGGCGTCCTCCTCGAGGTGCGCGCGGACGATCCCGATCGCCACGTCGCCGTCCGGTGTCGGCAGCACGAGCCGGCCGCCGTGGCAGAGCGGCTCGTCGTACTGGCTGATCTGGTACGCCTTCGGCAGGTCGGGATAGAAGTAGTTCTTGCGGTGGAACACGGCCCGGTCGGCGATCTCGCAGCCGAGCGCCAGGCCGAGCGTGATCGTCCGCTCGATCGCCTCGCGGTTCGCGACCGGCAGCGCGCCGGGGAACGCGAGACACACGGGACACGTGCGCGTGTTCTCGGCCGCGCCGTACCCGGCGGGGCAGCGGCAGAACATCTTCGTGCGCGTGCTCAGCTGGACGTGGATCTCGAGCCCGATCACGGGCTCCCAGGCGACGGGCGCCGTCACGCGCGGTACCTCGTGGGCACCGTGTCGAAGCCGAGTGCCTGCTCGAGCGCGTGACCGACCCGGAACAGCGTGTTCTCGGAGAACTGCGGGCCGACGAGCTGGAGCCCGACCGGAAGCCCCTCCGAGAGCCCGCAAGGGATGTTCAGCCCGGGCAGGCCGGCCATGCACGACGGGATCGTGAGCACGTCCGACAGGTACATCGCGAGCGGGTCGGCCGATTTCGCCCCGAGCGGGAAGGCCACCGTCGGGCTGGTCGGCGAGACGAGCACGTCGAAGCGCTCGAAGGCGGCCTCGTGTTCGCGGCGGATGATCGTCCGCACCTTCTGGGCGGTCGCGTAGTAGGCGTCGTAGTAGCCCGACGACAGGGCGTACGTGCCGATCATGATCCGCCGCTTCGGCTCGTCGCCGAGCGAGTCGTGGCGTGTCCGCATCACCATCTCGCGGAAGTCGGCGCCGTCCGAGCGCGTGCCGTAGCGGACGCCGTCGTAGCGGGCGAGGTTCGACGAGGCCTCGGCGGGGGCGACGAGGTAGTAGCAAGGGAGCCCGTAGTCGACCGAGAGCGGCAGCGAGCACTCGTCGACATCGGCCCCGAGCGACTCGGCCAAGGCGATCGCGGCCCGGACCGACGCGCGAACGCCCGGCTCGATCCCCTCGACGTCGTTCAGCTCGCGCGGCACGCCGACCCGGACGCCCTTCAGGTCGGTCCCGGCCGGCAGCTCGACGGCGGGAGCCTGCACGGTCGTCAGGTCGTTCGCGTCGCGGCCGTAGATGATCGAGTAGAGCAGCGCGCAGTCGCGCACGTTCCGGGCAACAGGCCCGACCTGGTCGAGCGACGAGGCGAACGCCACGACGCCGTAGCGCGACACGGTGCCGTAGGTGGGCCGGAGGCCGACGTTGCCGCACAGGGCCGACGGCTGCTTGATCGAGCCGCCGGTGTCCGAGCCGAGCGCCCACGGCGCGAGGCCCGCGGTCACCGCAGCCGCCGAGCCGCCGCCCGAGCCACCCGGGACGCGCGTCGGGTCCCAGGGATTGCGGGTCGGGCCGTAGGCCGAGTTCTCGGTCGACGAGCCCATCGCGAACTCGTCGGTGTTGGTCTTGCCGAGCAGCCGCAGGCCGCTCGCCTTGCAGCGCGCTGCGACCGTCGCGTCGAACACCGGCCGGTAGCCCTCGAGGATCCGCGAGCCGGCGGTCGTCGGGACGCCCTCGGTCGAGATCACGTCCTTGAGCGCGATCGGGATCCCGCTGCCGCCCGCGTCCTCGCACAGGTGCAGGAAGGCATGCAGCTCCGGGTCGCGCTCGTCGATCGCGTCGCGATAGGCGGCGAAGAGCTCCTCGCCCGAGACGTCGCCGCGCGCGAGCAGCCCCTGCGCCTCCTCTGCCGTCAGACGAAGAGTGTCGATCAAGCCGGTGGCACCTCGAACAGGTCGCCCGCGCGCGCAGGCGCGTTCGCGAGCGCGGCCTCGACGGACAGGCACTCGTGTGGTTCGTCCTCCGCCCAGGCGTTCTCGATCTCGAGCGGGTGGGCCGTCGGCGGGACGCCTTCGAGGTCGAGCTCCGAGACCTTCGACACTGCGTCGAGGATCGCCGAGAGCTGGCCGCCGAACCGCTCGACCTCGGCGTCGCTCAGCTCGAGGCGCGCGAGGCGCGCGACGTGCAGTACCTCGTCCCGGGAGATGGCCACTGTTCGCTGATCCTCGCAGAAGTCGTCGCCTGGACCGGAAGAACGACAGAAGGCCCCTCTCGGAGCCCTCTGTACGACCGGTTCCGAAAGTGCGCTAGAGCGCTGTGACGTTCGCGGCCTGCAGGCCCTTGTCGCCCTGCACGACGTCGAACGAGACGCGCTGACCCTCGGCCAGCGACTTGTAGCCGTCTCCGGCGATCGCGGAGAAGTGGACGAACACGTCCGCCTCGCCCCCGCCCCGCTCGATGAACCCGAAGCCCTTCTCGTTCGAAAACCACTTGACGGTGCCTTCAGCCACTGCTTCCTACTCCTTGCTCGGACGACCACAAGCTCCACCGATGGCGGAGGGCGCCAACCTTACCACTGCTTCAGCCCGCTGGATAGAGCGCCGTGCCACGACGGTATCGGGCGCAGAGCAGGGCATTTTGCAGCAGGCAGGCGATCGTCATCGGGCCGACCCCGCGCGGGACGGGCGTCATGAGCGAGGCGACCTCGAGCGCCCCGGGGTCGACATCGCCGACGATGCCCGTCTCGGTGCGGTTGATGCCGACGTCGACGACGACCGCGCCGGGCTTCACCATCGACGCGGTGACCATCGCCGGGCGTCCGGCGGCGACGACCAGGACGTCGGCCGCGAGTGTGTGGGCCTCGAGATGGGTGGTGCGCGAGTGGCAGATCGTCACCGTCGCGTGCTGCTGGAGCAGCAGGTGGGCCGCCGGCTTGCCGACGATCGCGCTGCGTCCGATCACGACCGCCCGCGCGCCTGCGAGCGCGACGCCGTGCTCGCGCAGAAGCGCCATCACACCGAGCGGCGTGGCGGGAACGAGCGTCGGATGGCCGAGGTACAGCTGGCCGGCGTTCAGCGGGTGGAAGCCGTCCACGTCCTTGGCCGGGGCGACCGCGCGCAGGACCTTCCCCTCGTCGATGTGGCCCGGCAGCGGCAGCTGGACGAGAATCGCGTCGACCCCGTCGTCCGCGTTCAGCGCGGCGATGCGGGCGAGCAGGTCGGCCTCGGTCGTCTCGGCGGGGAGACGCAGATCGGTGGCGGCGATGCCCGCGTCGTGGGCCGCCTGGTGCTTGAGACGGATGTAGATCTCCGAGGCGGGATCGTCGCCCACGAGCACCGTCACGAGCCCGACGTGACCGAGCGCGGCGACCTCGCCGGCCACCTCGGCCCGGATCCGGTCGGCCAGGGGCTTGCCGAGCATCAGGGTGGCAGTCATGCCGGGAGCTTAGACTCGTCTGATGAAGTGGTCCCGCAAGAACGATCCCGCCTCGATCGCGAGCCGCCGCGAGACGATGGGCGTGCCCGACGGGCTGGTGACGTCCGTGCCGCTCGAGCCGTTCGCGGCGGCGGCCGAGTCGCTCGTCGGCGTGGCCGTCATTCCCGTCTCGGCCGCGCCGGTCGAGCTCTCACTTGGCGCCTACGAGCTTTCGGAGGCGGGTGACCTCGTCGAGACCGGCCGGGCCACCGAGACGGTGCACGTGCCGCTGGCGCACACGGAGGGCGGCCTCACGGCGTCGCTGACCCGCGGCGCGCTCGCCGCCGGGGCCGTCCGGACCTACGTCCTCGCCGACCGGATGACGCGGGCGTCGTGCTTCGTGTGCGCCGACTCGGCCGAGGCGATCGCGCTGGCGGACTGGCTCGACGCGGAGCTGCCGGCGATGCGGGCCTGGCTCGAGGCGTCGACCGACGAGTCGCTCTCGCGGCGGGCGAGGCTCCGCGAGGTGAAGACGCACGTCGTCGGGCCGATGTGCCATGTCCTCTGGCGGTGGACGACCGGTGACGCGGTCGGGCCCAACATGATGACCCGCAACAGCTACGCCCTGAACATGGGCTACGTCCTCGACCGGGCGCCGGTGAAGCCCGAGCGGGCGGTGCTGGAGGCCAACATGGGCGGCGACAAGAAGCCGTCGGCGGAGTACTTCCAGTCCGGCCACGGGAAGACCGTGCTCGCCGAGGCCTTCCTGCCCGACGAGCAGATCCGGCGCGTGCTCCGGACGACCGCAGCCGATCTCGAGGCGCTCTCCTGGGTCGGGACGCACGGCTCGGTGGCTTCCGGGATGCAGTCGGTCGCGTTCACGCCGGCGACGGCGATCGCGGCGATCTTCGCCG
>CAYXXE010000041.1:0-15822 GCA_964468985.1 uncultured Gaiellales bacterium | reverse complement strand
GGCGGCACCGAGCTGCTCGACTACGACCAGATCCACTTCGTCCAGGCCGACGGCGACTACAGCCGCGTCCACACCTACGACCGCTCGTACCTCTCGACGGCCTCGCTCGCCGACCTCGAGCGCCGGCTGCCCGCCGCGCGGTTCGCGCGCATCCACCGCTCCCATCTCGTCAACCTGGCCAAGGTGGCCGCGGTGCGCCGGGCCGGGCCCGACCGCATCCGCCTCCAGCTCGCCGACGCGGCGCGCACCGAGCTCGACGTCGCCCGCCGCCAGGCGCGCGCGCTCCGCGAGCGCCTCCGGCTCTGACGGGCGCGAGTTCGTAGAGTACGACCGGTGTCGCGCCGCAAGATCGTCACGCTTGCCGGGATCGGGCTCGTCGCCGGGTTCTTCGGGGCGCTGTTCGGCGTCGGCGGCGGCATCGTCATCGTGCCGCTGCTCGTGATCTACGGCTTCGACCAGCGCCGCGCCTCCGCTTCCTCGTTGGCGGCGATCCTGATCTCGTCCGTCGCGGGCGCTGCGACGTATGCCTTCCACGGCGACGTGAAGCCGGGCGCGGCCGCGCTCGTCGGCATCCCCGCCGTCCTCGGCGTGCTCGGCGGGGCAGCGCTCCAGCAGCGGCTCTCGCTCGACAAGCTGACCTACGGATTCGCGCTCCTGCTCGCCGCCGTCGGGGTGCGGCTGCTCGTATGACGACGGCCGCCGCGTGACGCTCGTCCTCGTCGGGCTCCTCGGCCTCGTCGGCGGCGTCCTCGCCGGGCTCTTCGGCGTCGGGGGCGGGATCCTGTTCGTGCCGACGCTCGTGATCGCCCTGGGGCTGACGCAGGTGCACGCGGAGGCGTCGTCGCTGCTCGCGATCCTGCCCACCGCCGCCGTCGGCACGTGGCGCCTGAACAAGCAGGGGATCGTCGACTTCCGCGTCGCGCTCGTGATCGGGCTCGCTTCGATCGCGGGTGTCCAGGGTGGCGTCCTCGTCGCGGAGGCGCTGCCGGAGGCGACCCTCCGTAGGCTGTTCGGCGCCCTGCTCATCGTCACGTCCGCGCAGATCGTCTGGCGGGCACGCCGGGCCAAGCACGCTGCGACGACCTGACCGCCGCCCGAGCGCCGATCGTCGCCGCCCGTGCGCGGTGGCACAATCAGGCCGGATGCGCAGTCGCCTGGTTCCGCTGCTCATCGTCGCCGCGACGGCAGCGGTCCTCGCGCGCATCGGCAGCCCCGCCGCCACGCCCGTCGCGACCCCGGCGGCGGCCCCGACGACTGCCGCGACGGCCTGGGCGATCCGGGTCGCGATCCCGGGGCAGGCGCCGGTCTCCACCGCGGTCGTCTCCGACAGCGGCTCGTCGGCCGCCGGCGCCTTCGCCTATCCCGCCGACGGGTCGGTGGTCTCCGCGTCGGAGACGACGGCGACCGCGACGACGGCGGTGCAGCGGTTCGCCTCGGCCAGGGCGCAGGCCGGCGTCACGGGGCTGTCGCTGTTCGGGGGCGAGGTGAAGGCCGACGCGGTCATCGCGCGCGCGTCCGCCGGGACCGGTCTCTCGGGGGCGGGCGGCAACCAGCTCGGCAGCGCGGTGACGAACCTCGTCGCCCTCGGCCAGCCCGTCGCGGGGACGACCGCTCCGCTCGGCGACTGGGGAGTGCTCACACTCGACGCCGTCACCGTCGACAACTCGGCACCGGCCGGGGCGAAGGGCTACCAGGGCCAGGTGCTCGAGCTCGACGTGCGGCTGACCGCCGCCCACGGCGGGCTTCCCGCGGGCAGCGAGATCCAGGTCGGCTTCGCCCAGGCTGCCGTGCAGACGGCCGCGAAGGCCCCGCCCGTCACCACCACGCCGGTGTCGCCCCCGCCGACGGGGCCCTCCACCGGCGCCGGCGCCCAGACGGTCCCGCAGGCCGTGCCGAGCGGGCCGCTCGTCATCCAGCCGCCGCTCGGCCCGGGCGCCTACGTCTTCCCGGTCTTCGGGCCGGCCGCCTACCGGGACACGTTCGGGGCGGCCCGTGCCGGCGGCAGCCACCACACGGGCGACGACATCTTCGGCACGCTCGGCCAGCCGCTCGTCGCCGTCGAGGCCGGGACGGTCTTCTCGGTCGGCTACGACAAGGTCGCCGGGAACTCGCTCTGGCTCCTCGACGCCCAGGGCAACCTGTTCCTCTACGCGCACCTCTCGGCGTTCTCGAACGCCGCCCGGAACGGCTCGCAGGTCCGGGCCGGCGAGGTGATCGGCTTCATGGGCAACACGGGGGACGCCGCGCAGACGCCGGTGCACCTCCATTTCGAGGTGCACCCGGTGTCGCAGCTCTACCTCGGCCTCGCCGGGGCCGTCGATCCGACCAAGTACCTCGACGGCTGGACCCATGAGAAGAGCCTGCCGTATCCGATCGCGCCCGCCTGGGCGCCGAACGTCAAGGGCGTCGCGGCCGGCCCGGAACCGGGCGCGATCCTGCTCGGGATGAACGACATCTCGTCGGCCGACGGGCTCGACCCGGCCTCGCTGCGCCGCTCGCTACGGCCGGCGGCCTCGGTCGGGCTCGGGCCGGGGTCGCAGCCCGGCCCGGCGACGGCGCCGCCGGGCGACCTGGGCGCGACCCACGGCCCGGGAACGTGAGCGTCAGCCCGCGTTCTTGACGGTGCTGCCGTTCGCGACACCGTTGGCGCCGCCACCGTGGGCGCCGCCGTCGCCTGCGGCCCAGTCGTCACCGAAGTCGCTCTCGCCGCCGATGACCTCCTTCAGCCACTTGCGGGTCTCCGCGCCGGTCACCGGATTGAAGAGGATGCCGAGCGCAATGCCCGCGACGAGCAGCGTCGCGTTGCGGTGCGACCGCTCGCGCTTTCCCTGCAGCCGGTCGGCGGCGCTCCTCAGATCCTCGACGGCCAGCCGCAGCTTCTCGCGGATCTCGTCGTCCGTCGCGACTCGCGCGGCGAGCGTCACGGGGCTGGTTCGGCTGCCGGTCAGCTCGCCGTAGAGCTCCTTGGCGGCCGCGAACGCGCTGAGGACGTCGCTGCGGAGCTCGTCGTCCGCCATCGCGCGCTCCAAGTACGGTTTCACCGTGCCCGCTGCGTCGTAGACCTTGCTCTTCGTGTTCGCCATGATCAAATCCTTTCGCTTCGTCGCAACCGTGCCGGTTGCCCCGCTTCTGGTCCTTGCCCTGACGGTAGCGCTGATCGTCACCGCGTGTGGCGGCTCGCGTGCGCGGGCGAACGTCGCGCTGGGTGACGGCTTCCGGTTCACGGCGCCGGCCGGGTGGGTGTTGACGGGTCATGGCCGCCAGCTCTCGGCCGGAACCGCCACCGCCTTCGTCCGGGTCTCGACCTACCCCCTCGTGAAGCCGTACACGCCGGCGCTGTTCGCCCGCGTCGTCCGCGACGAACAGGCGCGCGTGGACGTCGTCGCGGCGAGCGAGCACGGCCGGGTCGTCGGCCGTGGCGTTGCCGGCCCGGCCGGGATCAGGTCGCACGTCTGGCGCATCGCGACGGGTGGCAGCATCGACGAGTACACGTTCGTGCTCAGCGGCAAGCGCGAGTTCGAGCTGCTCTGCCGCAGGCCGGCGTCGGGCAGCGACGCCGCCTGCAAGCTGCTCGTGCAGTCGTTCGCGCTGTCGTAGAGCCGTCCGTCTAACGTTGGCGCGTGGCCGCCTGGACGCGCTTCGTGCTTCGCCATCGCCGGGCCGTGCTCGTCTTCTGGGCCGCCGTCGTCGTCACGGGCGGCCTCGCCGGCACGAAGCTGACGCCGCTCCTCACCAACTCGTTCAGCGTCCCCGGGACCGACTCGGAGCGGGCGCGGCAACTCCTCCAGCAGCACTTCGGCGACCGTCCGGACGGGTCGTTCACGCTGGTCTTCGTGGCCCGGTCGGTGGCTGCGCCCGGCCTGCGTGGCCGGATCCAGGTCGCCGTCGACACCGCCGCCCGCGCCGTTCCCGGCGGCCGGCCGTCGCCGGTGCTCCTGGCGGGCCGGCACGTCGCCTACGCGGCCATCGCCTCCACGCTCGACCTCGCGCAGGCGAAGCGGCGCACCGTCGCGGTCCGGGCCGCGCTGCCGTTGCCGCGGGGCGTCGAGCGCGACTACGTGACCGGCGCGGGGCCGACGCAGCACGATCTCGATCCGATCTTCGCCCACGACCTGACGAAGGGCGAGGGGATAGCCCTGCCGATCGCGCTGGTCGTGCTGCTCGCCGTCTTCGGCCTCTCCGTGGCGGTGACGATGCCGTTCCTGTTCGCCGCCTGCACGATCAGCGGCGCGCTCGGGGTCATGTACTGGGTCGCGCGACTGACGCCGACGCCGACGTACGTCACCAACCTGATCGAGCTGGTCGGGCTCGGCATCGCGATCGACTACTCCCTGCTCGTCGTCTACCGCTTCCGGGAGGAGTTGACCCGCCACGACGACGTCGACGACGCGATCGTCCGCACGATGGAGACGGCCGGCCGGGCGGTCGTCTTCTCGGGCGCGGCCGTGGCGATCGGCCTGCTGACGCTCGTCGCCCTCCCGATGCCGTTCATGCGCATGATGGGCATCGCCGGCTTCCTGATTCCCGTGGCGTCGATCCTCGCCGCGGGCACGCTCCAGCCGACCCTCCTGCACCTCTACGGCCGCCGCGGCACGGCGAGCCGGCTCGGCGGCCGCGGTCACGACGACCCCGACCGGGGCTTCTGGAACTGGCTGGCCCGCTCGATCATGCGCCGCCCGCTGCGCTACCTGTTCGCCGGCGCGGCGGTCGCCCTGGCGCTGGCCCTGCCGGCGCTCCGGCTCTCGCTCACGCCGGGATCGTCGTTCGGCGTCCCGCGGTCGCCCCAGGCGATCCAGGGGTTCGACGTCCTGCGCCGGGCGATCGGCCCGGGCGCGGTCGTGCCGACCCGGATCGTCGTCGACACCGGCCGGCCCGGCGGCGTCGGGGCGCCGGACGTCCAGGCCGCGCTCGCGCGGCTGGCCGCCGAGCTCAGAGCCGATCGCGAGACGGCCGGCGTCGTCTTCGGCTCCGGCGCGCGCTTCGTCGACCCGACGGGCCGCTACGCCCAGGTGCTCCAGCTCGGGCGGCACGACTACGGTCAGCCGCAGGCCCAGTCGTTCGTGGCCCGGCTCCGCGGACGGCTCATCCCGGCCGCCCGCTTCCCGAGGGGGGTGGTCGTCCTGGCCGGCGGCGGGCCACCGCAGGGGGTCGACTTCCTGCACCGCGTCTTCACGACGCTGCCGTGGCTGATCGCCGCGGTCCTCGCGCTCACCTACGTCCTCCTGCTGCGGGCCTTCCGGTCGCTGCTCCTGCCGCTGAAGGCGATCGTGCTCAACCTGCTCTCGGTGGCCGCGAGCTACGGGATGCTCGTCGTCGTGTTCCGGTACGGCCTCGGGCACGACACGATCGGCCTCTACCGCGACCCCCAGGTCGAAGGCTGGATCCCGCCGTTCCTGTTCGCGACGCTCTTCGGCCTGTCGATGGACTACGAGGTGTTCCTCGTCACCCGCATGCGCGAGGCGTGGGACGGCGGCGTCGACAACGTCACCGCCGTGGCGCACGGCCTCGAGCGGACCGGGCGGATCGTCACAGCCGCCGCCGTGATCATGGTCGCGGCCTTCTCCGGCCTCGTCGCGGGCCGGATCGTCGGCCTCCAGGAGTTCGGGGTCGGGCTCGCCGTGGCGATCGCGATCGACGCCACGCTGATCCGCTCGGTGCTCGTGCCGAGCCTGATGGCCGTCTTCGGGCGCTGGAACTGGTGGCTGCCGGCGTCGGTTGCGCGCCTCGTCCGCGTCGAGCCGTCGCCGCTCGCGCCCCGCCCGGGTGCTCCCGGCTAGCCTGGACGGGATGCACGCTCCCCCGATCCTGCGTGGCGGACGTGCCGCCCGGGCCCTCTGGCTCGTACTGGGCCTGTTCTTCTGTGCCGTCGGGATCCTCTGCTTCCTCGAGGCGAAGCTCGGCCTGCCGCCGTGGGACGTGCTGCACCAGGGGATCGCCCGGAACACGCCGCTCTCGTTCGGTGCCGCCAACGAGACGGTCGGGCTGATCGTCGTCGTGATCGGATGGCGGCTCGGGGCGCGGATCGGGATCGGCACGCTGGCCAACGCCCTCCTCATCGGCGCCTTCATCATCCTGATCCAGCACCTGAACGTGCTGCAGCGCTTCGCCTCTGCCCCGCTGGGCGCTCGCATCGTGCTGCTGGCGGCCGGGCTCGCGTGCTTCGGTGTCGGCACGGCGCTGTACATCGGCGCCGATCTCGGCGCCGGCCCCCGCGACTCGCTGATGCTCGTCGGGGCCAGGCGGAGCGGCGTCCGCGTCGGGCTCGTCCGGGCGGCGCTGGAGCTCTCGGTGCTCGGCGTCGGCTTCGCCCTCGGTGGCACCGTCGGCATCGGCACGCTGGTGTTCGCACTGGGGATCGGACCGGCGGTGGAGCTGGCGTTCCACGCCGTCTCGCAGACGTCTCTGGTCGGCGCGCGTGCGGGCGCGGGCATTCCGGTTCGCGTTCGGGGCTGACGTCGATCGGCCGCTGCGGCCGGTCGTCGCAGTCGCCTTCGTCGGGTCGGTCGCCGGCTCGACGACCTGGGTCTTCCTCGGCATCTGGGCGAAGACCCATCTGCACGCCACGTACTCCGAGCTCGGAGCGACCTATCTCGTCGGAGCGACCCTGGCGGGCCTGTCGGGCTTCCTCGGCGGTCGCCTGTCGGATCGCGTCGGCAGGCGCCCGCTGATCCTTGCCGGCTGGGGCGGCCAGGGCGTGTTGATGGTCGCCTTCGCGAGTGTCGGGCAGCACCTCGCGGCGGGGCTGGTCGTCGCGGCGCTCGTCCCCGCGCTCGGATCGATCGGCAACGCCGCCGACCAGGCGATGGTCGCCGACCTCGTCCCGCCCGGTCGCCACGCGGCCGGGTACGCGGCGACCCGCGTCGCGTCGAACCTCGGCGTCACGCTCGGACCGCCGCTCGGCGGCCTCCTGCTGCTCGCCGACAGCTGGCCCGTGTTCTTCGTCAGCGGTGCCGTGCTGTCGACGATCGCGCTCCTGGTCGCGTGGCGGTACCTGCCCCGCCACGGAGCGTTCGTCCCGCTCGAGCCGCCCCGCCGAGGGTCGTTCGGCGTGATCCGGCGCGACCGGCCGTTCCTGCTCTTCCTCGGCTCGTCGTCGCTCGCGTGCATGACGTACGTCTGTTACGAGGTGCTGCTTCCGATCTCGCTCGTCGCGACGCACGGCTTCCCGAAGTGGCTCTGGGGGATGGTCGTGGTCGTGAACCCGGCGTTCGTGGCGATCTTCCAGTTCCGGCTGATCCGCTGGACGGCAGGGGTGTCTCCTGCGCTGAAGCTCGCGGTCGCGATGCCGCTGATGGGGCTCCCGTTCCTGTTGCTCGGCGTCTCGGCCGCCCTCCCGGTCGTGATCGCGATCGTCGTGGTCTTCGTCGTCGGTGAGATGCTGTGGATCCCGACGTCGCAGGCCGCCGTCGCCGCCTTCGCCCCGGCGGACATCCGTGGCGCCTACATGGGCGCCTTCGGCGGCTCGTGGTCGGTCGCGTGGGCGCTCGGGCCGTTCCTCGGCCTGCAGGTGCGCCAGCTCTGGGGTGACGCGGCCATGTGGTCGGCCGTCGCCGTCCTGTCGCTGTTCGCGGCGGTCGCCGGGGCAGCCGCGCTCCGCGGCCGCGGCACGCCGCCGGTCGAGGCCGTAGCATCGCGGGCATGAAAGGGCTGATCTGCGCCGGTGGGACCGCGACGCGGCTCGCGGAGCTGACGCGCGTGACGAACAAGCACCTGCTGCCCGTGGGCCGGTGGCCGATGGTCTACTACCCCCTCCAGCTGCTGCAGCGGGTCGGCGTGCGCGACGTGCTGCTCGTCACCGGGCAGCAGCACGCGGGCCAGTTCATCGACCTGCTCGGGAACGGCCGCCTCGAGGGGCGTGCGACCGGGGAGACGTTGTTCGACCTGGACCTCACCTACAAGGTGCAGGTGGAGGCCGGCGGCATCGCCCAGGTCGTCGGCATGGCACGCGACTTCGCCCGCGGCGAGCAGCTCGTCGTCTGCCTCGGCGACAACCTCTTCGAGTTCGCCCAGGCCGACGCGGTTCGCGCCTGGACGCACGGCGCCCAGGTCTTCGTCAAGGAGGTCCCCGACCCCGAGAACTTCGGCGTGGTCGCCTACGGTGACGACGGCGAGGTCGCCGACATCGTCGAGAAGGCCGGCGTGGTCGACCTCCGGTATCCCGCCCCGCCGTCGAACGACGCCGTCGTCGGGCTCTACTGCTTCCCGCCCGACGTCTACGAGATCATCGACTCGCTGGCGCCGTCGAGCCGCGGCGAGCTCGAGATCACCGACGTCAACCGCGCCTACGCGCACCGTGGTGAGCTGGCGGTGCGGCAGGTGGAGGGTTGGTGGCACGACGGCGGCAAGCACTGGGCCGACCTGGCCGAGCTCGGCCGGCTGATCGAGGAGACGGGGGCCAACAAGTGATCGCCGGCCTCGTGCGCATCCCGCTGCGGCGCTTCGAGGACGAGCGCGGCTGGTTCTACGAGCTGCGCCGCGAATCCGCGTTGCCGAAGGCGACCCGCCAGACCAACGTGTCGTTCTCCCGCCGCGGCACGATCCGTGGCCTGCACCGCCACGAGCGCGGCCAGGACGACCTGTTCGCCTGCCTGCAGGGGACGGCCCGCGTGGTCGTGCTCGACCTCGAGACGGGAGAGACGTTCACCGAGGACATCGGCGACGACAACCCGGTCGCGATCTACGTGCCCGGTCTGTGCGCCCACGGCTTCGAGGCTCTCACCGATCTGCTCTTCTGTTACCACGTGACCGAGGAGTACGACGCGGCCGACCCCGACGAGCTCGGCGTGTGCTGGGCCGACCCTCGCGTCAAGCACCTCTGGAGCACCGACACGCCGATCCTGTCGCCGCGTGACGCAGCCGCCTGCTGAGGCGCCCGGCGCGCTGGTCACGGGGGCGGCGGGCCAGCTCGGCCGGGCTCTCCTCGAGGCGTTCCCGGGCGCCCGCGGCCTGACCCGTGCGGAGTGGGACGTGTCGCTGCCGCCGCCCGCCCTGGCGACGCCCTCGCTCGTCCTGCACGCGGCCGCGTGGACGGACGTCGACGGAGCCGAGCGCGAGCCGCAGGAGGCGACCGCGGTCAACGTCGGCGGCACCCAGCACGCGGCGGAGCTCGGGGCGCCGCTCGTCGCGTTCTCCTCCGACTACGTCTTCTCCGGCGCGAAGACGACTCCGTACCTCGAGTCCGACGCGCCCGCGCCGCTCGGTGTCTACGGCCGCACGAAGCTCCTCGGCGAGGCTGCTGCAGGCGACCGGGCCTGGATCGTCCGCACCTCGTGGCTCTTCGGGCCGACGTCGAAGAACTTCCTGCTGACGATGGTGCGCCTGGGCCGCGAGCGCGACGAGGTGGCAGTGGTCGACGACCAGCGCGGGTGCCCGACCTACGTCGGGCATCTCGCGGCGGCCGTCCACGACGTGATCCGCCTGCCGTACGGCGTCTACCACGTCGCCGCCGGCGGCGACTGCACCTGGGCCGATTTCGCGGAGGCGATCTTCGCGGAGGCGGGCCTGGCGACCCGCGTTCGGCGCGTGACGACGGCCGAGTTCGCAGCGGGCAGGCCGACGGCCCGCCGCCCCGCCTACTCGGTGCTGCGCAGCGAGCGGGGCGCTCCGGAGCTGCCGCACTGGCGTGACGGCCTGCGGGCCTGCCTCGAGCGCCTTTAGGACGGCCGGCGGAACGCCGATACCCTGTCCGCGATGCGGGTACTCGTGACAGGCGGGGCGGGCTTCATCGGCTCGGCGTTCGTGCGGCGGCTCGCCGCCGCAGGCGACGAGGTGAGCGTGCTCGACAAGCTGACCTACGCGGGCAACCGCGCCAACCTCGAGGGCGTCGAGCACGTCTTCCACCACGGCGACATCGCCGATCCGGTCGCGGTCGCCGAGGCGGCCGACGGGTGCGAGGCGATCGTCAACTTCGCGGCCGAGACCCACGTCGACCGCTCGATCCTCGGCCCGGCCGAGTTCATCCTCACCGACGTGCTCGGCACCCAGGTGCTGCTCGATCACGCCCGCCACCACGGCCTCCGGCACGTCCAGGTCTCCACCGACGAGGTGTACGGCGACGTTCCGCTCGACGCCCCCGCCTGCAGCGAGGAGGCGCCGCTCCGCCCGTCGAGCCCCTATTCGGCGTCGAAGGCCGGCGGCGACCTGCAGGTGCTCGCCTACGTGCGCACCTACGGGACCGACGCGCTCATCACGCGCGGGGCGAACACGTACGGGCCGCGCCAGTACCCCGAGAAGTTCCTGCCGCTGTTCATCACGAACGCCTTCGACCGGCAGCACCTGCCGGTGTACGGCGACGGCCGTCAGCGGCGCGAGTGGCTCCAGGTCGACGACCACTGCGCGGCGATCGAGCTCGTCCTCAAGCAGGGTGCCGGCGGCGAGGTCTACAACGTCGGCGGCCAGGAGCGCGAGAACATGGAGGTCGTCCGCCGCATCCTCGACCTGACCGGTGCGTCCCCCGATCTCGTCCGCCATGTCACCGACCGGCCGGGTCACGATCGCCGCTACTCGGTCGACTCGTCGAAGGTGCGCTCACTCGGCTGGTCGCCGCGGCACTCGTTCGACGGCGGCGGCCCCGAGGCAGGACGTCCGGCGGCAGGGGGTCTCGAGGCAACGGTCGACTGGTACCGCGACAATCGTGACTGGTGGGAGCCGATCAAGTCCGGCGACTACCGCCGTTACTACGACGAGCAGTACGCCGCGCGGCTGGATCTGTAGCCGACTCGCGCACACCGTTTGCTCACGATCGTTCGCTACCGTGAGCCGCGGTGCTTCGTTCCGCTTTTCGCGCGGCGGCGGTCTCGTTGCTGCTTCTCGCCGGAACGGCCTCGGCCCTCTTCGCCGCCGGCAGCGGGCAGGGCAGCACGACGACTGCGGCAGGCACCACGACGGCGTTCCCGACGACCCGGCCGGCGCCTCAGCCCACGCCGCCCACCGTCTCCCCGTCGACTGCGAGCACCGCCGGCACCGTCCTCGTGTTCGACGGCCACGGCTACGGCCACGGCCTCGGGCTCAGCCAGTGGGGCGCCGACGGGTACGCCCGGCACGGCTGGACCTACGACAGGATCCTCGCCCACTACTACCCCGGCACGACGCTCGGCACCGCCCCCGTGGCGCGCGTGCGCGTCCTGGTCTTCGCCGGCAAGCGCGTCACGCTCGCCGCCTCTCCGGCCTCGGGTACCGCATCGACCTGGACGCTGGCAGACGCGGCCGGTGCCCGCGTGCCGCTCGACGCGTCGGCGCCGCTCTCCCTCGACGCCGGGCTGGTCGTCGACGGCTCGCCGGTGCCGTCACCGGTGCGGCTCACGTCGAACCGGCCGCAGCTCGTGAACGGGCAGGCCTTCCGGGGGCAGCTGACCGTCCTGAGCGACGGGAAGAGCCTCGAGGTGGTCGACTCGGTGCCGCTCGAGGCCTATCTGAAGGGCGTCGTCGCCGCCGAGATGTCGCGCAGCTGGCCGCTCGCCGCGCTCGAGGCGCAGGCGGTCGCCGCCCGGTCGTACGCGCTCGCGAACCTGCAGCAGGGCCTGCCCTACGACCTGTTCGCCGACGGCCGGAGCCAGAACTACGCGGGCGTCGCGGCCGAGACGCCGGCCACGAACGCCGCCGTCGACGCGACCCGGGGCCGGGTGCTGTTGTGGCAGGGCAAGCCCGCCGATGCGCTGTACTCGTCGACGTCGGGCGGGCGAACGGCGTCGGCGGCCGACGAGATCGGGCAGCCGATCCCCTACCTCGTGCCGGTCGCCGACCCGTACGACACCCTGTCGCCGTACCACGACTGGGGCCCGATCCTGCTCACCGGCCCGGCGGCCGCCAAGGCGCTCGGGCTGGCGGGCGACGTCGCCTCGGTGTCGCTCACGATCGCCGGCGACGGTCGCGTCTCGCAGCTCACCGCGGCGAGCCCGGGCCTGCAACAGGTGGCGTTGCCGGGAGGCCGGGCGCACGTGGCGCTCGGTCTGCCGTCGAACTGGTTCGACGTCACCCTCCTCCAGCTCGCCCCGCGGGCGGCGGTGGTGACGGCGGGCGGCAGCGTGTCGCTCACCGGCGTCGCGCGCGCCTCGGGCGGCCCCCTCCCGGCCGGGGCGGTGTCGCTCGAGTCGAGCACCGGCGACGGCACCTGGACGCCCGCCGGGCCGGTTCCGGTCGATGCCGGCGGAGCGTTCGCGGTCACCGTCTCGCCGCAGGTGACGACGAGCTACCGCCTGGCCTTCGGCGTCGTCCGCGCCGGGCTCGCACGCATCACGGTCACCGGGTGAGGCGGCTGCTCGCGTGCGTCGCAGCGACGCTCGTCGCCTCGACGTCGGTGGCCGTCGCGCGTGCCGTCTTCGCCGACACCGAGCCGCTGGCCGCGAAGGAGTGGTACCTCGAGCAGGACAAGGCCTGGTCGTTCTGGCCGACGCAGCCGTCGCTGACGCCGATCAAAGTGGCCGTGATCGACTCCGGGATCGACGGCTCGCACCCCGAGTTCACCGGGCGGGTGGTGGCCGCCAAGAGCTTCGTCGGCGGCTCGCCGTACACCGACGAGGAGGGCCACGGCACCTTCGTCGCCGGCGAGATCGCGGCCAGCCCGTTCAACGGCATCGGGATCGCGGGCCTCGCCTTCAACGCCCAGCTGATGGTCGCGAAGGTCGTCGCCGCCGACGGCTCGGTGCCGCTGCAGGCCGAGACCGCGGCGATCCGCTGGGCCGCGGACAACGGCGCCCGCGTGATCAACCTCAGCCTCGGCGGCGTGCGCGACCCGCTCGACCACAGCCTCGACACGTACTCGCCGCTCGAGCAGGCGGCCGTCGACTACGCGTTCGCGAAGGGGGCGGTGGTGGTCGCGGCGGTGGGGAACGGGCCGCAGTCGCCGAGCACGCCGTGGCCGTACGCCGACTATCCGGCAGCGCTGCCGCACGTGATCGGCGTGGCAGCAGTCCGGCAGGACGGCTCGGTCCCGGCGTACTCCAACCGCGACGCGAACTACGTCGATCTCGCCGCGCCGGGCGACAACATCTTCTCGACGATCCCGCAGGCGCTGGTGCCCGCCGGCTCGACGTGCCCCGACGGGCCGTACTCCGACTGCGGGCCGGTCGAGTTCCGCGACGCGATCGGCACCTCGTTCGCCGCCCCCCAGGTCTCCGCCGCGGCCGCGCTCGTGCTCGGCCAGGACCCGTCGCTGCGGCCCGAGCAGGTCGCGTGGCTGCTCGAGCGCAGCGCCGACGACGACACCGCGGCCTCGGGCTGCACCGAGTGCCCGCCCGGCCGCGACGCCTACACCGGGTGGGGCAGCCTCGACATCCAGGCCGCGCTCACCGACCTGACCACCGGCACACCGCTGCCGCCGCCCGACGCCTACGAGCCGAACGACGACGCCGGGCCGTGGTCACACGCGATCCCGCCGCTGCCGAGGACGATCACGGCGACGCTCGACTACTGGGACGACCAGGTCGACGTCTACCGGCTCCAGCTCCGGAAGGGCCAGCGGCTCTTCGCGCGCCTCACCCCGGAGCAGGTCGCCGCGACGCGGCTGACGCTGTGGGCGCCCGGCACGCAGCACGTCGAGGGGATCTCGGTCGACCTGTCGAAGCGCCTCGCCCAGTCGACCCGCGCAGGCTCCCAGGAGCGGCTCGCCTACACGGCGACGGTGAGCGGCACGTACTACGTCGAGGCGAAGCTCGTCGCGCCGGCGCGCGACCCGGTCTCCTACCGGCTCGCCCTCGCGCGCCGGTCCTAGAGGAGCTCGTCCGCGGGCACGTCGCGCAGCACACGGGCGGGGCTGCCGACGACGACGACGCGCGGCGGGACGTCCTTCGTCACCACGGCGCCGGCCCCCACGAACGCCTCCTCGCCGACCTCGATGCCCGGGCAGAGGACGGCGCCGCCGCCGACCCGGGCGCCGCGGCGGATCGTCGGGCCACGCAGCAGCTCGTGCCGGCGCTCGGTGCGGCCCATGAAGTTGTCGTTCGTCGTCACCACGCAGGGGGCGATGAAGACCTGCTCCTCGAGGGTCGAGTACGCGGTGATGTACGCGCCCGCCTGGATCTTCGTCAACGCGCCGATCGTCGTGTCGTTCTCGACGAGCGAGCCGCGCCCGAGGACGACGTCGTCGCCGATCCGCACCCGCTCGCGGACGCAGGACTGGTCGCCGAGGATGACGCGCGCCCCCACCTCGGTGCCGGCGAACACGACGGCGCCCGTCGACACGACCGTCCCCTCGCCGAGCACCGCCGGCGCCAGCGGCTCGCGCTTCGCGGTCGAGCGGGGCGACAGGGTCGGCTGCTTGCCGACGACCGCGTACTCGAGCACCTTCACCCCGGCGCCGAGGACGGTGCCGGGGTAGACGACGGCGGTGGGATGGACCTCGGCGGGCTCGCTCACGACGCCGCCGCCCACAGCGACTGCTGCAGCTGCTCCAGCGCGCGGACGACCTCGAGGCCGGCGAACGCCTCCGTGTGGTCGCCCGGGCCGTTCTCGACCAGGTCGAGGAAGTGCCGGCACTCGAGGCGGAGCGGCTCGTCGTTCGGGATCTTCGGGCTGAAGATGTCGCCGGTGCGGGTGCGCCATTCGCCGTAGGTCTGGGCGGGCTGCTCGGGCGCCTTGTCGTAGATCGTCACCTTGCGCTCGAGCTCCATGTCGTCGAAGACGGCCATCTTCTCGGCGCCGACGACGGTGAGCTTGCGCATCTTGTGCGGGTCGAGCCAGGAGAGGTGCATGTGGGCGATCTTCCCGCTCGGGAACCGGAGGTAGCAGAACACGACGTCCTCGACGCCGGGCGTCAGGAACGCATTGCCGTGCGCGACCGCCTCGCTCGGCTGCTCGCCGATCAGGTAGAGGATCACCGACAGGTCGTGGACCCCGAGCGACCAGAGGGCGTTCTCGTCCTTGCGGATCTTGCCGAGGTTCTGGCGGTTGCCGTAGACGCAGAGGACGTCGCCGAGGTCGCCGGCGTCGACGAGCCGCTTCAGCATCCGGACGCCGGGGTGGTAGAGGAGGAGGTGGCCGGGCATCAGCACGAGGTTCCGCTCGACGGCGAGGGCGACGAGCTCCGCCATCTCCGCGGCGCGCATCGCGGGCGGCTTCTCGACGAAGACGTGCTTGCCCGCCTCGAGCGCCTGCTTGGCGAGCGGGTAGTGGGTCGGCACCGGCGTCGCGATGACGATCGCGTCGATGTCGGGGTCGTCGCACAGGTCGTCGAACGAGGCGGTGACCTTCGCGTTCGGATAGCGGCGGGCGAACTGCTCGCGGATCTCGGGCGACGCGTCGACGAGGCGGCGCAGGTCGGCCAGCTCGTCGAAGTTCCGCACCAGGTTCTTGCCCCAGTAGCCGAGCCCGGCCTGGGCGATCCGGACGGTCACAGCGGCTGGACCGTCACAGCTTCCAGACCTTCGCGGGATCCTCGTGGCCCTTCGTCGCGTTGCGGAAGTCGACGATGACGCTGCCACGGCGGACGACGTCGGCGTAGTCGATCGACGAGTGGTTCGTCACGATCGCGACGCAGTCGTAGCTCTCCGGCTCGAGCGGCGACGAGACCATGCCGTCGAAGGCGGGCACGTGCGGGTCGTGGTAGGAGACCTGCGCGCCCGCGCTGCGGAGGAGGTGGATCAGCTTCTCGGCCGGCGTCTCGCGCCAGTCGCCGATGTCGGGCTTGTAGGCGACGCCGATGATCAGGATCTTCGAGCCGCTCACCGACTTCTTCGCTCCATGGTTCAGCGCCTGCGAGATGAGCGAGCGGCAGAAGTACGGCATGTTGTTGTTCACCTCGCCGGCGAGCTCGATGAATCGCGTCGAGAAGTCGAACTCGCGCGCCTTCCAGGTGAGGTAGAAGGGGTCGATCGGGATGCAGTGGCC
>CAYXXE010000040.1:0-15903 GCA_964468985.1 uncultured Gaiellales bacterium | reverse complement strand
TCGAGCAGATCATCCGCGAGGAGCTCGACGCGATCGGTGCGCAGGAGTGGCTCGCGCCCGTGCTGACGCCCGCCGAGCTGTGGGAGGCGACGGGCCGGCTCGGGATCCCGGAGCTGTTCCATACCGAGGATCGAGCCGGCCGCGCCTTCGTGCTGCCGATGACGCACGAGGAGACGTTCGCCTTCCACGCCCGCGAGCTGCAGAGCTACAGGCAGCTGCCCCAGGCCTGGTACCACTTCCAGACGAAGGACCGGGACGAGCCGCGCCCCCGCGGCGGCCTGCTCCGCGTCCGCGAGTTCATCATGAAGGACTCGTACTCGTTCGACCGCGACGAGGCCGGCCTCGACGCCAGCTTCCAGGCGCACCGGGCCGCGTACACGCGCATCTTCGAGCGGGCCGGGATCGAGGCGGTGGCCGTCCAGGCCGAGTCGGGGATGATGGGCGGCAGCGAGTCGGTCGACTTCCTCGCCCCGTCCGGTTCGGGCGAGAACACGCTGGTCACCTGCGCGCGCGGTGACTTCGCGGCCGACCTCGAGGTGGCGCGCGGGATCCCACGCGCACCCGAGTTCCCGCCGGTGCTCGGGGCTCCGGAGCCGATCGAGACGCCCGGCGTGAAGACGATCGAGGCGCTGGCCGAGCTGCTCGGGATCGACACCGCGGCCACGTCGAAGGCGATGGTCGTGGCGCGCGCGGACGGCACAGTCGTGCTCGCGCTCGTTCGCGGCGACGACCGGCTCGAGGAGGCGAAGCTGGCCGCGGCGCTCGGCGCGTCGACCCGGCCTGCGACGGAAGCCGAGATCGTGGCCGCGTTCGGCGCCGAGCCGGGGTCGCTCGGCCCGGTCGGCTTTCGCGGCGAGGTGATCGCGGACGACGCGCTCCGTACCGGCCAGTTCGTCGCCGGGGCCAACCGCACCGGCTGGCATCTCCGTGGTGTCGAGGCCGGCCGCGATTTCGAGCCGCGCTTCGCCGACATCCGCGTCCCGCGCGAGGGCGACACGTGCCCGAACTGCGGCGGCGCGCTGCGCTTCCAGACCGCGATCGAGGTCGGCCACATCTTCAAGCTCGGCACCCGGTACTCGGAGCCGCTCGGCGCGACGTTCCTCGACGAGGACGGCCAGGAGCGGCCGCTCGTGATGGGCTCCTACGGCATCGGCCCCGGCCGGGTGCTGGCGGCGGCGGTCGAGCAGCGCCACGACGACCTGGGCATCCGCTGGCCGGCGGGCATCGCGCCGTACGACGTGCATCTGGTGGTGCTGCAGGGCGCCGAGGAGATCGGCCGGCAGGCCGCCGAGGCGTTGAGCGCGGGCGGGGCGGACGTGCTGCTCGACGACCGCGCCCTGCGGCCCGGCGAGAAGTTCGCGGACGCCGACCTGATCGGTCTGCCGACACGTGTGACGGCGGGGAAGAAGAGCCTCGAGGACGGCGCCGTGGACGTCAAGGATCGCTCGACCGGAGCCGAGCGGCGCGTGTCTCTTCCAGAGCTGACGACAGGAGGCTGACCATGGCGAGGCGGCGGAGGTACTCGGCGGAGGCGTTCGGCCCGACGGTCGAGCGGCTGATGAACGAGACGGGGGTGACCTACCGGGCGCTCGCGACGAAGTCGGGCCTGTCCGCCGGCTATCTGAACCACCTCGTGCACGGCAACCGGCCGGTGCCGTCGAACGACGTCGTGAAGACGCTCGCCGAGGCGCTCGACGTCGATCCGGAGCATTTCAAGGAGTACCGGCTGCGTGTGATCACCGAGAAGCTCGAGGCGCTGCCCGAGCTCGTCGACCGGCTGTACAAGCGCCTCGGTTGACCGCCGCTAACCGACGGCCGCTTTCGTCGTCGTAGTTCGCAGCCGGTGGAGCCCCGGCTCGTGACCACTGGGGGGTTGGGGGCTCCACCGCGAATCTTCCGGGTTGCTCGGCGTGGTTCGTCGAGTCGATCATCTAGGGTCGCGGGATCGCCGTTCGCCTGCCGTCCCGGCCCGACCGTCACGACCTTCACCTGGTCTCGAAGGTGGTCGTCGCGGGAGCACTCGCCTGGTGGCTCTGCACGCGTCTCGGGGCCGACCGGCCGCTGTTCGCGGTGCTCGTCCCGCTCGTGGCGATGGACGGCGACCCCTTCGCTTCGGTGAACATCTCGGTGACGCGCACGGCCGGCGTGTTCGCGGGCGTCTTCATCGGACTCGGGCTCATCCACGTCGACCTGCCGTCGACCGTCGTCGTGGCGCTCCTGCTGGCGCTGTCGCTGGCCGTCGGGCTCGTGCTGCGTCTGAGCGGCGCGCCGGTGAACAGCCAGGTGGCGATCACGGCGATGTTCATGCTCTACCTCGGGGGCGCGCAGCGGGCCGAGACGGTGGGGGTGGCGCGCATCTGGGAGACCGCGGTCGGAGCCGGGGTCGCGATCGCCGTCTCGGTGCTGGTCTGGCCGCCGCATCCGCTGCGGGAGGCGCGGCGGCGCGTGGCTCGGCTCCAGGGCTGGATCGCAGAGGATCTCGCGCGCATCGCGGAGCTCCTGGCGCAGCCCGACGCGGACGCGGCGGAGGAGGAGCTCGAGCTCGTGCGGGAACGGTCGCTCCAGGTGATCCGCGACGTCTTCGAGGTCGAGCGCGGCGAACGCGCGCTTCGCTGGAACCGGCGCAAGCGGACGGATGCGGCCGCGTTCGCCGCCGAGCAGCGGCGGCTGTCGAGGCTCGCCCGCCAGTACCGCCACCTGCGCACGGTGGCGCGGATCGTGGCGGACGTCGCGGCCGACCGCCCGCCGCTTCCCGCCGACGAGCGGCAGCGGCTGGCTCGCATGCTGGTGGACATCGGCGCGGCGGTGACGGGTGTGCCGGCGACCGTCCCGCCGATCGACCTCGCGTGGCTGCACGACGCGCGCGCGGTCGGTCTCGCTGTGAAACTGGGCCAGATGACCGACGATCTCGCGACGCCATGAGCCTGCATCTGCTCAAGCGCTCCGGCCTCCGGCCCCTCGAGGCGGGCGTCCTCGCGGCCATCGGCGCAGCGACGCTCGGAGCAGGGCTCGCCCACTATCTGGGCGCGCCGGCGCTGCTCGCGTTCGGCCTCGCGACCGCGGCGCTCGCCGGGCTCGCGTGGCTCGTCGGATTCGCGACCGAGCAGGTGGGCGAGCGGTTCGGGCCGGCGATCACCGGCGTGCTCCAGTCGACGCTCGGCAACCTGCCCGAGTTCTTCATCGTCGTCTTCGCGCTCTCGGCGGGCGAGCGCGTCGTCGCGCAGACCTCGATCATCGGCTCGCTGTTCGCAAACGCGCTGCTGGTGCTCGGCCTGGTGATCGTCACGGGGGCCCGCCAGTCGGGCGAGGGCCTCATGCGATTCCACTCGCGCCTGCCGAACGACACCGTCACGCTCCTGATCCTGGCCACCTTCGTCGTCGTCACGATCGGGCTGTCGGTGTCGTCGTCGGACAGCGCCTCGCGCCACGTCGAGGCGCTCTCGATCGCCGGCGCGGTCGTGCTGCTCGTCACGTACGTCGCGTGGCTCGTGCCGTATCTCCGCTCCGGTGGCACGAGCTCCGAGAACGTGTCCCCACGGCTGGCGCTGCCTGTGTCGGTGGCACTGCTCGCCGTCGGTGGCCTGGGGGCGGCGTTCGTCTCCGACTGGTTCGTCGAGGCGCTGTCGCCCACGATCGGGCGCCTGCACCTGTCGCAGGCGTTCGCCGGCATCGTGATCGTCGCGATCGCCGGCAACGCCGTCGAGAACTTCGCGGGGATCATGCTCGCGGCGAAAGGGCAGTCCGACCTCGCGATCTCGGTCGTGCAGAACTCCGTCTCGCAGGTCGTCGTCTTCCTCTTTCCCGCGCTCGTGCTGGTGAGCCTCCTCTTCTCGACGAGACTCACGTTCGCCCTGTCCCCGGTGTTCGTCGGCGCCCTCGCCCTGACGGCGCTCGCGGTCTGGCAGATCTCGGGCGACGGGAAGGCGGCCTATTTCGAAGGTGTCGCACTGATCGGCCTGTACGTCGTGCTGTCGGTGATCGCGCTCTACGAGTAGGGTCCGGCCGCCCCGGACGGCTTCGCTGCTACGGTTGCCCTCGTCGCGGGGCGTGGCGCAGCCTGGTTAGCGCGCTAGTCTGGGGGACTAGAGGTCCCGAGTTCGAATCTCGGCGCCCCGACTCGAAAAGCCCCGATTTGCGGGGCTTTTCTTCCAGGAGAACGTCGTGCCCAGTGACGAGGCTGCCGGAGCGCCGGCGGCTGCGGCACTCCCGCAAGGCACATCCGGCCAAGTACCGATGCTCCGGTGGACGCGGCGGCCTACCGTCAGTCATGTCTGCAAGGAGATCGCATGGCCGCTGGGACGGGCACGCCGAGGCAGGTTCCGAGTCGTCGTGAGCTCTTCGCGCTCGCGGCGGCGATCGCCGGGACGGTCATCACCGCCGGGGCGGCGATCGCCGGCCTGACGCGGACCGCTCCCGCCGGGCAGCCCTCGACGCCGACGGTGAGTCAGATCGTCGGGCAGACGTCGACTCCGCCGCGCGTCGAGCCGGGGGACTGATGCGGACGATCTGGGTCAACGTTCTCTCTGTCTGGGCGCTGTTCGCCGTCGTGGCGTTCCTCGCGTGGACGCGGCAGCAGCCCGTTCCGGCAGGGACGTCGCAGTCGGGTGCCGTCGTGGTGAAGAACAAGAACGGCACGACCAGCCTCGTCGTCGTCCCCACGACGGCGGCGACGCACGCGACGACGCGCACGTCGCCCGTGCCGGCGGGATGAGCTTGCTGGTCGCGGCCGGGATGCCCGTGGCCTGGCTGATCGCGCGTGCGGCCGGACTCGTCGCGTTCGCACTGCTCACGACGTCGGTCACCTTCGGGCTGCTGATGAGCACCAGGCTGCTGAAGCCGCGCCTCCAGAAGGACCTCATGGGCTGGCACCAGACGCTGATCTGGTCGGGCCTGGCGATGCTCGTCCTGCACGGCGGCGCGATTCTCTTCGATCCGGTCATGCGGTTCGGGCTGTCGGCGGTGCTGCTTCCCGGGGCGGCCCCATGGCGGCCGATCACGGTCGCAGCCGGTCTCGTCGCGGGCTACCTGATGCTCGTCCTGGCCGTGTCGTTCCGGGTCCGCCGGCGCATCGGCCAACGCCGGTGGCGCCAGTTGCACTACGCGTCGTTCGGGGCCTTCGCGCTCGCCCTGGGTCATGCCCTGCACGCCGGGACCGACCTGCAAGGCAACAGCGGCCTGGTGTTCGCCGCCGTTGCCCTTGCTCCGATCCTTTGGCTCACGTTTGCCAGGCTGCTGGCGCCGCGCCCCGCGAAGGCCGCCCGGCCCGCTGCGGCCCGCACCGACCCGGCCCTGGCCGAGCGGCCGGTCGCGGCATGATCGCCGCCCGTCTCCTCCGCGAGTCGTTCCGGGCCGTCGGCACGGACTGCGCCATCGCAGTCACCTGCGGCGCCGGCGACACGCAGCGCGCGCAGCGCGCGCTTGCCGCCGGACGTCGCGAGATCGAGCGATGCGAGCAGGCGCTGTCGCGGTTCCGGACGGACAGCGATCTGTGCAGGCTCAACCGCGGCCACGGCCGCTGGGTCGCCGTCGACGGCCGGCTCGCCGAGGCGCTCCGTGCGGCGCTTCGCGTCCGCGATGCGACCGGGGGCCGGTACGACCCGACGATCTTGCGCGTGCTCGAAGCGGCCGGCTACGACCGCTCGTTCGAGGAGCTCTCGAGGCGGCCCGGTCGGACGCTCGGCGACTGGCGGCCGGGTGCGGCGGTCGACGTCGACCTTCGCTCGGGGCGCGCGCGCGTCGAGCCCGGCGCAGCCGTCGACCTCGGCGGGACCGGCAAGGGGTTTGCGGCCGAGCGCGCGATCGGCGCGATGCGCGAGGTGTGGTTCGAGTTGCCCGGCGCGCTCGTCGACCTCGGGGGCGACATCGTCGTCTCGGGGACACCGGCCGGCGGCGGGCCCTGGCGGCTCGCGGTCGCCGATCCGCGCAGTGCGGGCGGCGTTCTCGCGACGCTCGAGCTCGACGGCGGAGCAGTCGCGACCTCGGGCCGGGATCAGCGTCGATTCGGGGCACTCCGCGAGCTCCATCACCTCGTCGATCCTGCCGCCGGCGCGGTTGCCACAGCCGGGCCACTGTCGGTGAGCGTGGTCGGCGGAGACGCGGTCGAGGTCGAAGGCTTCGCGACTGCACTCGCGATCACGCCGCTCGGCGAGGCAGCAGCGTGCCTGGCCGCGCGACCCCTGCTTTCGGCCCTTCTCGTCCCGGACGTCGGGACGCCGATCGTGCTCGGTGATCTGCCGACGCACTCCGAGATTCCGATGCTGGAGGTGAGCGCATGAACTGCTCTTCGAGAGATCCCCGCATTCGCGGCGTCGCGGCGCTGGTCCTGACAGGTGTCATGGTGGCCTTCGTCGCCGGCTGCTCGACCAGCTCGCCCAAGACCGGGTCGCCGGCGGCGGCCGCTGCGTTCGTGAGTCGCGTCACGACCGAGTTCTCGCGTGGCCAGTCGGGCCGGCTGTGGGACGAGCTGATCCCCGCCGACCAGAAGATCGTGACCCGGGCCCGCTTCGTCACCTGCCAGGCCGGGGAGGGCTGGGCGCTGAAGAGCATCAAGGTGCTCGAGACCTACGGTGACCCCGTGCAGCTCGGCTCGTCGACCCTCAAAGCGACCGCCGTGAGCCTTCAGGTGACCTCCGACGATGGTGTAACGACGGCGACGATGCATGCCGTGCCGGACGCGGGGGGCTGGCGCTGGCTCCTCCAGCCGTCCGATCGGGCCGCCTACCAGGCGGGGAAGTGCCCGCGCACGGGTTGACAGACTCTCAGTCGTCTCGGCCGCTCTCACCGGCCGGCCGAGCCTGAGCCACCGGCACGGCGGGCCGCGGCGGGGAGCTCACATGGAGCAGCGGGCTGAGGCGGCCCGCACGGTCGCTCGAGTTGCTCGTCGTGCGCAGAAGCGCAACGTTCGCGAACGCGACGGCGACGACGCAGAGGATTCCGAGCAGGACGAGTGGAAGCCGCATCGCCGGGCTACTTCGCCAGTTCGCGGCGCAGAGGGGCGATGTCGGTCGGCCGGTTGACCGCCAGCGCGGCCAGCAGCGTGCCGTCCCCGTCCGAGTACCGGGCGGTGAACGAGTCGTCGTCGCCGGTCAACTCGACGGAGTTCCAGTGCTCGGCGTGGCCGACGTGCTGCAGGCGCAGCCCGAACTGGTCGGACCAGAAGTACGGGGTGTCGTCGTACGGGACGGGCTCGCCCGCGATCGTCGAGGCGACCGACCGGGCCTGTCCGGCGGCGCTCGTCCAGTGCTCGACGCGGATGCGCCGGCCCAGCGACGGTCGCCACCAGGCGGCGACGTCGCCTGCGGCATAGACGTCCGGCAGCTCGCTTCTGCCGTACTCGTCGACATCGATCGAGCCCGGCCCGTCGAGCCGGCACGGGATCGCTCCGATCCCGACGAGGACGAGATCGGCCGGGATGGTGGTGCCGTCCGACAGGCAGACCGCTTCGACGTGGCCGGTGCCGGTGAAGCCTTCGACTCCGACGCCGAGCCTGAGGTCGACGCCGTGACTGCGGTAGCGGTCTGCGAGGATCGCCCCGACCTCCGCGCCGAGAATCCGCTCGAGGGGTGCGGCGAGCGGGTCGATCACCGTGATCGACCCCGCCAGGGCGAGTGCCGTCGACGCGACCTCGCCGCCGATGAAGCCGGCCCCGACGACGGCCAGACGGGTCTCAGGCGTGAGCTGCCGGGCGAGCGCCCGCGCGTCGTCGAGCGTCCTGAGCGTCAGCACGCCGGGGGGCCCGGCGAGCGGTCTCGCTCTCGACCCGGTCGCGATCACGAGCGCATGCCAGTCGACGGGCTCGCCGCCGACGAGCGCGGTGTGTCGATCGGCATCCACGGCCTCGACGCGCTGCCCGAGCCGCAGTTCGATCTGCCGATCGTCCCAGAAGGCCTCCGGCCGGAGGCTGACCTCCGTCTTGGTCCCCGCGAGCAGCTCCTTCGAGAGCGCGGGGCGCTCGTACGGAGGATGCGGCTCGTCACCGACGAGCAGGATGCGCCCGTCCCAGTCCCGGGCGCGCAAGCCCTCGGCGACGCGGGCGCCGGCCAGGCCGGCGCCCGCGATCACCACGGTCCTGCCCAAGGCTACGCCGCCTCGGCGACGAAGATCGCGCCCATCGGGCACGCCGCGGCGGCATCGAGCGCCGCCGGGTCGTCGGTCTCGGCGACGAGCGTGACTGCCACGCCTGACGCGTCGAGCTGGAAGAGCTCGGGCGCGAGGTCGACGCAGGAGCCGAAGCCGCTGCAGAGGTCGGGGTCGATGGTGACGCGGTACGTGGTCACGATTGCTCTCCTTTGTGAATCGCCGCAGGCACGCGGCGGGCGGGTGGGACGAGTGCGCGCCAGACGGTGGCGGCGATGACCGCGCCGACGGCGCCGAGGTAAAGGCTGCGGCCCCACGGCTGCGAGGTGTCCGTACCTGCAGTCGCGCCATGGATCGTGGCGATCGCGAACAGGGCGTACGTCAACCAGTGTAGACGTCGCCACATCCGCATGCCGATGCGCCGCCGGAGCCAGAACGACGCGGTGACGGCCAGGAACAGCCACGCGCCGATGACGCCGGCGGCGACGGCCACCGGCCGATAGGTGACGAGGCCGGGGACGAGCAACGCGGCGGGGGTGACCTTCACGGTCGAGTCGAGGACGAGCGCCCCGGCATGGAGGGCGAGCGCGCCGAGACCTGTCAGCGCGAGCGTCTTGTGGATCTCGGCCACGCGGGCGGCACGGAGACCCGCGAACGGACGGGCCTTGAGCGTCAGCCCTGCGAGCACCGACAACGTCAGCACGAAGTAGGCGGCAAGACCCCCCGCGCGGGCCAGGAGCCAGAAGGTCGGGTCGTGGTGCGTCACGCGAGCGCCCCTCCGCGCCGTGTCCTGCCGTCGTCGGTGACGACGACCGTCGAGAGCCCCGAGGCGAGCGCGGCCGCGGCGCCGCCGAGGAAGAGAACCTTCGCGTGGATCTCGGCGTCGACGGCGTCGCGACCGACCACCGTGACCCGGAGGATGTCCGTCACGGCAGGCAGGCCGGTCAGCGGGTCGATCAGATGGTGGCGTTCCCGACCGCCTCGCTGCCAGCGGCGGCGGTCACGCCCCGACGTGGCGAGACCGCCTTGGTCGAGTCCCACCGTCAGCTCGTCGTCGATGCCGACGGCCCAGGTGCCGGCAGCGGGCACGCCGCGGACAGCGACATCGCCGCCGGCGCTGACGAGGCACGGCCCGGCGGCGGAGAGCAGGTCGGCGGCCCGCTCGGCTGCGAAGCCCTTGCCGATGCCGCCCAGGTCGAGCCGGGCACCCGGAGCGAGCCGGATGCGACGGCCGTCGACCTCCACCTGTCCACCGCACGGGCGTGCGACGTCGGCGGCATCGGCCTCGCCGTCAGGCCGGACGTCGGCGAACGTGCGGTCGTAGCCCGCTGCGACGAGGGCGTCGTGGACGGTCGGGTCGAAGCGGCCGCCCGTTCGCTCGCGGGCAGCGAGCGCCAGCCCGACGACGTCGCAGAGGTCACGTGAGGCGACGATGCTGCCGTCGCGGTTCAGACGTGAGAGCTCGGAGTCGGGCCGGAACCGCGAGAGCAGTTGCTCGAGCCGCTCGAACTCGGCCTCGACTCGGGCGAACGCGGCCTCGGGCCTCTTCGGATCGTTGCCGAGCTCGACCGCGACGTCGATGCCGGTGCCCATGGCCGCGAACGAATGCAGCTCGATCATGACGTCCTCGTCACGACGAGCGGTGGCAGTTGCACGACGCGGACCGTCGGGTTCGACACCGGCACCGCAGAGGCGACCGGGGCGCGTGCGGCCGCGGCAGTCGTCGTGGTGCGGGCGTGCAGCGCTGCTCGGTAGGCGGCCCAGCGGCGATCGACGATCAGCTTGACCTGGCGGCTTTCGAGCGCGAGCTGGCGCTCACGGACGACGAGTGCTTTCGCGGCGCTCGGGGTGACGCTCGAGGTGGAGGCGGTGCCCCACGGGTGCGCCGCGACGACGGCCCAGAAGACGAAGAACACGAGCACCCCGGCGACCAGGGTGTAGAGGCGGGCGACGTGATCAGTCATCGAGCCCACCGCCCGCGCCGGTCCGTTGTGTGCCGCCGCCGTCGGATTCGTGCTCGCCGCCATGCCGGTGCACGATGCGGACGATCGGCTTCGGCCTGACATAGCGCACCGTCTGCGCGACGGACGCCGCCTGTGCGGCGGTCGCCGGCGTTGCCCTCGCTGCCGCAACGGCGGGGAGAGCGGGCGGCTTGCGGCGGAGCTGCGCGAGGAGCGCCGCCTGGGCCTGGTCGAGTGCGTGGTTGCGCTGAGCGATCTGAGCGGCGCTGATCGTCGGGGCGACGACCCGCTGCGCTCCGAGTTGGGTCGTCCGCAGCAGTGCCAGCGTCCCTGCAACGGCCGCTGCGGCGAGCACGAGTGCGATGAGGAATGCGTGTGTGCGTGTCATGTCGCCACCGTACGGCGGCGGCTTCCAGGGCGGGGTAGGCCCGGGCCAAGAGTGGGAAAAGCCGAGGCCAAGATTCGGCAAACCCCCGAGGACGGCCCGGCGGGACGTCGAGAGGATGGATGCGTGCATCTTCTCATCGTCGAGGATGAAGACTCGATCGCCATCCCCCTGGCGGAGGGGCTTCGCCGCGAAGGCTTCACCGTGACGCGCGCAGCGACGGGCGCAGAGGCGTTGGCGGCCCCCGAGGTGGACTTCGTCCTGCTCGACCTGCGTCTCCCCGACATCGACGGTCTCGTCGTCTGTCGCGAGCTCCGTGCCCGTTCGGACGTGCCGATCATCGTCACCTCCGCCCGCGGTGAGGAGATCGACCGCGTTGTCGGCCTCGAGCTCGGCGCCGACGACTACGTCGTCAAGCCGTTCGGCCTGCACGAGCTGGTGGCACGAATCCGAGCGGTCAGCCGGCGTACGTCGAGCGAGCGGCGGCCCAGAGGCGACCAGCTCGTCGCGGGCAAGCTCGAGATCGACCTTCGTGGGCACCGTGTGACGGTCGACGGCGCCGAGGTGCTTCTGACTGCAAAGGAGTTCGACCTTCTGGCCCTGCTCACCCGCGAGCAGGGAGCCGTCGTCGACCGCGAGCGGATCATGCGCGAAGTCTGGAACACCGCCTGGTACGGCTCGGCCAAGACCATCGACGTCCATGTCGCCGCCATCCGGCGCAAGCTCGGTGATCCGGGGTGGATCGAGACGGTGCGGGGCGTCGGCCTCAGACTCCGTGCGCCGTGACCGTACGGCTGCTTGCGACCTACCTCGCCTTGACCCTGGCCGTGCTCGCATCGCTCGAGATCCCGCTCGCGCTCGTTCAGGCCTCCAACGAGCGAAGCGACCTGACCGCCAAAGTCGAACGCGACGCATTCGTCGTCGCCGCGCTCGCCGAGGACGCCCTCCAGGCGCAGCGCTCCACACCGGCCCTGACGGCCCTGGCAGCGCGCTATCGGGCCGAGACCGGGGGCCGCGTCGTGCTCGTCGACAAGCATGGCCGGTCCCTGGCGGACTCCAAGCCCACGACGCCGGGGGAGCGCAACTTCGCGACCCGCCCCGAGGTGGCGGCGGCACTCGCCGGCCGGACCGTCGCCGGCATCCGCACGTCACGGACGCTCCACGAGAAGCTCCTCTACGTCGCCGTTCCCGTCTCCTCGGGCGGCACGATCTACGGCGCCGTACGAATCACCTATCCGACCGCCACGCTCGACCGCCGGGTCAGGCACTACCGAGTCGTGCTCGTGTTGGTCGGCGCGCTCATACTGGCGCTCGCCGCCGCGATCGGCACGCTGCTCGCACGATCGTTCGCCGGGCCGCTGCGGCGGGTCGAGCGCGTCGCCGAAGCCGTCGGCACGGGGAACCTCGGCGCGCGGGCGCCGGAGGGCGACGGCCCCCCGGAAGTCCGCCGGCTCGCCCGAGAGCTCAACGCGTCGACGGCCAAACTCGCCACGCTCCTCGCGTCGCAGGAGAGTTTCGTCGCCGACGCCTCGCACGAGCTCCGGACGCCGCTGACCGCCCTCCGCCTCACGCTCGAGATCGGCGACACGGCCGCCGCGCTGGTCGAAGCCGATCGTCTGCAGGGCCTCGTGGACGACCTCCTGACACTCGCCCGCGCCGACAGCTCGAAAGAGCGGCCGGTGGGGGTCGAGCTCGATCATGTCGTCGCGGCCCGGGCCGCCGCCTGGGCGCCGGCCGCGGCCCGGGCCGGCGTCACGCTCGAGGTCGAGACGGGCGGGACGACGGTTCGCGCCGGGCGACGTCGGGTCGAGCAGGTCCTCGACAACCTGATCGCGAATGCGATCGCGGTCGCTCCCAGGGACACCACGGTCATCCTGGCCGCTCGTGGCCCGGAGCTCCATGTGATCGACGAGGGGCCGGGACTCGGAGCAGAGGAGCGAACGCGCGCCTTCGACCGCTTCTGGCGCACCGGCCGGGGGCCGGGCTCGGGTCTCGGCCTGGCGATCGTGAGGCGCCTGGTCGAGCTCGACGGTGGGACGGCTCGCCTCGATCCGGCTGCATCGGGCGGAATCGACGCGATCGCCGCGTATCCGCCGGTCTCGTCCTGAGCCGGGCTCGGCGCGGACGCGGAGCTCGCGGGAGTGGCTACGTTGCGTGCGGTGAGCGACCCGACGAGCGACCCCGCGACGGCGAAGCCGAGGTTCGACGGTCTCGTGCTGGCGAGCAACCGGCTGCCCGTCGTGGTGAGCGTCGACGACGACGGGTTGACGTTGGAGCCGAGTAGCGGCGGGCTCGTGGCGGCTCTCAGCACGACGTCGGAGCCACACCTGTGGGTCGGCTGGCCCGGTGCAGTGGTGCCCGTGGAGCTCGAGCGGAGCGTCACCGACGCGCTCGCCGAGGAGAGTTGCGTGCCGGTGTTCCTGAGCGCCGCCGAGGAGCACGGCTTCTACGAGTCGCTGTGCAACGACGCCCTCTGGCCGCTCCTGCACTACTTCGTCGACCGCTTCCGCTTCACGGACGAGGCCTGGCGCTGCTACGTCGCGGTGAACGAGCGCTTCGCGGAGACGATCGCCGAGTCGGCCGCGCCGGGGGCGCGGGTCTGGGTCCACGACTTCCATCTCGCGCTCCTGCCGGAGGCGCTCCGGCGCCGGCGACCCGACCTGACGATCGGGTTCTTCCTGCACGTCCCGTTCCCGTCGTCCGAGATCTACCGCCTCCTGCCGACCCGGACAGAGCTGCTGCGGGGGATCCTCGGCGCCGACTACATCGGGTTCCATACCGGCGACTACGTCCGCCACTTCCGCTCGTCGTGCCTGCGCGTGCTCGGACTCGACTCGGGCCCGGACACGATCGAGTACGAGGGCCGCCTGATCGGGATCGGCGCCCACCCGATCGGCGTCGATGTCCAGAGCTTCCGCGACACGCTTCGCGACCCCGGCACCGTCGCCTCGCAGGCCGACCTGAACGAGCGTTACCGCGACAAGCGGCTGATCCTCGGTGTCGAGCGGCTCGACTACACGAAGGGGATCCCGCAGAAGCTCGCCGCGTTCGAGCGCTTCCTCGAGGAGGATCCGTCACGGGCCGAGACGACGACGATGCTGCAGGTGCTCGTGCCGTCTCGGCTGCAGAGTGGGGAGTACCGCGCCCAGCGCGACGAGATCGAGGGACTGATCGCGCACATCAACGGCCGCTTCGGCCAGCCGGGCCGCACGCCGATCGAGTACCTGCACCGGAGCGTCTCGCCGACGGAGCTCGCCCTGCTCTACCGGCGGGCCGACGTGATGATGGTGACGCCGCTGCGCGACGGGATGAACCTCGTCGCCCAGGAGTTCGTCCTCTGCCAGGCCGCCGAGGCGGCGCTGCCCGGGCGCTGGCGTGGAGCCCTCCTGCTGAGCGAGCTTGCAGGCGCGGCGCACGTGCTGCCGGGTGCGCTGCTCGTCAACCCGTGGGACGCCCACGACATGGTCGCGCGCCTCGTCGAGGCGCTCGCCCTCGACGCCGAGGAGCGCCACCGTCGCCTCGACCTGATGGCCGATCGCGTCGAAGAGCTCGACTCGATCCGCTGGGCGAGCGACTTCCTCGGCCGCCTCGACCGCTTCGGGCGGCGGTCGAAGCCCGGCTCCCTGATCCCGCTCGACGACTCGGCGCTCGCCCGGATCGAGCGGAAGTTCAGGAAGGCGCGGCGGCGGACGCTCCTGCTCGACTACGACGGGACCCTGCGCGAGCTCACCGGACACCCCGATCTCGCCGTCCCGACGCCGGAGATCAGAGCCCTCCTCACCGACCTGTCGTCGCTCCCCGGGACGACCGTCCATCTCGTGAGCGGCCGCAAGCACAAGACGCTGCAGGCGTGGTTCGGCGACCTGCCGATCTACCTGTGTGCCGAGCACGGGTATCTCGTCCGCGAGCCTGGGGGCCGGTGGCGGACCGCGCTGGAGGTCGACACCGCCTGGCTGCCGCGGATCGAGCGGGTGCTCCGGCGCGTGGCGCGCGACGTGCCGGGGACACTCGTCGAGCGGAAGAGCTGCAGCGTCGCCTGGCACTACCGCCAGGCCGAGCCCGAATACGGCACCTGGCGGGCCCGCGAGCTGCTCGACACGCTCGACCAGCTCCTCCCGGGTATCCCCGCCGAGGTCTTGCACGGCCATCGGGTGATCGAGGTGCGCGCGCGGGGGGTGGACAAGGGCACCTACGTGAAGGCGCTCTTCCCGACCGGCAAGGCGCCACGCCATAGCGTGCTCGCCGCCGGCGACGACCAGACCGACCTCGACCTCTACCGGGCGCTGCCGTCCGGCTCGATCGCGATCCACGTCGGCCGCGCCAGGCCCCAGCCGCGCGGGTCGGTCGTCCGCGACGCGTACGTCGTACGCTCGCCGCAGATCCTGCGCGGCGTGCTCCGCTCGCTGGCCGGCAGCCTTTAGGCGCCGCGCCTGCGACGGCGCCGGCTGTGGTGGTGCTGGTGCAGCCCGTCCTCGGCTCCGAGAATGAGGGCGGTGTCGACGAGCGCGAGGTGGGTGAAGGCCTGGGGGAAGTTGCCGAGCAGGCGGAGCGCGGACGGGTCGTACTCCTCCGCGAGCAGCCCGACGTCGTTGCGCAGGCTGAGGAGGCGCTCGAACAGCTCGCGTGCCTCGTCCCGCCGGCCCTGGAGCGCCAGCACGGCGGCGAGCCAGAACGAGCAGGGCAGGAAGACCCCTTCCCCGCCGGCGAGCCCGTCGACGCCGGACTCCTCCGCCCGGTAGCGCAGGAGGAGGCCGTCGACGGTCAGCTCGCGCCGGATCGCCTCGACGGTCGAGACGATGCGCTCGTCGCCCGCCGGCAGGAAACCGACGAGCGGCATCAGCAGCACGCTCGCATCGAGCTCGTCCGAGTCGTAGGACTGCGCGAAGGCCCGCTGCTCGCCGCTCCACGCGCGCTCGCACACCTCCCGGTGGATCTCGTCACGGATCGCCCGCCAGCGTTCGACCGGCCCGTCCTGCCCGAACTCCTCGTGGAAGCGCACGGCTCGATCGAACGCCACCCAGGCCATCACCTTCGAGTGCGTGAAGTGGCGCGTCGGACCGCGCACCTCCCAGATGCCCGCATCCTCGCTCCGCCAGCCCTCCTCGAGCCATTCGAGGAGCTTCCGCGCGAGCGACCAGACGGTCGGGTCGTCCGAGGCGCCGTGGACGCGCGCCTGGTAGAGAGCGTCGAGCACCTCGCCGTACACGTCCAGCTGGAGCTGGGTCGAGGCGGCATTGCCGACTCGCACCGGGACCGAGCCTTCGTAGCCGGGAAGCCAGTCGAGCTCGCGTTCGTCGAGCCGTCGCTCGCCGGCGATGCCGTACATGATCTGCACGTCGGCGGGGTCGCCGGCGACCGCGCGGAGCAGCCACTGGCGCCACATCGTGGCCTCGTCGTGGTAGCCCGCCCGCATCATCGCGAGCAGCGCGAGCGTCGCGTCACGGAGCCAGCAGAAGCGGTAGTCCCAGTTTCGCCCGCCGC
>CAYXXE010000039.1:0-16610 GCA_964468985.1 uncultured Gaiellales bacterium | reverse complement strand
ATCTGCGCCGAGAAGACCGCGCTCGGCGCGGCGGCGACCGCGGGGCTCAAGCCCGGCGAGATCGCGGCCATCGGCATCACCGCCTCGCCCTGCGGCGGCTGCCGGCAGTGGCTGCACGAGTGGCGGATCCCGGAGGTCAGCTTCCGCCGCGACGACGGCACGATCGCGACCTGGGCGGCCGGCGACCTCCTGCCCGACACCTGGAACCTGCCCGCATGAGCGGCGCGTGAAGTCGGGCTTCGTCGCCGTCGCGGGCCGCCCCAACGTGGGCAAGTCGACGCTCGTGAACGCCCTCACCGGTGCCAAGGTCGCGATCGTCTCCGACAAGCCGCACACGACCCGCAACCAGATCCGCGGCATCCACACGTCCGACGAGGCGCAGCTCGTGCTGGTCGACCTGCCGGGCTGGCAGCGCCCGATCGACCTGCTCACCCAGCGGATGCAGGGCAAGGTGAACGAGACGATGGCCGACGACGTGGATGTCGTGCTCCTCGTGATCAGCGCCCGTGACCGCATCGGCGCCGGCGACCGCTACGTCGCGCGCCACGTCTTCCCGATCGGCGCGCCCGTCGTGATCGCGCTCAACAAGATCGACCGCTTGAAGCACGGCCACGTCGCGACCCAGATGAAGCAGGCGGCGCAGCTCGGCAACTTCCACGCACTGCATCCGGTGAGCGCGCTCACAGGCGACGGCATCGACGAGCTTCGGCGCGATCTCGAGTCGCTGCTGCCGGACGGGCCGCTCCTCTACCCGGCCGAGACCGAGACCGACATGGGCCTCGAGGCGAGGATCGCCGAGCTCGTCCGCGAGCAGGCGCTGCGGCTGACCAAGGAGGAGATCCCGCACGCGATCACCGCCGAGGTCGTCGAGATCGAGGAAGGGCACATCCACGTTCGCCTCTACACGGAGACCGAGAGCCAGAAGCAGATCCTGATCGGCAAGGGTGGGACGATGGTGCGCGAGATCGGCCGTGGCGCCCGCCCGCACATCGAGGCGCTCGTCGGCCGAAAGGTCTACCTCCAGCTGCAGGTGAAGGCGTCGCCCAGGTGGCGGCGCAACGAGACGATGCTCGAACGGCTGGGCCTGTAGCGATGGCGCTGCTCGAGCGGCAGGGCGGCGACCTCGTCGTCACGCTCAGCGCCTTCGAGAAGGTCGCCGCCGTCCACGGCGACGTCCGAGTGCCCTGGAGCTGCGTGCGACATGTCAGGGTGACCGAGTCGCCGCTCCGCGAGGTGCCGTTCGGCGTGCGCGTCGGGACCGGCATCCCCGGCTTTCTGCTGGTCGGGACGTGGCGACCTCTGAGCAGGCGGGCGTACGGCAAGAAGACCTTCGCGGCAGCCCGCCGGGGCGAGCCGGGCGTGGTCGTGGAGCTCGACGGCGCCGAGTACCGCAAGCTCGTCGTGTCGCGGCCCGATGCGGCCGAGGTCGCGGCGTCGCTCGCCCGCGACCTCGGCCGGCTCTAGCTCGCCTCGATCAGTCGCGAACCGCCGCGAGGAGCCCCGCGAGGCGGGCGCGCTCCTGCGACGTCCAGCGCTTCTCGAGCGCCCGGTCCGACGCTTGCTCCGCCGTCACGCGTGCGTCGTCGGCCAGCCGCGCGCCGGCATCCGTGAGGACGACGAGCGCGAGACGGGCGTCACGGGCGTGCGACTCGCGTGCGACGACGCCGATCCGCTCGAGCGGGGCGAGCTGGCGCGCCAGGCCCGACGGGGTGATGCCGAGGCTGTTCGCCAGCTCGACGCGGCGGAGGCGCTGCCCCGGCGCCGCCTGCAGCTCGAGCAGGATCGCGAGGTCGGAGAGGCTGAGGCCGTGATGGCCCCCGACGGAGGCATCGACGTCGCGCAGGACGAGCGTCCGGGCGAGCGCGAGGTCGAGGACGGTGGTGAGCGAGGTGGTCGTTGTCGTGGTCATGTCGGCAGCATATCATCGACATAGCACCGAGTTCGACCCTGGCGCCAGGGCCAGCGTCCAGTACGGCCGCGCCGGTGGCGCCGGCAGCGGCTGCAGACGCCACCCGGCCGTGCGGAAGGCGGCCGCGACGCGTGGCAGCCGACCGACGACGACGGCGCGCAGACCGGCGAGCCGGGCGGCGGACGCGGCTTCCTGACGCGGCAGGAAGCGCACCCGGCGCTCGAGGCGGGGGCCGTAGAGCAGGAAGGCCGGCTCGTCGGTGCCGAGCACGGCACCGACGCACGAGCGTCCGGGCAGGGCTCGTTCGAGTGCCGCCGGCACTCCCGCGGATCCCGGCTCGAAGGTCCGGCCGAGCGCCTCGGCCTGCGTCAGCTGCCACGCATAGCCGGCTGCAGCGTGGACGGGCTTCAGGTCGTTCCGAAGGTGGACGAGCAGCAACCCGAGCACGGCGACGAGCACGAGCGACGCCGTCACGTCGCGCCGGCGGAAGAGCGTGGCGGTGAGCGGCGCCGCCACCGCCAGCGGGACGATCATGAAGCGTCCGAGCCACGGGTTGTATCTCGACTGCAGCGCGAGGAGGGCGACGAAGAGCGGCGGTGCGAGACCGAGCAGCGCCGCCTGGCGGCGGCCACGTCCGCGCGCGGCTGCGACGAGGGCGACCGCCGAGGCGATCAGGATCGCCGGGCCGCCGATCGGCCCGAACCCGGAGAGATCCTCGTTCACGCCGTACGAGATGCCCCAGAAGAACGTCCCGCCGGTCGTCGCGGCGGCTTCGACCGGCAGCGAGACCGCGCTCGCCGCGAGGTGGACGGCGTGCGCGAGACGCGGGACCGCGATCGGCGCGACGAGCGGCAACGCAACCGTCGCAGCCGAGACGGTCGCCGCCGCGATCGGGCTGCCGCGACGGACCCGCAACGCGAACGTCGCCCCACCGGCGAGGAGCCCGACGCCAGCCAGTACGGCGATCAGCCGGCCGTCGAACCCCGTGAGGTCGAACTGGCGAAAGAGGAGCCGGAACGCCGTCGTCGGCGAGCCGACGAGCGACGGTGACGCCTGTTGCTCGACCCGCCCGCCGCCGTGACCGAGCACATGGCCGGTGACGTCGAGGTTTCGCGCGAACGTCCAGCCGGCGGCCAGGACGAGCATCGCCGTTGCGGCGCCCAGGAAGCGGCCGAGCGCCCCGCGGCCGCGGAGGAGGGCCAGGCCGAGAAGCAGCGGCAGCACGAGCGCCGTCGTCAGCTTCACGCCCAGCCCCAATGCGGCCGCGGCGCCCGCCGCCACCGTCTCGGCGCTCGCAGCGCCGAGCAGCAGCGCGGCGGCGGCGGCCGCCAGCGACGCCGCCACGAGGTCGTTCTGGGCGGTTGTCGACTCGAGCGCGACCAGCGGGAGGGTGGCGAAGAACAGCGCGGAGCACAGCGACCGGCGGACGTCGAAGCCGAGGCGCCGGGCGGAGCCGAAGCTCGCGATCACGATCGCGAGCTCGGCGAGGTACTGCGGCAGCGCGAAGAGGACGGGCCGCCCGGCGGCGACGAAGCCGAACAGGATCTCCTGCTCGGCCAGCGGCTGGAACTCGTTCAGGCGGTCGCTCGGGGTGTTCGGGATCCAGTACACGCCGCCGTGCTGGAACCACGCCGCGACGCGCGGCAGGTGGTAGGTCAGCGAGTCCCAGTTGTTCGGGGGCACGGTGAGGACGAGCAGGAGCTCGTACGCCAGGGCGGCTCCGACCGCGACGGCCAGCACGAGGACGGCCGGCTCGCTGCGCACGGCCCGCCCGACCGCCCGGAGGCCGGTGAGCGACGGCCGTGGCCGCCCGCGGGCCTGCCAGACGCAGAGGGCGGCGCCGAGCACGATCGTCTCGGCGATGCCGAGCCCGGCCCGCGTCACCAGCCGGGCGGGGGAGAGCAGGGTGGTGAGCGCCGCCGTCTCGCCGACCGCGACGACGTACGCGGCGAGCAGGGTCGAGGCGAGCGAGCCGAGCCGCAGGGAGGCGGCGACCGCCACCGCCGTCACCGCCAGGCCGGCCGCCATCGCTGCGGCGATCAGGAGGTCTGCGGCGCCGATCGTCGGGCCCCGCCGTCCGTCAGGGCTCGAAGCGCACGCGCACCAGCACCCAGACGGCCCGGAACCCGTCCCGCCACGTGATCTTCTTGCCTTCCTCGTAGCTGCGCCCGTAGTACGAGATCGGCACCTCGTAGATCCGCAGCTTCTGCTTGCAGATCTTCGCGGTGATCTCGGGCTCGATCGCGAAGTCGTCCTCGTGGAGATCGAGCTCCGTGATGATCTCGGCGCGAAACGCCTTGTAGCCGGTCTCCATGTCGGACAGCGTGGTGTTGTAGAGCAGTCCGGTGAGCAGGCTCAGCAAACGGTTCCCGACCATGTGCCAGAACAGGTATGCCCGCTGGGGGCGGCCGCCCGAGAGCCGCGAGCCGAACACGACATCGGCGACGCCGTCCTCGATCGGCCGGATCAGCATCGGGATCTCCGCCGGGTCGTACTCCAGGTCCGCGTCCTGGATGACGACGATGTCGCCGGTGACGTGCCGGATCGCCGTCCGCAGCGCGGCTCCCTTGCCGCGATTCGCCTGCCGGATGACCCGCAGGTCGTCGCGCCCCGCGGCGAGGCGCGCGAGGATCGCGGGCGTGTCGTCCACCGAGCCGTCGTCGACGACGATCAGCTCCTTGTCGAACGTGAGCGCCGAGACACGGCCGATCAGCTCCTCGATCGTCCTCGCCTCGTTGTAGGCGGGGATGAGGATGCTGATCTTCGGCTGGCGATGAGTGTCCGGCACGGGCCGAAAACAAGAGTAGACGGTCGCGCGGTCGGGGCTCCCGCGCAGCCGGAGCTCCACTCGGCGCGGAGCTACACTCGGGCGTATGGCTCAGGCACCGGCGCTCCCGGCGGGGCTCGAGCTGCCGCTCGGCCAGCGGCTCCCACGGGTCGGCTCGATCGACCAGGTCGGGGTGGAGGCGCGCGCGGCCGAGCTCGCGAAGCGGTCGATCAAGAAGGATTCGAAGGTCTGGGCGCTCGAGCTGGCGATCCGCTGCTGCGACCTCACGACGCTCGAGGGCCAGGACACGCCCGGCAAGGTGGCCGCCCTCTGCTCGAAGGCGATCCGCCCCGACCCCTCCGATCCGCTCGTCCCGTCGGTGGCCGCGGTCTGCGTGTACCCGAATCTCGTGCCGGCAGCCGTGGCGCGGCTGCGTGGCAGCGCCGTCAAGGTCGCGTCGGTGGCGACGGCGTTTCCGAGCGGCCAGAGCCCGATCGGCGTGAAGCTGCGGGAAGTGGAGGAGACGGTCGCCTTCGGGGCCGACGAGGTCGACATGGTGATCGACCGCGGTGCGTTCCTGTCCGGCCGGTACGCGAAGGTGTTCGACGAGATCGTCGAGGTGAAGCAGGCGTGCGGCGCCGCCCACCTCAAGGTGATCCTCGAGGTCTCCGAGCTGGGGACGTACGACAACGTCCGCCGCGCGTCGCTCCTCGCCATGGCGGCCGGCGCCGACTTCATCAAGACGTCGACCGGCAAGCTGCCGGGCGCCGCGACGCTGCCGGTGCAGCTCGTCATGCTGGAGGCGATCCGCGACGTGTTCCACGAGACGGGCCGGCGGGTCGGCATGAAGGCCGCCGGCGGCATCCGGACGGCGAAGAACGCCATCCAGTACCTCGTCCAGGTGCACGAGACGCTCGGTCCCGACTGGCTGACGCCCGACCTCTACCGGCTCGGCGCCTCGTCGCTCGTGAACGACATCCTGATGCAGCTGCGCAAGGAGAAGACGGGCGCCTACCAGTCGAAGGACTACTTCACGAATGACTGACGGCGAGCTCGAACGGCGCCCCGGCCGCGCTCCGGCCCCGGCCGGCTGGGACTACGCGCCCGCGCCGGAGTCCACCGACGTGGTGCGCCTCCAGGACCGGTACGGCCTGTTCATCGGCGGCGAGTGGGTCGAGCCGCGGGCGGGCGACTACTTCACCACGATCTCGCCCCGCGACGAGGCGCCCCTCGCGGACGTCGCCCAGGCCGGTGCCGAGGACGTCGCGCGCGCGGTCGAGGCGGCGCGTGCAGCGCACGCTGCGTGGGCCGGGCTGGCGGGCAGCGAGCGCGCGAAGTACCTGTTCCGGATCGCGCGCCTCCTGGCGGAGCGGGCACGCGAGTTCGCCGTGCTCGAGAGCCTGAACGGCGGCAAGCCGATCAAGGAGTCGCGCGACGTCGACCTGCCGCTCGCCGCGGCGCATTTCTTCTACTACGCCGGCTGGGCCGACAAGCTCGAGTACGCCTTCCCGAACCGCACGCCGCGCCCGGTCGGCGTCGCCGGGCAGATCATCCCCTGGAACTTCCCGCTGCTGATGCTCGCCTGGAAGGTGGCGCCGGCGCTCGCCGGCGGCAACACGGTCGTCCTCAAGCCGGCCGAGACGACACCGCTCACGGCGCTGCTGTTCTGCGACGTGCTGCGCCAGGCCGAGCTGCCGGCGGGCGTCGTCAACATCGTCACGGGCGACGGCCGCACCGGCGCCGCACTGGTGGATGCCGACGTCGACAAGATCGCGTTCACCGGCTCGACCGAGGTGGGGAAGGCGATCCAGCGGCGGCTGGCGGGCACCGGCAGGCGGCTGACGCTCGAGCTCGGCGGCAAGGCCGCGAACATCGTCTTCGACGACGCCGCAGTCGACCAGGCCGTCGAGGGGATCGTCAACGGCATCTACTTCAACCAGGGGCACGTCTGCTGCGCCGGCTCGAGGCTGCTCGTCCAGGAGTCGGTCTACGAGCCCGTGCTCGAGAAGCTGAAGGCGCGTATGGCCACGCTGCGGGTCGGTGACCCGCTCGACAAGAACACGGACGTCGGCGCGATCAACTCGGCGGCCCAGCTCGCGCGCATCACCGAGCTCGTCGAGGCGGGCCGCGAGGAGGGCGCGGAGATCTACCAGCCTCCCTGCGTCTTGCCCGAGCGGGGCTACTGGTTCGCGCCGACCGTGTTCACGAACGTCGCCCAGAGCTATCGCATCGCCCAGGAGGAGATCTTCGGGCCGGTCCTGTCGGTGCTCACGTTCCGGACTCCGGAGGAAGCCGTCGAGAAGGCGAACAACACGCCGTACGGCCTCAGCGCGGGGGTCTGGACGGAGAAAGGCTCGCGGATCCTCTGGATGGCGCAGCGCCTGCGCGCGGGCGTGGTGTGGGCGAACACGTTCAACCGGTTCGATCCGACCAGCCCGTTCGGCGGCTACAAGGAGTCCGGCTTCGGCCGCGAGGGTGGCCTGCACGGCCTCGAGCCGTACCTCGCCTTCGACGGAGCCGCTGCCCCGTGACCCGGCTCCCCGTCCGCAAGACGTACAAGCTCTTCATCGGCGGCGCCTTCCCGCGCTCGGAGTCGGGCCGCACCTACGAGGCCGAGGGTCAGAACGTCGCCCGCGCCTCGCGCAAGGACGCCCGTGACGCGGTCGTCGCCGCGCGCGCGGCGCAGCCGAAGTGGGCGGGGGCGACCGCGTACAACCGCGGCCAGGTCCTCTATCGCATCGCCGAGATGCTCGAGTCCCGCGCCGCCGAGTTCGCGGGGCTCTGCACCGGCGCCGACGAGGTCGGACGTGCGATCGACCGCTGGGTCTGGTACGCCGGGTTCGCCGACAAGCTGTCGCAGGTGCTCGGCGGCACGAACCCGGTCGCCGGCCCGTATTTCAACTTCACGATCCCCGAGCCGACCGGCGTCGTCGCGGTCGTCGCGCCCGACGAGCCGCCGCTCGCCGGGCTGGTCTCGCGCATCGCCCCGGCGCTCGCCGGTGGGAATGCCGTCGTCGCGCTCGCGTCGGAGACACACCCGCTGGCCGCGATCGAGCTGGCCGAGGCGATCGCGACCAGCGACCTGCCCGGCGGCGTCCTGAACATCCTCACCGGGCAGCGCAGCGAGGTGGCGCCGTGGCTCGCCTCCCACATGGACGTGAACGCGATCGACGTCACCGGCGCGGACGGGATCGGGGCGGAGCTCGAGGCGGCCGCCGCCGACAACGTCAAGCGCGTCGTCCGCGGCGCTGTCGACGGCCAGTCGCTCGCCGAGATCTCGGCGTTCCTCGAGCTGAAGACCGTCTGGCACCCGATCGGCGTCTAGTGTTGTCCGCATGAGCGCCTTCAGCGACGTCCGGGAGATCGTCCCGCAGCGGATCTGGGACGGCCTCGTCGCGCGGTCGGTCCACGGCAGCGAGGCGACCTTCGCCGTCCTCAACCTCGACCCGAACATCGCGGTGCCCGAGCACGCACACGCGAACGAGCAGATCGGCATCCTGCTGAGCGGGTCGGTCTCGTTCGACGTCGGCGGCGAGCGCAAGGAGCTCGCCCCCGGCGCGATCTGGGTCATCCCGCCCCACGTGCCGCACTCGGTCGACGCCGGGCCCGGCGGCGCCGCGATCATCGAGATCTTCGCCCCGCCGCGCCACGACTGGGCGGCGCATCCGGAGCTCGCTCCGGGCACCCCGTCCGGCTTCTCGCTCGACAACGAGTAGTCTCTGCGTCGCAGGTGCCAGGCTCAAGACGGCTCAGCCAGCGGATCTCGGAAGGTGACGGGATCGCCATCATCGTCCGCGTCGACGACGCCGAGGCGGCGCGTGCGGCCGAAGCCGAGGGCGCCAAGGCCGTCGCCGTCGACCGGCGGATCGACGGGATCCGGGCGGCGACCTCGCTCCCCGTCCTGTGGCTCGGCGTCGCGTTCGTCGATGCCGACGCGGCGGTCCTGCGCCCCGACGACGACGCCGACCACCAAGAGGTCGAGTTCGTCGTCGACGTGCGCGATGAGGAGGAGCTGGAGCTCGCCCTCGAGCGGCTCGACCCGGAGATCTTCCTGCTTTCGAGCGCCGGCTCCGACGACGAGGATCCGCTCGACGCCGTCCTCGAGCTGCTCCCCGACGTGCCCGCGGGCAAGCTCGCGATCGCAGACGTCCACGTGACGTCGCGCGACGACGTGGTGGCGCTCGAGCGCGCCGGCATCGACGCGGTGCTCGTCCAGCCCGGCTCGGTCGCCGGCCTCGTCGGGCACGCCCCCGTCGAAGTGTGAGCGGCTCCGCTCGGCCGTAGGGCGGCGGCCCGCGGACACCGCCTGTCTACCATGCGGTCGTGAGCCGAATCGTCGCGGGTGCCGTGCTGCTGACGGCCTGCGTGCTGCTCGTTGGCGGCTGCGGCGGGTCGAAGCGCACGCCCGCGGCGGCGGTTTCGAGCCACGCGGTCTCGAGCTACGACCCGGCGCCCCGCCGCGTTTGCACGCATCCGGTCGGCTGGCAGAGGCTGGCCGACCGCATCCGGGCCGACGTCTACTGCCCGGGCTGGCTGCCGGATCCGCTGACCTCACAACTGGGCGGCCCCTGGAACAACATCGACTCGGTGTCGAACGACCGCAGCTACCTCGAGAGCTTCGTCTGGCAGGAGACCGGCGGCGGGGCGGCCGGCGGCGAGTTGCACGTCAACCTGCGCGGCTACCCGGGTCGCACCGGGATCCCGACCTGCCCGTCCGGCAACGACGAGACGATGCTCGTGCCGTGCTTCGCGAACCCTGTCGGGAAGGTGCGCGAGAACGGGATCCAGACCACCGAGTACACGGTCAACCAGGGCGCCGACCTGTGGCACGTCGCGCTCGTCTGGCGCCACGCGGGCGGCCTCTACACGCTGTCGGAGCACGTCGCGCCGCCGCTGACGTTCGACCACGTGGTGCGCTACCTGAAGCTCGAGCTGGCGAACCTCGTGCTGATCCGGCCGCAGGGCACGTGAGATGAAGCTCACGCGCAGGGAGGCGATCGGCGCGGCTGCGGGCGTGGCCGCGGCCGGTGGGATCTACGGCCTCGTCGACCGCCTCGCGGGGGCAGCGCCCGCGCGGGCGGCCGTGGGCACGCACCGGCCCGAGCAGCATCTGCTCGACGGCGTGCGCGTGGTGCAGTCGGACGGCGTCGCCGTGCTCGTGCCGCCGCTCCACCACGAGCTGCGCACCGCCCGCGTCAAGGTCGACCCCGCCGATCTCGGCTCGGCCCAGCACGAGCTGGAGCGTGTGCTCGCCTCGCTCGACGCCGAGTACGAGGGCTCGCCGGCGGGCCTCGGCATCACGGTCGCCTGGGGTCTGCCGTACTTCCGGCGGCTCGTGCCTGCGGCCGCGAGGCGGCTCCTGCCGCTCGACCGCCGCGCTGCCCGGCCCGCGCTGCTCGACGCCCGCCGCTTCCCGAGCGATCCGCCGCAGACCGTGCTCGAGGCGAACGACGTCGTCGTGCTCCTCCGGTCGGACGTCCGGGCGCACATCGACGACGCCGCGAGGCGGATCGACGCCACGAAGCTCTTCGAGCTCACATCGGTGCGCCGCGGCTTCGCCGGCGGCGGCTTCGACGGGCGGCCGTCACTGCCGAAGCAGATGGCGATGGCCGCGCAGGTGCCGGGCGCCGAGCTCGTGCCGGAGACGGCCGAGCTCTTCCTCGGGTTCACCTCGACCCAGAAGGCGGGCATGGGCCCGGGGGCGATCGCGAACCTCGAGACGCTCGGGTACGTCGACTTCCGCGGCAGCGACTACTTCCGCCACGGCACGCACCTGCACGTCTCGCACATCGTCGAGGACCTCGAGGCCTGGTACCTGAACTTCGACTTCGGCGAGCGGGTCGCGACCGCGTTCAGGCCGCGGCTCGAGGTGCACCCGTCCGTGCAGACCATCCCGCAGGGGCCGAAGGACGTCTCGACCGAGGCGGCGGTGGAAAGGTCGTACCGACGGGACGGCGCGATCGGGCACAGCGCGGCGATCCAGACGACGTCCCGCCTGCTGCGCACCACCGTCGGCAGCGACGGCGTCGTCTACGAGAAGGGTACGGCCGTCCCGATCCGGGCCGACTTCAACACGCTCGACAACCCGTTCGCGTGGTCGGCCCGCCCCGGCGAGGTGCAGCCGACGGCGGCGGCAGGCGTGCACTTCGTCGTCTTCAACCCGACGAGCGACGACTTCCATCGCAACCGGCTGGCGATGGACGGCGTCCTCCCCGGCGCGAAGCTGCCGTTCGAGCCGAGGGCGCGCGGCCAGGGCTTCAACTCGATCCTCCGCACGACCCACCGCCAGAACTTCCTCGTGCCACCGCGGCGGCACCGGTCGTTCCCGCTCGCGGGGCTCTAGAGAGACTCAGCCGAAGAACGCGCGGGCGACCTCGTACCAGTCGTCCGGTACGAGCTTCAACTCGGCGGTCGCCTCCTGCAGGGAGACGTCGATCACGTCGTCGCCGCGCAGCGCGGCCATCCGGCCGAACCGGCCCTCGTGGACGAGCGCCGCCGCCTTGAGGCCGAAGCGTGTCGCGAGCACGCGGTCGCGCGGGGTGGGCGAGCCGCCGCGCTGGACGTGACCGAGGACGGTGACGCGGGTCTCGAAGCCGGTGCGGTCCTCGATCTGCCGCGCCAGGGTCTCGCCGACGCCGCGCTTGGCGAGCAGCTTGTGGCCGAACTGGTCGACCTCGCCCTTGTCGTCGGCTCCGGGGAGCGCGCACCCTTCGCTGACGACGACGATCGAGAAGTTCTTGCCGCGCTGGTGGCGCTTGCCGATATCGGCGCAGACCTCGTCGATGTCGACGGGCCGCTCGGGGATGAGGATGACGTCGGCGCCGCCCGCGATGCCGCTCATCACCGCGATCCAGCCGGCGTGGCGGCCCATCACCTCGACGACCATCACACGGTTGTGCGACTCGGCCGTGGTGTGGAGGCGGTCGATCGCCTCGGTACAGATCCAGACCGCCGTGTCGAAGCCGAAGGTGTAGTCGGTGCCGGAGAGGTCGTTGTCGATCGTCTTCGGCACGCCGACGACGGGCAGCTCGAACTCGTCGTAGAGGCGCGAGGCGACGCCGAGCGTGTCCTCGCCGCCGATCGCGACGAGCGCGTCGAGCTCACCGAAGCTCTCCCGCACGCGGTCGACCCCGCCGTCGAGCTTGTAGGGGTTCGTGCGCGAGCTGCCGAGGATCGTGCCGCCGCGGGGGAGGAGCCCCGAGAGCGCACTCAGGTCGAGCGGCTGGAAGTTGCCTTCCACCATGCCGCGCCAGCCCTCGCGGACGCCGACGAACTCGTGGCCCTGCGTGTGGGCCTGCCGGCCGACGGCGCGGATGACCGCGTTCAGCCCGGGGCAGTCGCCGCCGCCTGTGAGGACACCGATGCGCACGCCCTCAACCTAACAGCGTCGCGGGCTGCCCGAGCCAGCCGGTCGTGCGGCGCCGCAGCACGTCCTCGTCGGTGCGCGCCCACTCATGCGAGCGAGCGTACAGCTCCTGAGCGCGGATGTCGGGCCGCCCCGCCACGAGTGGCCCGAGCAGCGAACGGTCGTCGCGGGCCGGTTCGAGCACCTCGGCGGCGAGCGAGCCGTAGAGATGCAGCAGGTGGGCCCGGGTCGCCGCGTCGAGGGGCTCCGGCCAGGCGACCGAATCGAGCCCGGTGGCACCCGGCAGGGGACGGGGCCGGCGGTCGAGGTTCGTCACCCCGACGGCGGCCAGGGCATCGAGCGCGATCTTGCGGTAGGTCGTCAGCTTCCCGCCGGCGACGCTCACCATGCCGTGCCGGCCGGTCGTGAACACGGTCTCGCGCCGCGCGTTCGCCGTCTGCCCGTCGCCTGCCGGCAGGGCGCGCAGCCCCCAGAACGACGCCCGCGGCGGGCTGAGCCCATGCACCGCGACCGAGGCCTCGTCGAGGACCTGCCGGACGTCCTCGTCGGTGGCCGAGGCGTCCTCGGGCTCGCCGTCGTGCTCGGTGTCGGTGGTGCCGAGGAGCAGCATCCCCTCCCAGGGCACCGCGAAGCTGACCCGCACCTGGTCGTGCGCGATCGTGAGCGCCGCCGTCCAGTCGCGGGCGCCGTCGACCAGCACGTGGACGCCCTTGCTGAGCCGGACCGAACGCCGGGCGGCCGGGTCCTCGAGGCGTCGGACGCGGTCGACCCAGGGGCCGGTGGCGTTGACGATCGCCTTCGCCCGGACCTGGATCGTCCGGCCGTCGACCGAGACCTCGGCGCCGTCGGCGCCGATCGCGACGACCTCGGCGTAGTTGAGGACGACGGCGCCGCGGTCGGCCGCGCCGCGGATGTTGGCGATCGTCAGCCGGCCGTCGTTCGTCCAGGCGTCGGCGTAGAGGCCGCACGAGCGCAGCCCTTCGCGGCGCAACTGCGGCACCTGCTCGGCGGCGCGGTCGGCGCCCACGAGCCAGTGCAGCCGCGAGTGCGCGATCGTCGAGTAGGCGACGATGCCGGTCTGCACGAACCAGGGCCGGTACGGGCCGTCCTCGTAGAACGGGAAGAGGAACGGGAGGCGGTGGACGAGGTGCGGCGCGACGACGTTCGAGAGCGCGCGCCGCTCGTGGTGGGCCTCGCGCACGAGGCCGACGTCGCCGAGCCGCAGGTAGCGCAGCCCGCCGTGGATCAGCTTCGACGAGGCGCTCGACGTGGCCGACGCGAAGTCGCCGCGCTCGACCAGCGCGACCTGCAGGCCGTGCGCCGTGGCGGCCTCGGCGATGCCCGCGCCGATGATCCCGCCGCCGACGACCAGCAGGTCGAACCTGCGGGCCGCTAGCTCCCCGAGGGCGGTTTCTCTGTCCACAGCGGGTTCGTCCAGGCCCGGCCGCCGGCGGCGTCGCGCACCTCGACGCGCCCGTAGGGCTGCCGCCAGGGGCGCTCGAGCCGCACCGCGGTCAGCAGGCCGTTGTCGTCTCGCTCGAGCACGGTGGCGCCGTTCGGGTAGCCGAGCCGGCCGGCGTTCGCCCGGGCGCCGCGCGCCCTGCCGGTGAACAGGGTGACGCTCGCCGCCGGGCTGCAGTGGACGACGACCGCGTCGTCGGTCACCTCGACGCCGTGCACGACCGGGCCGGTCGAGCCGTAGAACGAGCCGGTGCGCAGCGCGTCGAGAACGGCCTCCTGACTCTTCTCGGCCGCTTTCACCCACGTCCAGGCGAAGCCGCTGTCGTAGCCCGGATGGTGCGAGTCGTCGGTCGCGAGCGCGAACCACGTGCGCCCTCGCTCGAGCGCCTCGTCCCACTGCAGCGACGCGTCGCCGCGACCCACCTCGAGCTCGCAGCCCGTGTTCCACACCTCGAGCCCCACGAGGCCGTCGCAGTTCTCCCAGAGCTCGGTGCGCAGGCCGCTCCAGTAGGTGTGCGCGAGGTAGGGGACGCCGCCGTTCGCGACGATCCAGTCGACCACCTCCTGCAACTGCCCGAACGCGGCGTCGGGGATCTCCGGGTCGGCCTCCACCCCGAGCGCGAGCACGTGGGCGTCGTTCTCGGCGGGGCCGCACCAGGCGTTCAGCTCGGTCGACGGGATGACGAGCAGTCGCTTCGTCGACCGCTCCTGCGTGCGCACCCAGTGGTCGGTGATCGCGAGGACGTCGTAGCCGGCCCACTCGTAGTGACGGACGAGCAGATCGGGGGCGAGCTCACCGTCGGAGTTGGTCGTATGGGCGTGCAGCGCGCACTTGAGCCAGCTGCCGTCGGCGTCCCAGGGGTTCATGCCGCGAGCGTACAGAAGCCGGGCCACGTCGTGAAATCGCTTGGTGAAGCCAAATTCCGGTTACAGACTGATTGCGAAGTGGTGAAGAAGGCCCATGGTCCTATTGCTTTGGGCGCGTCCGCGTGATGCACTGCGCGCATCCACTACCGGGAGGATGCATGGAGGACTACGAAGCGCAAGAAGTCGAGTTCTGGGCGAAGCTCGAAGAGGAAGGGTTGAGCCGCGCCTCGATGCTCCGGCGCAGCGCCGCCGCCGCAGTCGGGCTGACCGTTCTCGGCAACGCGAGCACGGCGCTCGGGATGGCGAAGGCGAAGGCGGCCGCGCCGCCGACGCGCATGACGGCGGATGCGTTCCAGGCTCTCGTCGCCGCGGCGAAGAAGGAAGGGCACCTGAACACGATCGCCCTGCCGCCCGACTGGGCCAACTACGGCGAGGCGCTCCACGTCTTCCCGCGCAAGTACGGGATCGGGATCACGAACGACAACCCCGACGGCAGCTCCGCCCAGGAGAACCAGGCGATCGTCTCCCTGAAGGGCGACAACCGCGCTCCGGATGCCGTCGACGTCGGCGAGTCGTTCGCGATCCAGGGCACGGCCCAGGGCCTGTACGCGCCGTACTTCAACCTCAACTACAACACGATCCCGAGGGCGTTGAAGAACACCCACGGCTACTGGATGGGCGACTACTGGGGCGCGGTCTCGATCGGCTACAACAAGTCGCTCGTCCCGAACCCGCCGAAGTCGTTCAAGGACCTGACGAAGCCCGAGTACAAGGGCCAGGTCGCGATCAACGGCAGCCCGCTGCAGTCGAACTCGGCGGTCTCGGTGGTCATCGCCTCGGCGCTCGCCAACGGCGGGTCGCTGCAGGACGTCACCGCCGGGATCGACTACTGGGCGGCGCTGAAGAAGAGCGGGAACTACATCTCCGTGCAGACGACACCCCAGACCGTCGCCTCCGGCCAGACGCCGATCTCGCTCGACTGGGACTACAACAACCTGGCCTACGTCACGGAGTTCCCGGCCGCGAACTGGGGCTTCACCGTGCCGTCGGACGGCGTGTACGGCGGCTACTACGCGCAGGCGATCAACGCCAACGCCCCGCATCCGAACGCGGCCCGGCTGTGGGAGGAGTTCCTCTACTCCGACCAGGGGCAGATCATCTGGCTGAAGGGCGGGGCACATCCGGCGCGGTTCGCCGACCTCGTCGCCCGCAAGGTCATTCCGGCAGCCGTGCTCGCGAAGCTCCCGGATGCCGCGATCTACAACAAGGTGAAGTTCGCGAGCCTTGCCCAGCAGGCCGCGGCCAAGGCGCTGATCGCGCAGCAGTGGCCGACCAAGGTGGGCGGGTAGGCATCTCGACCGAGGCTCTACCGAAGCCGCTCCGGCCGGACCATGGGTCCGGCCGGAGACGGCTGTCCTTCGCGTGGGTCGCGACGCTCCCGTTCTTCGCGTACACGATCGCGTTCCTGTTCCTGCCGGCCGGCGCCGTGCTGCTCGGCGCGTTCCAGGACAAGCACGACAACGCGACCCTCGCCAACGTCAGGCTGCTCTTCCACAACCCGTACCTCGACGCCTACAAGACCAGCATCGAGGTTAGCCTGGTGACGGCACTCCTCGGGGGGATCCTCGGGTTCATGGTCGCGTACGCGGCGATCAGGGAGGGGACGCCGCGCGTCGTCCGCTCCATGCTGACGACCTTCTCGGGCGTCGCCGCGAACTTCGGCGGGATCCCGCTCGCCTTCGCGTGGATCGCCACGCTCGGCCCGCTCGGGATCGTCACCGTCTGGCTGCGGAACGCCGGCTACAACCTGACGCAACACGGGTTCCAGCTCTTCTCGAAGACGGGCGTCGAGATCGCCTACATGTACTTCCAGCTGCCGTTGATGATCCTCGTGATCGCGCCCGCGATCGACGGTCTCAAGCGGGAGTGGCGCGAGGCGGCCGCCAACCTCGGTGCGAAGCAGTGGCAGTTCTGGCGCTACGTCGGCATCCCGGTCCTCATGCCGTCGCTGCTGGGCGCGATCATCCTTCTGTTCGGAAACGCGTTCGCCGCCTATGCCACCGCCTACGGGCTCGACCAGGGCCTCAACCTCGTCCCGATCCAGATCGGCGACTACTACACGGGCAACGTGCTCGACAATCCGCACCTCGCGCAGGCGCTCGCCTTCGGGATGTTCGTCGTGCTTGCCGTGATGATGCTGCTCTACGTCCCGCTGCAGCGCCGGGCCGCGAGGTGGGCGA
>CAYXXE010000038.1:11177-16726 GCA_964468985.1 uncultured Gaiellales bacterium | reverse complement strand
AAGCTGATCCAGGCGGCCGACTTCGACATCAAGAAGGCCGAGACCGGGATCATCTACATCGACGAGGTCGACAAGATCGCGCGCAAGGCCGACAACCCGTCGATCACGCGGGACGTCTCCGGCGAGGGCGTCCAGCAGGCGCTGCTGAAGATCCTCGAGGGGACCGTCGCATCGGTGCCGCCCCAGGGCGGGCGCAAGCATCCGCACCAGGAGTTCCTGTCGATCGACACGACGAACATCCTGTTCATCTGCGGCGGCGCGTTCGCCGGGCTCGACAAGATCATCGCGAAGCGGATCGGCAAGAACGCCGTCGGCTTCGGGCGCGAGATCTCGGCCAAGCGCGACAGCGAGAGCGCCGAGCTGCTCGGCGGCGTGATGCCCGAGGATCTCCTCAACTTCGGCCTCATCCCCGAGTTCATCGGCCGGCTCCCGGTCGTCTCGGCCGTCCACCAGCTGAAGCGCGAGGATCTCGTGCAGATCCTCACCGAGCCGAAGAACGCGCTCGTGCGGCAGTACCAGCGGTTCTTCAACTACGACTCGATCGACCTGGTCTTCACCGACGACGCGCTGTGGTCGATCTCCGACCGCGCGCTCGAGCGGGCGACCGGCGCGCGCGGGCTGCGCTCGATCATCGAGAACGCGCTGCTCGACGTGATGTTCGAGCTGCCCTCGCGCAAGGACGTCTCCAAGTGCGTCATCACCAAGGAGACGATCGAAAAGGGCTTGAAGCCGACGCTCGTCACCAGCGCCGGCGCGGATCGCGACGATCCCGCCGAGCTCGCCGAAGAGTCGGCGTAAGCCTGCGTTCGCATGCAGCCGGGTGACGTCTTCGGGCCGTCGAGCTGGGTCGACGTGCCGCAGAGCCGGATCGACGCCTTCGCGGAGGCGACCGGAGACCACCAGTGGATCCACGTCGACCCCGACCGGGCCGCCGCAGGGCCGTTCGGCGCGACGATCGCGCACGGCTACCTGACCCTCTCGCTGCTCCCGGTCGCCTCGTACGAGGTCGTGCCGCGCGATCCGGAGGCGCGGATGAGCATCAACTACGGCCTGAACCGCGTGCGCTTCCCGGCGCCGGTCCTGGTCGGCTCGCGGCTGCGGGCGACGTTCCGGGTGGTCGCCGTCGACGAGATCGAGGGAGGTTCGCAGGCAACGCTCGAGGCGACGGTCGAACGGGAGGGCGGCGACAAGCCGGTCTGCGTCGCCGAGGTCGTCTTCCGCACCTACCGCTAGTCAAGGGCGCGCTCCCCGGCCCGGCCCGGCTGCGGCCCGCTCCGCCGGCAGTCACACTTCGGCGCGCGTTTCGTCCCACTTTGTATGTGAGACGTGTCTGAGACGTGTCTGAGACATGTGCGAGAGGTATCTGAGAGGTCTCAGAGACCGGTTGAGACGCCGGCTGTCCGTTCCCGACGGTTGTATTCGCGTGCGTGAGCGTGTCGAACTTCACCACCCGTCCCGAGTTGCGTGGGTCGTTCGGTGCCGTCGCTTCGACCCACTGGCTCGCGTCGGCGGTCGGGATGGCGGTGCTCGAACGGGGCGGCAACGCCTTCGACGCCGCCTGCGCGGCCGGCTTCACCCTCCAGGTCGTCGAGCCGCACCTGAACGGGCCCGGCGGCGACCTCCCGGTTGTGTTCTGGGCTGCCGAGCGCGCCGCGCCGCTTGTCCTCTGCGCCCAGGGAGTCGCGCCGGCCGCGGCGACCGCCGAGCGGTTCAGGGCGCTCGGGCACGCCTCCGTCCCGGGGACGGGGCTGCTCGCGGCCTGCGTCCCGGGGGCGTTCGGGGGCTGGCTGCGCCTGCTGCGCGACTTCGGCACGTGGCGCCTGGAGGAGATCCTCGCCTTCGCGATCGGCTACGCCGAGGGCGGCTATCCCGTCGTCCCGGCGATCACGGCCACCATCGAGCAGGTCGAGCCGCTGCTCCGCGACTGGCCCGCTGCGGCGGCGCTCTACCTGCCGGCGCCGCGCCCGGGCGCCACGTTCCGCAACCCGCAGCTCGCGGCGACCTGGCGCCGCCTCCTCGACGAAGCTGCGGGCGGCACCCGCGAGGCCGAGCTGGAGCGCGCCCACCGGGTTTTCTACGAAGGCTTCGTCGCCGAGGCGATCGACCGCTTCTCCCGCGAGAACGGCGGCCTCCTGACGGGCGACGACCTCGCGTGCTGGCAGCCGACGCTCGAACCGCCCGCCACGGTCGAGTACCGCGGCCTGACTGTCTGCAAGACGGCGGCATGGGGACAGGGGCCGGCAGGGCTGCAGCAGCTCGCGCTCCTCGCCGGGTTCGACGTCGCCTCGATGAGCGAGGCCGAGCTGGTTCACGTCACGACCGAGTGTGCGAAGCTCGCGTTCGCCGACCGCGACGCGCTCTACGGCGACGTCGACGTACCGCTCGACCGTCTGCTGTCGAAGACGTATGCCGACGAGCGGCGCCGGCTCGTCGGGGACGACGCGAGCGGCGAGCTCCGGCCGGGATTCGGGCGGCTACCACGGCTTCCCGACGGCGAGCCGGCCACCGTCCTCGGGGCCGGCGAGCCGACGCGCGGGGACACGGTGCACGTCGACGTCGCCGACCGCTTGGGCAACCTCGTCTCCGCCACCCCGAGCGGCGGCTGGCTGCAAAGCTCACCGACGATCCCGTCGCTCGGCTGGCCGCTCGGAACCCGGGCGCAGATGTTCTGGCTCGAGCCCGGCCTTCCGTCGTCGCTCCGCCCCGGCACCCGGCCGCGCACGACCCTCTCGCCGGGGCTGGTGTTGCGCGGCGGCGAGCCCTGGCTCGCCTACGGCACGCCCGGGGGCGATCAGCAGGAGCAGTGGGCGAACCACGTCCTCGTCCGGCACGTCGACCGGGGGCTCGACCTCCAGGCCGCGATCGACGCACCCGAGTGGCACACAGACCATCTCATCTCGTCGTTCGCTCCACGCGGCGTGAAGCTCCGCTCGCTCGCGGTCGAGTCGCGCTTCGGCGACGACGTCGTCGCCGAGCTCCGGCGCCGCGGGCACGACGTGGCCGTCTCGGCACCCTGGTCGCTCGGCCGCGTCAGCGCGGTGCAGCGGGAGGACGGACAGGTGCGCGCGGCCGCCAACGCTCGCGGCATGCAAGGCTACGCGGTCGCACGCTGACGGCTTCGCGACGAAGGCGCCGTAGGATGGTGCCGCGATGATGGAGCCCCGCTACACCCCGAGCGGCGTCGAGGAGCGCTGGCAGCGCACCTGGGAAGAGGAGGGCCTCTACAACGCCGACCCCGACCCGGCCCGCACGCCGTATGTCAATGCGCATCCGCCCCCGAACGTCACCGGCGAGCTGCACATGGGCCACGCGCTCCAGCTCTCCGTCGGTGACACCGTCGTGCGCTTCAAGCGCATGCAGGGCTTCAACGTGCTCTTCCAGCCGGGCTACGACCACGCCGGCATCTCGACGCAGAACGTCGTCGAGAAGCAGCTCGCGCGGGAGGGAACGTCCCGTCAGGAGCTCGGCCGCGAGCGCTTCGAGGAACGCGTCTGGGAGTGGCTGCACGAGTACGGCGGCAAGATCCTCGTCCAGTTCCGGCGGATGGGCGCCTCGCTCGACTACCGCCGCACGCGCTTCACGATGGACGACGCGTACATCCGCGCCGTGATGCGGTTCTTCGTCCACCTGTATCGCCGAGGCTGGATCTACCGGGCGAACCGCATCATCAACTGGTGCCCGACCCACCAGACCTCGCTGTCGGATCTCGAGCTGACACATGTCGACGTCGACGACACGCTGACGACGATCAGGTACCCGCTCGTCGGTGGCGACGGCTTCATCGCGATCGCAACGGTGCGGCCGGCAACCATCCCGGCCGATGTCGCCGTGGCCGTCCATCCCGACGACGAGCGATACCGGCACCTCGTCGGCCGCGAGGTGATCGTTCCGTGGGTCGAACGCCGGGTGCCGGTGATCGCGGACGTGCGCGTCGAGATGGAGTTCGGCACGGGCGCGCTGAAGATCACGCCCGGCCACGACCCGCTCGATTTCGAGATCGGCCGCGACCACGACCTGCCCGAGCTCACGTGCATCGGCCCGGACGGGCTCGTCACGGCTGACGGGCTGGAAGGGCTGACGCAGAACGACGCCGCCCACAGGATCCTCGACTGGCTCCGCGAGCGCGACCTCCTCGTCGGCCGGGAGCACTACCGCCACAGCGTCGCGCTCTGCGAGCGGTGCGAGAGCCGGATCGAGCCGCTGATCTCACTCCAGTGGTGGTGTGCGATGGACGAGCTGAAGCGGCCCGCACTCGAGGCGCTCGGGCTCCGCAAGGTCGTCTACCACCCGGAGAGCCAGCAGCGCTTCGCGATCGACTCCCTCGCCGACGCGCCGGACTGGTGCATCTCCCGCCAGCTCTGGTGGGGCCACCAGCTGCCCGTGTGGACCTGTCCTGATGGGCATCTGACGGTCGAGGAGACGACGCCGTCGGTGTGCGCCGAGTGCGGGTCGGCCGAGTTGACGCGCGAGACGGACGTGCTCGACACCTGGTTCTCGTCTGCCCTTTGGCCGTTCGCGACGCTCGGCTGGCCGGACGACACCGACGACCTCCGCTACTTCTACCCCGGCGACCTGCAGACCACCGCCCGCGAGATCATCCGACTCTGGGAGAACCGGATGATCTTCTCCGGGCTCGAGCTGCTCGAGCGGCCGCCGTTCCGCGACGTGATCATCCACTCGACCGTCCTCGCCCCCGACGGCCGGCGGATGTCGAAGTCGCTCGGGACCGGCATCGACCCGATCGAGATCGTCGACCGCTACGGCACCGACGCAACCCGTTACGGGCTGCTGAAGAACTCGCTGACGCAGGACGTCCGGTTCTCGTACTCGGCGATCGAGGAGGGCGCGAAGCTCTCGAACAAGCTCTGGAACGCGGCGCGCCTCATCGTCACCTCCTGCGACGGAGCGGTCGCGGCGGAGGCGCCGGCCTCGCTCGAGGAGCACTGGATCCTCGCGCGCCTCGCGCAGACACAGGTCGCTGTCGAACGCCTGATCGGGGACTTCGATTTCGCGCACGTCACCGACGAGCTCTACCACCTCACGTTCGACGACTTCTGCGACTGGTATCTCGAGGCGGTCAAGGGCCGGCTCTACGACGGCGACGCCGGCGCCAGGAGCACCGCCACGGCGGCGCTCGAGCGGCTGCTCAAGCTCCTGCACCCGGTCATGCCGCACGTGACCGAGGAGATCTGGTCGTACCTGCCGGAAAGGGAGACCAGGCTGATCGTCGCACCGTGGCCGGGCGCCGGCGACCAGGCCGCGGCCGGTGTGCTCGAGCGGGTGCAGGAAGCCGCGCAGGTCTTCCGCCGGTCGGGCGTCGTGCCGCCGCTCGACGCGGAGGAGAAGCGGATCTTCGCCGCAGTCGTCAAGCCCGAGCGCGCCCCGCAACGGGCCGACGGCGACGCCGAGGCGGAGCGCACGCGGCTGCGCAACGAGATCTCGCGTGGCGAGAAGATGCTCGCCAACGAGCGGTTCGTCCAGAACGCCCCGGCCGAGGTCGTCGCCGCGGAGCGGGAGAAGCTCGAGCGCTACCGCCGCGAGTTGGTTGC
>CAYXXE010000038.1:0-11077 GCA_964468985.1 uncultured Gaiellales bacterium | reverse complement strand
AGGTCGTCGCCGCGGAGCGGGAGAAGCTCGAGCGCTACCGCCGCGAGTTGGTTGCGCTCGGCGAGGCATAGGCCGACCCGCCACGCCTCGAACAGCTACCTGTGGACGAATCGGCACACTTTCGTGACCCTGGTCTGACCCCACGACCCTCTGCGGCGGACGGGTCCAGAAGTGTGACTCGGCCGGGCTATGGCGTGAGTTCAGCGGACTTCGCGCGGCGTTCCCTTCTGGGGTCTGACCACACAAGAGCCCCTGTCGGGCCGTGCCCCGAACAGCCGCCTGTGGACGATTCGACACACTTTCGTGACACTGGTCTGACCCCACGGCCCTCCGCTGCGGCCATGTCTGCGTGGGCCAGATTTGGGCCTTTTCTCCTGCAAACTGTCGGAATCGGGCGGCTGTTCAGGTGCCGGGCGCTCTCCACAGTCGGCACGTTTGGGCGTGGCTGAGCTGGAGCACACACGCTGGGTCGCGTCCCTTTCGCCCTGGCCGGCGGACGGGTTCGGGCTCGCCCGGATGCAGGAGTTGCTCGAGCGCCTCGGCCATCCGGAGCGCGAGTTCGCATCCGTCCACGTCGTCGGCTCGAAGGGCAAGTCGACCGCGACGCGCACGATCGCCGCGACACTCGCCGCGGCAGGGTTGCGGACGGGCGCCTATACGTCGCCGCACGTCGCCGGCTGGTGGGAGCGGCTCGACACCGACGCGGCCGGCTTCGAGGCGGCGATCGCCCGCGTGCGCCCCGCGGCGGAAGCACTTGGCGCCACCCAGTTCGAGCTCCTCACCGCGGCGGCCTTCGCCGACTTCGCGCAGCGCGGGGTGGAGATCGCCGCCGTCGAAGCGGGGCTCGGCGGCAGGCTCGACGCGACCAACACGATCGGCGCGCGCGTCGTCCTCCTGACGAACGTCGCGCTCGAGCACACCGAGATCCTCGGCGACACCCGCGAGCAGATCGCCGCCGAGAAGCTCGCCGTGGCGCACGCCGCGACGACCGTCGTCCTGCCGGACCTGGAGTTCGCGGCGCTCGTCGCGGGGCGGACGGTGCTGACCGGCGGCGCGCACGAGGCTGCAGAAGCAGCGCTCGGCCGCTCCATCGCCGAACGTCGCGAAGTTCGCCTCCCCGGACGGCTCGAGCGGCGCGGCGCCGACGTCTACGACGGCGCCCACACCCCTGGAGCCGCCGACTGGCTGCTCGAGCGGCTGCCCGCGCCGCACGACTACGTCGTCGTCGCCTCGATCCTCGCCGACAAGGACGCGGCGGGCGTGCTCGAGCGGCTCTCCGCCGCCGGCGGGACGCTCGTCGCCACGCGCTCGTCGAACGCCCGCGCGCTGCCTGCCGAGGACGTCGCACGCCTCGCCGCGCCCTGGTTCGCCCGCGTCGAAACCGTCGCCGACCCCGCCGCGGCGCTCGCCCGCGCCCGGCAACTCGGCCCGCGCGTGCTCATCACCGGCTCGCTCTATCTCGTCGCCGATCTACATTCCGCCGACTGAGATGCGTGCGATGATGGGACCGGGTGACCGGATCAGCGTTTTCCTGTTCGCGCTCTTCCTGCTGGCGCTGTTCGTCGGCCTCTCCTTCGCCGCGGGCTACCTGGTAGGGAGGATGCTCCTGTGACCCTCCTCGTCGGCGCCCTGAGCGGGTTCTTCCACTCGTCCACCTGGTACGTGCTCCGGAACCTCGCCGGCTTCATGGTCGTCGTGTTCTGGGTCGCGACCGTCTACTGGGTGCACAAGGACGCGCGCCGCCGCATCGAGGACGGCCTGCTCGTGTGGGTCTCGACGCTGCTCGGCGTCGTCCCGTTCGTCGGCCCGCTGATCTACATGCTCTTCCGGCCGCCCGAGTACCTCGAGGACGTGCGCGAGCGGGCGCTCGAGATCCGGGCGATCGAGAAGCGCCTCGGCGGCCACGACCTGCACTGCCCCGTCTGCCGGGCGGCCGTCGAGGAGGACTACCTCGTCTGCCCGGTCTGCACCACCCAGCTGCGGCAGGCGTGCGCGACCTGCAACCGCCCGCTCGAGGCGCTCTGGCAGATCTGCCCGTACTGCGCCACGCCGATCCCGGGCAGCGACCCGCTACCATCGCGCCCGCAATGGCTCTCGAGCGCACCCTGATCCTGGCGAAGCCGGACGCCGTCGAGCGGAACCTCGCCGGCCAGATCGTCGCGCGCTTCGAGCAGCGCGGACTGAAGCTCCGCGCCGCCCGGCTGGTGGTCGCGAGCCGCTCACTCGGCGAGACCCACTACGCCGAGCACCGCGAGAAGCCGTTCTTCGGCGAGCTCGTCGACTTCATCACATCCGGGCCGACGCTCGCGTTCGTGCTCGAGGGCGACGGAGCGATCGCCGCCTCGCGCGCCACGATCGGCGCCACCAACCCGGCCGCGGCAGACCCCGGCTCGCTGCGCGGCCAGTTCGCGCTCGCGATGCCGAACAACCTCGTGCACGGCTCCGACTCGCCCGAGTCCGCCGAGCGCGAGATCGGGATCTGGTTCCCGGATGGACTGGCGTAGCGACGCCGCCCGGAACCGCGCGCTCTGGACCGAGTCGAACCGCGAGTACACCGACGCGAACGCCCGCGACAACTGGGCGCTCGACGAGATCGCGTGGGGCATCTGGGCGATCGGCGAACGCGAGCTGAACGTCCTCGGGGAGGTCGCCGGCCTCGACGTCGTCGAGCTCGGCTGCGGCACCGCGTACTTCTCGGCCTGGCTCGCGAAGCGCGGGGCGCGGCCGATCGGCGTCGACATCACGCCCGCGCAGCTCGACACCGCCCGGCGGCTCCAGCGCGAGACGGGTCTCGACTTCCCGCTCGTCGAAGCGGACGCCGCCGAGACCGGCCTGCCCGACGGCTGCGCCGACCTGGTCCTCTCCGAGTACGGGGCGTCGATCTGGGTCGACCCGTACCGCTGGGTGCCCGAGGCGGCGCGGCTCCTCCGCCCGGGCGGTCGCCTCGTGTTCCTCCGCAACTCGCCGCTCGTGATCCTGTGCTCGACCGACGAGATCCCCGCCGTCGAGCGGCTCGTGCGCCCCCAGTTCGGGATGCACCGCTTCGAGTGGCCCGACGGCGGCGTCGAGTTCCACATCCCGCACGGCGAATGGATCGACCTCCTGCGCGCGAACGGGCTCGAGATCGAGCGGCTGGTCGAGCTGCAGGCGCCCGCCGACGCGGTCACGCACGACTACTACGCCTACGTCACCGCGGAGTGGGCGCGGCAGTGGCCGTGCGAGGAGATCTGGGCCGCCCGGAAGCCGCTGTGAGCGCGCCGGTACTCCTCCTGGCCTCGACGTCGCCGCAGCGCCGCGCGATCCTCGAGCAGCTCGCGATCCCGTTCGAGGTGGTCGCGCCGGCCTACGAGGAGTCACCCGGCGGCGACCCGGTCGAGCACGCCGCCGGCAAGGCCCGCTCCGTGGCCGTCGGCGAGAGCACCGTCCTGGGCGTCGACACGATCGTCGTCTGCGACGGCGAGCGCATCGGCAAGCCGCGCGATGCCGGCGAGGCCGCGGCGATGCTCACAAGGCTCGCCGGCCGCACCCACGAGGTCGTGTCGGGCCTCTGCCTGCGAACGGCGGCCTGGGAGGAGCTCGGCGCGGCGACCACGCGCGTCACGTTCCGGCCCCTTGCGGAGGCGGCGGTCGCCGCCTACGTGACGACCGGCGAGTGGGAGGGGCGAGCCGGCGCCTACGCGATCCAGGGACGCGGCGCCGCCCTCGTCGAGCGGATCGAAGGCGACTACCTGAACGTCGTCGGGCTGCCGGCGGCGCTGCTCGTGGAGCGCCTGGCGGCGCGCTTCCCCGGCGCGTACACGTTCGTCTGAGGTAAACCCGGGTACGCTGCGCCTCGATGGGCATCTTCGACTACATGACGGGGTTCGGCGGCCGCGACATGGCGGTCGACCTCGGCACCGCGAACACGCTCGTCTACGTCCGCGGGCGCGGCATCGTGCTCAGCGAGCCGTCCGTCGTCGCGATCGACCAGCGCACGGGCGAGGTGCACGCCGTCGGGCTCGAGGCGAAGCGGATGCTCGGCCGCACGCCCGGCACGATCAGCGCGATCCGCCCGCTCAAGGACGGTGTGATCGCCGACTTCGACGTCACCGAGCAGATGCTGCGCCACTTCATCCAGAAGGTGCACCAGCACCGGTTCGCGCATCCCCGGGTCGTCGTGTGCGTCCCGTCGGGCGTGACCGGGGTCGAGAAGCGCGCGGTCGAGGAGGCGACCCTGAGCGCCGGCGCCCGCAAGGCGTACCTGATCGAGGAGCCGATGGCGGCCGCGATCGGCGCCGGGCTGCCCGTCGCCGAGCCGACGGGGAACATGATCGTCGACATCGGCGGCGGCACGACCGAGGTCGCCGTCATCTCGCTCGGCGGGATCGTCGTCTCGCAGTCGCTGCGCGTCGGCGGCGACGAGATGGACGAGGCGATCATCAACCACATCAAGCGCGAGTACAAGCTCCTGATCGGCCAGCAGACCGCCGAGGAGATCAAGCTCGAGGTCGGGTCGGCGCACGAGATGAAGGAGGAGGTGCAGGCAGAGGTGCGCGGGCGCGACATGCTCTCGGGCCTGCCGAAGACGGTCATCCTCTCGAGCGAAGAGGTGCGCCACGCGCTCGAGGAGCCTGTGAACCAGATCATCGACGCGATCAAGTCGACGCTCGACAAGACGCCGCCCGAGCTGGCCGCGGACATCATGGACCGGGGGATCGTCCTGGCCGGCGGCGGTGCGCTGTTGCAGGGCCTCGACGAGCGCCTCCGGCACGAGACCCACATGCCGGTGCACCTGGCCGAGTCGCCGCTCACCTGTGTCGCGGTCGGCTCCGGCCGGAGTCTCGAGGAGTTCGATGCGATCCATCGCAGCGCCCGTGCCCGCTCGCGCCACGCCCGCTCGCGCAACGGCCGCTACCGGTAGCCGAACCGCCACCTCCCCGTAACCGGAGCGTCAAGTCCGCTTCTGGTACGGTATGCGGAGTCAAGAGTCCGCTTAGGAAGGAAGGTCGCTCCGTGGAGGGTTCGCTCGCAGCTCGTTTCGGCGGCGGCAGGGCGCACGAGACCAACCGCTGGTTGGTCCTCGTCCTGGTCTGCATCGCCCAGTTCATGGTCATCCTCGACGCGACGATCGTCAACGTCGCGCTCCCGTCGGTGCAACGGGGCCTGCATTTCACGCCTTCGGGCCTGCAGTGGATCGTCAACGGCTACACCCTCGTCTTCGGCGGCTTCCTGCTGCTCGGCGGCCGGGCCTCCGACCTCTTCGGGCGGCAGCGGCTCTTCGTCGCCGGGATCGCCGTCTTCACGCTCGCCTCGCTGATGAACGGCCTCGCGACCTCCTCCGGCATCCTGATCGCCGGCCGCGTCGTCCAGGGCTTCGGGGCGGCGCTCGTCTCGCCGGCCGCGCTGTCGATCGTCACCACGACGTTCGCGGAGGGGAAGGAGCGCACCCAGGCCCTCGGGATCTGGAGCGCGATCGCCGCCGGCGGGGGCGCCGTCGGGCTCGTGCTCGGTGGCGTGCTCACCGAGACGCTCAGCTGGCGCTGGGTCTTCTTCATCAACCTGCCGATCGGGATCGCCGCGGCGCTGCTGTCGCTGCGCTTCGTGCCGAACTCGCGGGCCGAGGACGAGCCCGAGACGGCCGACGTCGCCGGCGCGGTCACCGTCACCGCCGGGCTGCTCGTGCTCGTCTATGCAATCGTCAAGGCGCAGGCCTACGGCTGGGGCTCGGGCAAGACGATCGGCCTCTTTGCCGCAGGCGTCGTGCTGCTGGCCGCCTTCGTCGCGATCGAGCGCCGGTCGAAGGCACCGCTGATCAAGCTCGGCCTGCTGCGGCTGCCGTCGCTCGCGGCGGGGAACCTGGCGATGCTGTTCGTCGCCTCGGGGCTCTTCTCGATGTTCTACTTCGCCTCGCTCTACCTGCAGGAGATCCTCCACTACAGCCCGATCCAGGGCGGCCTCGCGTTCGTGCCGTTCACCCTCGGGATCGTGATCGGGGCCGGTGCGGCACAGCAGCTGATCGCCCGCTTCGGCATCCGCGCCGTCATGATCACCGGCCTCGTGCTCGGAGCGATCGGCCTCAGCCTGTTCACGCAGGTGACCACGCACGGCTCCTATCTCGGCGGCGTGTTCCCCGGCGTGATGGTGGCGTCGATCGGGATGGGGCTTGCGTTCGTGCCGCTGACCCTGCTCGCGACCACCAACATCGCGACCGAGGACGCGGGTCTGGCATCGGGCCTCTTCAACACCTCGCAGCAGGTCGGCGGCGCCCTCGGCCTCGCGATCCTGTCGACCCTCGCGACGAGCCGGACCGGCCATCTGCTGGCTGACCACGTCGGCGCGGCCTCGGCCATGACGCGCGGCTACCACGTCGCCTTCGGCGTGGGCGCGGTGTTCCTGCTCGCCGGCATCGTCGTCCTGCTCGTCACGATCCGCGAGCACCACGTGCGCCAGATCAACGCCCAGCCCGAGGAGGTGGCGGTCCCGGCATGACCGCCACCTCCTCGAGCCTCCCCGACCGCGCCCTGCGGGCCGATGCGCAGCGGAACCTGCTGCGCGTGCTGGAAGCGGCGCGGTCGGTGTTCGCGGAGCAGGGAGCCGATGCCTCGGTGACGGAGATCGCCGAGCGCGCCGGGGTGGGCGTGGCGACGATCTTCCGCCGGTTCCCCACGAAGTCCGACCTGCTCGTGGCGGTCCTCGAGCGGCGCTTCCAGGATCTGCTCGTCACCGCCGACGAGGCGCTGGCCCGCCCCGACGCGGAGCCGGCGTTTCGCGCGTTCCTGCAGGCCGTGGTCGGGTCGGTCGTCGCCGACCGCGGCTTCTGCGACTGCGTGGGCACCGAGCTCGTCGAGCGGAGCGCGCTGCGCTCACTCGGCGACGAGCTGCGCGGACGCACCGGCGCGATCCTGCAGCGAGCGCAGGCAGCCGGCGCGGTGCGGGCCGACGTCGACGCCGACGACATCCGGATCCTGGCGATGGCCGTCGCCCAGGCCGGGCTGACCGTCGAGCCCGCGCGGCCGGGCGCGTGGTCCCGCCACCTCGACATCGTGCTCGACGGCCTGCGCCCGACGACCGCCTGAACCGACCGCTACCATCGCGGGTCAGGTGCCTCGCAACCGGACCGTACGCGTCGCGGTCCTGGGCTCGTCGGTCCAGCGCTCTGCGGCCCCCGGCCACACTCAGACCCGCTCCAGTGCCGTCAAGCGCCGGGTCGTCGTGGGCGTCCTGGTGCTGCTCTCGCTCGTGCTGATCACCGTCTCGTTCCGCTCGACCGCGCTCGACGGCGTCCAGGGCACCGCCGCCGACGTCCTGCAGCCCTTCGAGACGGCGGCCGACCACGTCGCCCGCCCGTTCCGCGACGCCGCGGGCTGGGTGCGCCGCCTCGCGGACGCCAAGTCCCAGAACGCGAAGCTGCGCCGGCAGATCGACGCCCTGCGCCAACAGGTGTACGTCGACGAGAACGCGCTGCAGGAGAACGTCGCGCTCAAGGGTCAGCTCGACTACCACGGGCCGCCCACGATCGCCGCGTTCGCCCGCGCCAGCGCCGCGGTCCTGACCGGCCCGCCGAGCACGAGCGACCAGAGCATCACGATCGCCGTCGGGTCGGCGAACACGATCCGCGGCACGACCGGCCACGTCGCCGCCGGTGACGTCGTGATCACCCCGGACGGGCTCGTCGGCACCGTCTCCCGCGTCTTCTCGCACGTCTCGCGCGTGATGCTCATCACCGACGAGCAGAGCGCCGTCACCGCCACCGACCTGAACGAGCCGACGGCGGTCGGGGTCGTGCAGCGCGGCAACGGCTCGGGGGCCGTCCTCACGATGGGCGAGGTCGCCAAGGAGAAGCACGTCGGGATCGGCGACACGATCATCACGAACGGCAACCTGGGCGCGGGCCTGCTGCCGTCGATGTTCCCGCACGGGATCCTGATCGGCACCGTCACGAGCGCCGGCATCAGCGACATCGACCCGTTCCAGAGCATCCAGGTGCAGCCGTTCGTCGACTTCACGAGTCTCCAGGCCGTGATCGTGCTGGTGCCGCGCTCCTGATGGACGGCGTCAAGGCGGCCGTCCTGCTCTTCGTCGCGTCGCTGCTCCAGATGTCGGTGCTCGGCGAGTATCCGCCGTTCCGGTCGGCGAGCATCGTGCTCGTCGCGCTGCTCGCAGTGTCGCTCCTGCGCGGCTCGGTGTTCGGCGCCGTCGCGGGCTTCGGGACCGGGCTGCTGCTCGACACCGCGACGCTCGGGACGCTCGGCGTCACCTCGCTGCTGCTGACGATCGCCGGCTTCTGGATCGGCCGCTACGGGGAGACGACGGCGCGCGACCGCTTCCATGCGCCCTACCTGTCGGTCGCCGTCGTGACGGTGCTGTACGCGTACGGCCAGATCCTGCTCCAGTTCGTCCTCGGTGAGCCCGCCCCGGCCGGGCTGGTCACGCGCGAGCTGTTCGCGGCCCTCCTCGTAAATCTCGTCTTGACGCTGCCGGTCTACGGGCTGGCCCGGCGGCTCTTCCCGCCGGCCGAGCACGGCGACCGCGTGCGCGAGGTACGGCTCCTTGGCTAATCCGGGCACTGCCCGCGGGCCCAGGGGCTTCCTGCCGCCCGACCCGCGGGTCGAGGAGCCGTACCGGCTCACGCCGCAGCTCGCCTTCCGGGTCGCGATGCTCGGGTTCCTGGCGCTCACCGTCTTCGCGGTGCTTTTCCTGCGGCTCTGGGCGCTGCAGGTGCTCTCGGGCGACAAGTACCTCGCGAAGGCGAACGACAACCGGGTGCGGACGCTCCGCCTCGACGCCCCGCGCGGCTCGATCCTCGACCGCAACGGCCACGTCCTCGTCTCGAACGTGGCCGGTACGCGGGTCGAGCTGTGGCCCGCCGACCTGCCGAAGCGCTGGCCCGTGGAGCTCCGGGAGCTGCGGGCGTTGGCCGGGATCACGGGCATCCCGTCCCGCCAGATCCTCCTGAAGCTGAAGCAGCACGGCGGCGACCCGCTGACGCCGGTGGTCGTCCAGACCGGCCTGCACACCGACCAGATCTTCTACATCAAGGAGCATCAGGCGGCGCTGCCGGGCGTGCAGCTGGCCGAGAGCTGGCTGCGCCGCTACCCGTACCAGTCGCTCGCCGCTCAGGTGCTCGGGTACGTCGGCCAGATCTCGGCGGCCGAGTACAAGGCCGACAAGGGCAAGGGCTACTACGCCGACGACTCGATCGGCCAGGCCGGCCTCGAGTCGACCTACGACAGCTATCTCCGTGGCCGCGACGGGGAGGCGCAGCTGACGGTCGACTCGCTCGGCCGGCCGAAGAGCCAGCTGCAGCCCGACGTCCAGCCCACGCCGGGCGACTCGCTCCGCCTCACGATCGACGTCAACCTGCAGCGCGCGGCCGAGAAGGCGCTTCTGGCAGGGATCCACGCGGCGCGTGCCGCGAACGAGCCGTATGCCGACGGCGGCGCGATCGTCGCGATGAGCCCCACCGACGGCTCGATTCTCGCGATGGCCTCGTATCCCACCTACCAGCCGTCGATCTTCGTCGGCCGCGCCGACCCGACGAAGCTCGCGCCGCTCCTGAACCTGAGCGCTGCCGCGAAGGCGAACTTCCCAGGCCTGAACCGCGCGATCGACGTCGGCTACCCGCCGGGCTCGACGTTCAAGCCGGTGACGGCGCTCGCCGCGATGCAGGAGCACCTCGTCGCTCCGTACGACGAGCTCGCCTGCACGCCGACCTTCACGGCGTACAAGGAGGTGTTCCACAACTGGACGCCGCTGATCGACCAGCCGATGGACCTGCCGACGGCGCTCGCCGAGTCGTGCGACACGTACTTCTACCAACTCGGGAAGCGCTTCTATCTCCTCGGCTCGAACCGTGGCCACCCGCTGCAGGGCTGGGCGAACCGCTTCGGCCTCGGCGAGCCGACCGGCATCGACGTCGGGCCGGAGACGAGCGGCCTGATCCCGACCCCGGAATGGCTGCGGCAGACGTACACGCCCGCGCGCGGGTACGGCGTGATCGACCGCATCTGGAAGCCCGGCTACTCGATCACGATGGCGATCGGGCAGGGCCAGATGCTCGTGACGCCGCTGCAGATGGCGCGGGTGTACGCGCTGATCGCGAACGGCGGCTCCCTCGTGACCCCGCATCTGGCCGAGGACGTCGAGCAGTCGGGCGGCAAGGGGTCGGCGGCGCGCGTGCTCCGGCGCTTCGGCGCTCAGCAGCCGCAGCCGACCGGCGTCGACCCGACCGCGCTCCAGTTCGTCCGGCAGGGCCTGCTCGAGGGGACGCAGTCGACGGTGGGCACCTCCTACGGCGTCTTCGGCAACTTCCCGGTCTCGATCGCAGGCAAGACCGGCACCGCCGAGAAGCTGATCCAGGTGCCGGGCTTCCCGCACCCGCTCAACCTCAACCAGTCGTGGTGGTGCGGCTACGGGCCCACCGACAGCCCCTCGATCGTCGTCTGCGCCGTGATCGAGAACGGCGGCCACGGCGGCACCTCGGCCGCGCCGGCGGCGCTCCAGGTCTTCGAGCAGTACTTCCACAAGCAGGCCACCACGACCGTGCATCCCTCGGACTAGCGACTGCGAATGGCGATCGAGACCGTCGACAGACGCGCCCGGGGGCTGCGCACGAGCCGCGAGCAGGCCGCCGTGGGCAGCCTGCTCCGCCGCCTCGACTGGCTGCTGCTGCTCGCGCTCGCGGCGACGGTGGCCTACGGCCTGTCGGCGATCGCGGGCATCACCCGGCACGACCCGGGCGGGTCGGCGCTGCACCGCCAGGCGCTCTACGCCGCCGTCGGCACCGTGTTGTTCTTCGGGACGCTGCTCGTCGACCCCGGCCTCTACCGGCGCTTCCAGCGGCCGATCTACGCGGGCACGCTCGGGCTGATGCTGACGGTGCTCGCGCTCGGCAGCGTCTCCCACGGCTCGAAGCGGTGGATCAACGTCGGCTTCTTCACCTTCCAGCCCTCCGAGTTCGGGAAGGTGATCTTCGTCCTCGCGCTCGCCGGCTTCCTCGCCGACCGCTCGCGCACGGTCGCCTCCGCCCATGTGCCGGTCACGGCGATCGGGCTCGGCCTGCTGCCGATCCTGCTCGTGTTCGTGCAGCCCGACATCG
>CAYXXE010000037.1:2058-16782 GCA_964468985.1 uncultured Gaiellales bacterium | reverse complement strand
TCGACGGGTAGTACGGGTAGCTGTTCTCGAGCAGGCCGAGCCCGAGGCCCATGATCGCGCCGCCCTCGATCTGCCCCTCGACCAGCGTCGGGTTGATCGCGCGGCCGACGTCGTAGACCTGCACCATCTTCGTCACGACGACCTCGCCCGTCTCGTCGTCGACCTCGACGTCCGCGACGCAGGCCGCGTACGAGATCGCCGAATGGGGCTCGATCTCGACCTGGCCCGTGGCGTTGTCGACGTCGGCGAACGGCTTGAGCGCGGTCGAGGAGCCGCTGATCAGCTCGCCATAGTTGTACGTGGCCGCTCCTGCGACGTCCGCGACGTTGATGTGCTTCTGCGGCGCGCCGCGCGCGATCACCTCGCCGTCCTCGATGTCGAGGTCGGCCGGGTCGATCTCGAGCTCCCTCGACGCGATGTCGAGGATCCGCTCGCGCACGCGCTCGGCGGCGAGGCGCACCGCGTTGCCGCCGATGAACGTGCCGCGCGAGGCGAACGTGCCGGTGCAGACGGCCGACGAGTCGGTGTTCGTGTTGTCCATCGTGACCCAGTCGTACGGAACGCCGAGCGCGTCGGCGATGATCTGCGTGTGGACCGTCTTCGAGCCCTGGCCGATGTCGACCGTGCCCGAGAAGACGTCGACGCGGCCGTCCGGCTTGAGCTTGATCCACGCCTGGCTCGGGTCGCCGTTCTGGTTCATGCCGGTGGGGTACTCGATGGTCGCGAAGCCGCGACCGCGATGCTTCGCCATCAGGCCTCCTCCGCCTCGATGCGCTGCTGGGCCACGAGATGCTCGGGCAGCAAGGCCCCGGAACGCGGGTCGGGCGTCATCGCCCGGTAGTCCGCGGCCAGCTCGATCCCCACGCGCTCCGCGGCGGCCAGCGTCACCGGGACGGTCGAGGGATCCTTCAGGGAGACGCCGTTGCCGCTCGTGTCGCCGATCCGGTTCGCGTTCTTGAGGCGGAGCTCCCACGGGTCCATGCCGATCACCTCGGCGACGCGGTTCAGGTGGGTCTCTGTCGCGAACGACACCGAGGTGACGCCGAAGCCGCGCATCGCGGTCGTCGGCACCCGGTTCGAGAACACGACGAAGCCGTCGAAGCGCAGGTTCGGGATCGTGTAGGCGCCGGAGTGGTGGAAGGCGTGCTTCGTGACGCCGTAGGGCGAGAAGCGCGCGTACGCACCCGCGTCGTGCAGCGTGACCGTGCGCCGGCCGAGGATCCAGCCGTCGTTCGTGACGGCGTCGGCGAGCTCGATGTGCCAGGGCGCACGGGTCGACGAGGCCAGGAACTCCTCCTCGCGCGTCCACCGCCACTTCACGGGACGCCGGGCCTTCAGGGCGAGCAGCGCGCAGATCGTCTCGGTGGCCGTATCGACCTTGCCTCCGAAGCCGCCGCCGACGGTGCCGCCGACGAACTTCAGCCTGTTGAGCGGCACCTGCAGGTGCGCCGCGACGACGCCCATCGAGAAGTACATCGCCTGGGTGCACGAGTAGATCGTCAGGCGGCCGTTGGCCTCCGGGACGACGAGCGAGACCTGCGTCTCGAGCGGCATCTGCTCGATCCCCTGCGGGCGGTACACGCCCTCGACGATGTGGTCGGCCTTGTCGAAGGCCCAGTCGATGTTCCCCTTGCGGACGCGGCGATGGTTGAAGGTGCCGTAGTGCGGGTAGACGTTGCCCCACTGGTGGATCTGCGGCGCGTCGGGGTCGAGGGCGTTGCGGATGTCGAAGAGCGCCGGGCGCTCCTCGTAGGAGATCTCGATCGCCTCGACGGCCGCACGGGCCGCCTCCTCCGAGTCGGCGGCGACCACGGCGATCGGCTGGCCGACGTAGCGCACCTCGCCGTCGGCGAGCAGCGGCTCGTCGGCGGGGACGCCCAGGCCCTCGAGGTGCCCGTAGACGTTCTTCGGGACGTCGGCAGCCGTGACGACCGCGCGAACGCCGGCCATCGCCTCGGCCTTCGCGGTCGACAGCGACGTGATCGCGGCATGCGCGTGCGGCGAGCGGAGCGCCTTCGCCCACAGGGTCTTGCCGACGCGGACGTCGTCGACGTACTGCGTCCGGCCGGTGACGTGCGCGATCCCGTCGTAGCGGGGCAGCCGTGCACCGACGGCTTTCATGCCAGGCTCCCTGCATGCGAGGCGGCGATGACCGCGTCGATGATCTTCACGTAGCCGGTGCAGCGGCAGTAGTGGCCGCCGAGCGCCTCGATCACGTCCTCGCGCTCGACCGGGCCGCCCTTGCGCTCGATCAGCGCGGTCGCCGCGATCACCATCCCGGGGGTGCAGAAGCCGCACTGCGCGGCGTAGTGCTCGTTGAACGCGTGCTGGACGGCGGACAGATCCTCGGCCTGGCCGAGGCCCTCGATCGTCGTGATCTCGGCGCCGTCGACGGCGGCGACCGCGGTGAGGCACGAGCGGCGGGGCTCGCCGTCCACGAGGACGCTGCAGGTGCCGCACCCGCCCTGCTGGCAGCCCGCCTTCGGGCCGGTGATCTCGAGCTCCTCGCGGAGCACGTGCAGGAGCGGCGTGAGCGGCGGGCTCGTGATCGGGTACTCGACGCCGTTGACGATGAGCTTCATGCGTTCTCCAGTCGGTCGAGAGCCTCGCGCACCAGGATCGGCAGCACGGTGCTGCGGTACTTGGCGGTGGCGACGGCGTCGTCGAGGGGCGTCACGTCGGCCAGCACGGCCGCGGGGTCGCGGGACTGCTCGACCGAGCGGGCACGCACGGCCGTCGGCCCGACGCCCGAGACGCCGACGCGCAGATCGCTGCCGTCTTCGCGCGAGCAGGCGGCGACCGCGCCGATCGCGTACGAGTGGGCGTGCCGGCGGCGGCGGCCGCTCGTGCCGGACCTGCGCGGGAAGCGGTCGTACTCGATCTCGAGCACGAGCCTTCCCGAGCGGTCGGATGCCAGGAAGTCCTCGATCGGCTCGACGCGCTCGCCGCCGGCTCCGGTCGAGCGGACGCGGGCGCCGAGCGCGATCAGCGGCGCTCCCAGGTCGCCACGCTGCGCCTCGCGGCCGGGCGGCGCGCAGATGTTGCCGCCGACGGTCGCCGTGCGACGCACCTCGCCGTCGGCGACGTGCTTCGCGTATGCGGCGAGCACGGGCTCGTCGGAGTCGACGAGCGCCGCGACCGGCACCATCGCGCCGATCACGACGCGGTCGCCGTGGTCGGTCAGCTGGTCGAGCCCGCTGCGGTGGAGCATCAGGGTTCGGTCGAGTGAGAGCCTGCCGGCGGCGATCTCGGGCAGCAGGATGGTGCCTCCGGCGAAGACGGTGATCGCCTCGCCGCTCCCGAAGAGGGCGGCCGCTTCGGCGGCCGAAGTGGGAACGAGCACGTCTGCGGTCATGCGGTCGATTCTAAGCACGTCTTGACGAGGGCCGTCAAAGCGGTTGTTGGATTACTCTGCGGCGATGGCCTTCGGATCGATCGACGAGCTCGAGGCGGCGCTGGCCGAGCGGTCGTATCTGGCCGATCGCGGGCTGGCCACGGCCCTGTATCTCGCGCTGAAGCTCGAGAAGCCGCTGCTGCTCGAGGGCGAGGCGGGCGTGGGGAAGACCGAGGCCGCGAAGTCGATCGCGGCGGCGCTCGGGGCGCCGGTGATCAGGCTCCAGTGCTACGAGGGGCTCGACGTCGCGAGCGCGGTCTACGAGTGGAACTACGCCAGGCAGCTGCTGCACATCCGCGCCGCGCAGGACGGGACGCTGCACGAGGCCGACCTGTTCGGGCGGGAGTTCCTGATCCGCCGCCCGCTGCTCGAGGCGATCGAGTCGGACGTGCCGGTGCTGCTCCTGATCGACGAGGTCGACCGTGCCGACGAGGAGTTCGAGGCGTTCCTGCTCGAGGTGCTGTCCGAGTTCCAGATCACCGTGCCGGAGCTCGGGACGATCACCGCGAAGCAGCGGCCGTACGTGATCCTCACCTCCAACCGGACCCGCGAGCTCCACGACGCGCTCAAGCGCCGCTGCCTCTACCACTGGATCGGCCACCCCTCGGTCGAGCGCGAGATCGAGATCGTGCGCCTGCGCGTGCCGGGGGTGCCCGACCGCCTCGCGGCCGAGGCCGCCCGCTTCGCCGCGGAGCTCCGCTCGCTCGACCTGCAGAAGCCGCCGGGCCTCGCCGAGACGATCGACTGGGTGCGCGCGCTGACGGCGCTCGGCCAGCAGGAGCTCGACGTCGAGAACATCCAGGCGACGCTCGGCTCGATGCTGAAGTACCACGAGGACCTCCTCTCGCTGCGGGACGACGTGCTCGCCGGGCTGGTGGCCGGCGTCCGTGGCGGGTGATGCGGTCGTCCGGCACGTGGTCGTGTTCGGCCGTGTGCTGCGGGAGGCCGGCCTCGAGGTAGGGCCCGGCCGCGTCGCCGACGCGCTGCGCGCGCTCGACTCGATCGACCTCGACCGCCACGAGGACGTCTACTGGGCGCTCCGGCAGACGCTCGTCGCCCGGCGCGAGGACCTCGAGTCGTTCGATCTCGCCTTCGACGCCTGGTTCCTCGGCGCGGCGGCGCCGCGGCCGAGTCGTGTCCAAGACCGGCCGCGCCCGACGGGGACACGGCGGAAGGGCGGCGTGCCGGGGCCGGGGCCGGAGCTCGACGGCGGCGAGCAGGAGAGCGGCGGCTGGAGCGCCGACGAGCTGCTCCGCTCGAAGGACTTCGCCGCGATGACGCACGAGGAGTTCGTCCGCGCGCGGCGCCTGATCGCGCGGATCGCCGTCTCTCGGCCGCAGCGGAGCACCCGGCGGCTGCGCCGGGATCGGAAGGGGACGGTGCTCGACGTGCGCTCGCTGGCCCGCCGCTCGCTCGCCACCGGCGGCGACCCGGCGGTGCGGGCGTTCCGGAGCCGCGGCGAGGCGCCGCGCAAGCTGGTGCTCATCCTCGACATCTCCGGGTCGATGGAGGCGTATGCGAGGGCGCTGCTCCTCTACCTGCACGCGGCGCGCGGCTCCGGCCGTGCCGTCGAGACGTTCGCGTTCGGGACGCGCCTGACCCGGCTCACCCGCGAGCTCGCAACGCGCGACCCGGAAGCCGCGCTGGCCGCCGCGTCGAAGCGGGTCGTCGACTGGTCGGGCGGCACGCGGATCGGCCCGTCGCTGAAGGAGTACAACGACGAGTGGGGGCGCCGGGCGCTGACGCGCGGCGCGGTCGTCGTGCTGCTGTCGGACGGGTGCGAGCGCGGCGACCCGGCGCAGATCGACGCCGAGCTGGCACGCCTCGCCCGCCAGGCGTTCGCGGTCGTCTGGGTCAACCCCCTGAAAGGCGATGCGGCGTACGAGCCGCTCGCGGGCGGGATGCGGGCCGCGCTCCCGCACGTCGACCGGTTTCTGCCCGGCCACGATGTCGCGAGCCTCGAGGCCCTGGGTAGAGTCCTCGGCGGCATCGAACGGAGGCACGCAGCGTGAAGGACATCGTCGACGAGGTCGAGCGCTGGCGCCGGGCGGGCGAGCGGGTTGCGATCGCGACGGTGGTCGCGACCCGGAAGTCGGCGCCCAGGCCGGTCGGGGCGAAGTTCGCGGTCTCCGAGAGCGGCAGGATGTGCGGCTCCGTCTCCGGCGGCTGTGTCGAGAACGACGTCGTCGAGCACGCCCGCCGCGTGATCGCGAGCGGCAGCCCCGAGCTTCTCAGCTACGGCATCTCCGACGACGACGCGTTCACCGTCGGCCTTCCGTGCGGCGGCGAGATCGACGTCTTCGTCGAGCGCCTCGACTGAGCCCGCCTTGAGCCTCACCCAGCTCCTGCTCGACCTGGCGCACGGCGACGAGCGCGCCGTCGTCTTCACCGTGATCGACGGCCCGGCGCGCGGCCACAAGGTCGTCGTCCTGCCCGAGCGAGGGGAGACGCACGGGGACGACCCGACGGGCCTGGCGGCGCTGGCGCCGGACATCCGCCGCAACGGGCTGGTCGAGCACGCCGGGCAGACGGTGTTCGCCGAGGTGTACGGCCCGCCGCCGAGGCTCGTCGTGGTCGGTGCCGTCGACACCGGCGAGGCGCTCTGCGCGGCCGCGAAGGCGATCGGCTGGCGGACGGCGTGCGTCGACGCCCGTCGCCTGTTCGCCACCCGCGAGCGGATCCCGAGCGCCGACGAGATCGTCGTCGAGTGGCCGGAGGAGGCCTTCGCCCACCTCGCTCCCGACCGGGACACCGCGGTCGTCGTGCTCACCCACGACGAGAAGTTCGACCTGCCCGCGCTCGAGGCGGCGCTCGCCACCGACGCCTTCTACATCGGCGCGCTCGGCAGCCGCCGGGCGCAGGCCGTCCGGCGGGAGCGGCTTCTGGCGGCCGGGGTGACGGAGGCGGCGGCCGACCGGATCCAGGGCCCGTGCGGCCTCGACATCGGTGCCGTCTCGCCCGCCGAGACGGCCGTGTCGATCCTGGCGGAGATCCTGGCCGTCGGCGCCGGCCGGCCGGGCGGCCCGCTGCGCACATCGGCAGGACGCATCCACGTCGAAAGGTAGAGCCTCTTGGCTTGTGCGCCGCGAAACCGGTAGGTTCGCGCCCGGCTGTCAAGATCCACGACGAGGAGGGACGCGATGCCTGTCACCGTGCATTCCGAGCGGGTCCACGACCTGATCGACGTGGACGCGGAGGTCGAGCAGGTCGCCACCGGGTTCTCGTTCACGGAAGGCCCGATCTGGATGCCCGACGGCTCGCTCCACTTCAGCGACATGCCGGGCGACAAGCGCCGCCGCTGGCATCCCGCCGACGGCGTGACCGTGCTGCGCGACCCGAGCAACAAGTGCAACGGGATGACGCTCGACAACGACGGCAACCTGATCGTGTGCGAGCACATCACCAGCTCGCTCGTGCGCGAGTACCCCGACGGCACGCGCGAGACGCTCGCCACCCACTGGGGCGACAAGGAGCTGAACAGCCCGAACGACGTGATCGTCGCCTCCGACGGCTCGATCCTCTTCACCGACCCGACCTACGGCCGGATGCCGGTGTTCGGCCTGGAGCGTGACTGCGAGCTGGACTTCCAGGGCGTGTATCGCCTGCCCGCCGGCGGCGGGCCGCTGGAGCTGCTCGTCGACGACTTCGCGCAGCCGAACGGGCTCTGCTTCAGCCCCGACGAGTCCCTGCTCTACATCAACGACACCGTCCACGCCCACATCCGCGTGTTCGACGTCGGCCCGGGGCATGCGCTCTCGAACAGCCGGGTGCACGCCGCCGGGATCGGCACCGGCGACATGGCGACGGGCGAGCTCGTGGACGGGATGAAGCTCGACGAGCGCGGCAACATCTACGTCACCGGCCCGAAGGGCGTCTGGATCATCGCCCCCGACGGCGAGGCGCTCGGTGTCATCCAGGTGCCCGAGAACGTCGGCAACGTCAACTGGGGCGACGACGACTGGCAGACGCTCTACATCCCGGCATCGACATCCGTGTACCGGGTGCGCCTGCAGGTGGGCGGCAACCGGCTCGGCTACATGCGTCAGTGAGGAGAAGCGATGGATGCGATCGACCCGAAGGCCGCGGCCCTGGTGATCCAGGACCTCCAGAACGACGTGATCATCGAGGGCGGCGCGTTCGCCGAGTCCGGCGCGCCCGCGCACGCGACGAGCCAGAACGTCGTCGAGAACGTGAAGGGGCTCGCCGCTGCGTGCCGCGCGGCGGGCGTGCCGGTGATCCATGTCTGGTACATCGTCGAGCAGGGCGCGCCCGGCCTGAAGCAGAACGCGCCGCTCTACCAGGGGGTGCGGGGCGCGAACGCCCTTGTCCGCGGCACGTGGGGCGCCGCGCCGGTCGACGGCCTCGCGCCCGAGCCGGGCGACCACGTCGTCGAGAAGATGCGGATGAACGGCTTCTACGACACCCGCCTCGACACCCTGCTGCGCGGCCTCGGCGTCGAGACGCTGATCATCACGGGCGCCTGGACGAACATGTCGATCGAGCACACGGCCCGTCACGCGGCCGATGCCGGCTATCGCGCGGTCGTCGCCTCCGACGGCACCTCGACCGTGAACGACGAGTGGCAGCACGCGGCGCTTTCCTACGCGATGCAGAACGTGGGCCAGGTCGGCACCTGCGCCGAGATCGCGGCGGCCTTCGGGTAACGGCTCGTACACTGGCACGCATGACCCAGACCGTCGATCTGCCGCTGCTCGAGGTCGAATCCGACTCGGGCGCGACGTTCGCGGTCGAGAACCCGGCCACCGGGGAGACGCTGGCCGAGGTGCCGCGCATGGGGGAGGCCGAGACCGCCCGCGCGCTCCGCGCGGCTGAGGCCGCGCTGCCGGCGTGGCGCTCGCGCCTCGCGAAGGACCGGGCGAGGGTGCTCCGCCGCTGGTCCGACCTGATGCTCGAGAACGCCGACGCGCTCGCCCGGCTGCTGACGCTCGAGCAGGGCAAGCCGCTCGCCGAGTCGCACGTCGAGATCGACTACGCCGCCTCGTTTCTCGAGTGGTTCGGCGAGGAGGGCAAGCGCGTCTACGGCGACACGATCCCGAGCTACCAGGGCGACCGGCGCGTCATCGTCACGAAGGGCCCGATCGGCGTGACGGCCGGGATCACCCCGTGGAACTTCCCGGCCGCGATGGTCACCCGCAAGGCGGCGCCCGCGCTCGCCGCGGGCTGCACGATGGTGCTGAAGCCGGCCGAGCAGACGCCGCTGACGGCGCTGGCCGTCGCGCAGCTCGGGCTCGAGGCGGGCCTGCCGCCCGGAGTCTTCGGGTTGGTGACCGGCAGCGCCGAGGACGCGCCCGTGATCGGCGGCGTGCTCACGTCGAGCCCCGTCGTCCGCAAGCTCGGCTTCACCGGCTCGACGGCCGTCGGGAAGCTCCTGATGGCCCAGTGCGCCGGCCAGGTGAAGAAGGTCTCGCTCGAGCTCGGCGGGAACGCGCCGTTCATCGTCTTCGACGACGCCGACCTCGACGCGGCGGTCGCAGGCACGCTGCTCTGCAAGTTCCGCAACTCCGGCCAGACCTGTATCTCGGCGAACCGGATCTACGTCCAGGAGCCGGTGTACGACGAGTTCGTGGCCCGCCTCACCGCGGCGGTGTCGCAGCTCGTGGTCGGCTCGGGGCTCGAGCCCGACACCAGGATCGGGCCGCTGATCGAGCAGCAGGCGATCGACAAGGTCGAGCGCCACGTCGCCGACGCGCTCGACCGCGGCGGCGAGCTGCTGACCGGCGGCGAGAGCCTCGGCGGCCTCTTCTACGCGCCGACCGTGATCACCGGCGTGACGCCCGAGGCGGCGATGGCGAGCGAGGAGACGTTCGGGCCGGTCGCCGGGATCACGCGCTTCGTCTCCGAGGCCGACGCGATCCGGCAGGCGAACGACACCCCTTACGGGCTGGCCTCGTACTTCTACAGCCGCGATGTCGGGCGGGTCTGGCGCGTCTCGGAGGCGCTCGACTACGGGATCGTCGGCATCAACACCGGCGCAGTGTCCACCGAGGTCGCGCCGTTCGGCGGAGTGAAGGAGTCGGGGATCGGCCGTGAGGGCTCCAGATACGGGATCGACGAGTGGCTCGAGCTGAAGTACCTCTGCCTGGCAGGCCTCGAATGACCGGCGAGCGGCGATGATCGTCGAGCAGCGGGACTACCACGTCTTCACCGGCAAGCTGAACGAGGTCGTGCGGCTGTACGAGACGGAGGGGATCGCGCTGCAGCAGCAGTACCTGGGCGGGCTGATCGGGGCGTTCACCACCGACATCGGCGCGCTCTCGACCTACACGCATCTCTGGGGCTACGACGACTTCACCGAGCGCGAGCGGCGTCGCGCCGCGCTCCAGGCCGACCCGGCGTGGAAGGACTTCCTCGGCCGGCTGCAGCCGCTGCTGCATACGCAGCACAATCGCATCCTGATTCCCACCTCGTTCTCGCCCATCCGCTGATGGCGGCAGGCCCCCTCGACGGCAAGGTCGCGGTCGTCACCGGCGCGGCGCAGGGCATCGGCAACGCGATCGCCCGCGGCCTCGCGGCTGCGGGCGCCAGGATCGTCGTCGCCGACCTGAGCGGCGCCGAGGAGGCGGCCGCCGAATTCGCGGGTGGGATCGGCGTCGCGGTCGACGTCGCGAACGAGGACGACGTCCGCCGGCTCGCCGCCGAGACGGTCGACCGGTGCGGGGGGATCGACATCCTCGTCAACAACGCCGGCCTCTACGCCTCGCTCGAGATGCGGCCGTTCGAGCAGATCCCGCTCGAGGAGTGGCGCCGCGTGCTGGACGTCAACGTCGCGTCGATGTTCCTCACCTGCCGCGAGGTGGTGCCGGTCATGCGTAGCCGGGGCGGTGGCAGGATCGTGAACATCTCGTCGGGCACGCCGTTCCGCGGCGTCCCGTTCCTCTTGCACTACGTGACGTCGAAGGGAGCCATCGTCGCGCTCACGCGCGCGCTCGCGAAGGAGCTCGGCAAGGACAACGTGCTCGTCAACTGCGTCGCGCCCGGCTTCACGATGTCGGCCGGCGTCGAGGCGCACCCCGAGGTGATCGAGAAGCTCCGCGACGTCTCGGTCGCCTCGAGGACGCTCCAGCGCGACCAGGTCCCCGACGACGTCGTCGGAGCGGTCGTCTTCCTGAGCGGGCCGGGCTCCGCGTTCGTCACGGGTCAGACGATCGTGATCGACGGCGGCCAGACGTTCCATTGAGCGGCACCCGTTGATTCTCAGGGTCGAGGATCACCCGGCCGGGGTCGAGACGGAGGCGGGCGACCGGGTCGTCTACGACGTCGCCCGGGACGAGGCCCACTACGGGGCCGCGCGGGTGACCGGGCGCGCGCTCGTCTGGGAGCTCGCCGAGCGGCCCGAGGGCGACTGGCTGATCCGCTGCGACCGCGTCGACTTCCCACCCGGCGGCGTCGCCTACACGCACACGCATCCCGGGCCGGGCCTGCGCGTCCTGTTGAAGGGCCGCATCCGGATCGAGACGGAGGGGACGTCGCGCGAGTACGCGCCCTTCGAGTGGTGGTACGAGACCGGGCCCGACCCGGTGTTCGCCGCGGCGGCGGCCGATGAGGAGACGGCGTTCGTCCGGGTGCTCCTGCTGCCCGCCGAATGGGAGGGGAAGCGCACGATCCGCTACGTCGACCCGGCCGACGAGGAGAAGCCGAAGCTGCAGAAGGCCCGCATCTACTTCGAGCACCGTCTGTGAGCGGGCCCGGAGCCCGTCGCGGCGGCAAGCTCCTCGTCGACCAGCTCGTCGTCCACGGCACCGAGCTGGTGTTCTGCGTGCCGGGCGAAAGTTACCTCGAGGTGCTCGACGGCCTCTACGACGCGCCGCTCCGGCTGATCACCTGCCGCCACGAGGCGGGTGCCGCGAACATGGCGGATGCCTACGGCAAGCTCACCGGGCGGCCCGGCGTCTGCATCGTCACGCGCGGCCCGGGCGCGACGCACGCCTCGGTGGGCGTGCACACGGCGTTCCAGGACTCGACGCCGCTGCTGCTGCTGGTCGGGCAGGTCGCCTCCGACCAGGAGGAGCGCGAGGCGTTCCAGGAGCTCGACTACCGGCGCATGTTCGGGCAGATGGCCAAATGGGTGGCCCAGATCGACCGCACCGACCGGATCCCCGAGTATCTCGCCCGCGCGTTCGCCACCGCGACCTCCGGGCGCCCCGGGCCGGTCGTGCTGGCGCTGCCCGAGGACATGCTGGCGCGTTCGACCGACGCGGCCGACGCCCGCCCCTACCTCGGCGTCCAGCCGCATCCCGGCGCCGCCGAGCTCGAGCGGCTCCGGCTGCTCCTGGCCGCCGCCGAGCGTCCGCTGGCGATCGTCGGCGGCGGCGGCTGGACTCCCGCGGCGGCGGCCGACCTGACGGCGTTCCTGGAGGCGAACGAGCTGCCGGCCGGAGCGGCCTTCCGCCGCCAGGACTCGATCGACAACGACTCCCCGAGCTACGTCGGCGACGTCGGCATCGGCATCAACCCGAAGCTCGCCGCGCGCGTGCGCGACGCCGACCTGCTGCTCGTCGTCGGCCCGCGCCTCGGCGAGATGACCACCTCGGGCTACACGTTGCTGACACCGCCCACCCCGGCCCAGACGCTCGTGCACGTGCATCCGGGGGCGGAGGAGCTCGGCCGGGTCTACCGGCCCGAGTTGCCGATCCTGTCGGGTGTCGCGCAGTTCGCGGCCGCCGTCGCCGACCTCCGGGTCGAGCCGCGCTGGCACGACTGGACGGCGGCCGCCCGGGCCGACTACGAGGCCTGGCAGCAGCACGGCCCGCTGCCGGGGCCGCTCGACCTCGGCGAGTGCGTCGCCTGGCTCCGCGACCGGCTGCCCGGCGCGATCGTCACGAACGGCGCAGGCAACTTCTCGGTATGGGTGCACCGCTTCTGGCGCTGGCACTCGTTTCCGAGCCAGCTCGCCCCGACCAGCGGCGCGATGGGGTACGGCGTGCCCGCGGCGGTCGCGGCCAAGGCGACGCTGCCCGACCGGGCGGTCGTCTGCTTCGCCGGCGACGGCGATTTCCTGATGACCGGCCAGGAGCTCGCGACCGCCGTGCAGTACGACCTGCCGATTCTCGTGATCGTCGTCGACAACGGCATGTACGGGACGATCCGCATGCACCAGGAGCGGCAGTTCCCGGGCCGGGTGGTCGGCACCGACCTCGTCAACCCCGACTTCGCGGCCTACGCCGAGGCGTTCGGGGCGCACGGCGAGAACGTCGAGCGCACCGAGGACTTCCCGGGCGCGGTCGAGCGCGCGCTCGCCTCCGGACTGCCGGCCGTGGTCGCGCTGCGTCTCGACCCCGAGGCGATCACGCCGCGCACGACCCTGTCGGCGCTGCGGGCGGGCGCGTGACCGACCCGTACAACGCGCTGATCACGGAGGTCGAGCCGACCCCTGGTCTGCCGGGCCCCCTGCACGGCAAGCGGCTCGTCGTGAAGGACCTGATCGACACCGCCGGGATCCGCACGACCTACGGCTCGCGGATCTACGCCGACCACGTTCCCGAGCGCACGGCGCCGTCGGTCGAGCGGCTCGTCGCGGCCGGCGCGGTCGTCACCGGCAAGGCGAACCTGCACGAGTTCGCCTGGGGCGTCACCAGCCAGAACCCGTGGTACGGCACGGTGCAGAACCCGGTACGCCCGGGGCGGACGGCCGGCGGCTCGTCGGGCGGCAACGCGGCGGCGCTCGCCGCCGGCCTGTGCGACCTCGCGCTCGGCACGGACACCGGCTGCTCGATCCGGCTGCCGTCGGCCTGCTGCGACCTGGTCGGGCTGAAGCCGAGCTGGGGCCGGATCCCCACCGAGGGCGTCTTCCCGCTCTGCCCGAGCTTCGACACCGTGGGGCCGATGGCCCGAACGGTCGCCGACGTGGCGGCGGCCTGGTCGGTGCTGGCCGGCGCGCCGGTGCCGGCGCCGCTCCTGGCCGGGCTGACGGTGGGGCTGCTCACCCGAGCGCCCGCGGTGGGGATGGGCGGCCCGCCGCAGCCGGTGAACCACTCGGCCGAGCGCTACGTGGAGCGGCTCGAGCAGCTGGGCGCCCGCGTCGTCGCCGCCGAGCTGCCCGAGCCGCCCGCCGACACCTGGCCGCTGTTCTTCTTCGAGGCGGCCGAGTCGCACCGCGCGACCTTCCCTGCCCGCGCCGCCGAGTACGGCGACAACGTCCGGGGCAAGCTCGAGCACGCGCAGACGATCACGCCGGACGAGGCCGCGCAGGCCCGCGACGCCGTGCGCCGCTGGCGTGCCTACCGGCCCGAGGTCGACCTCTACGTCTCGCCCGCCGTCGGCATCGACCTGCCGGCGGTCGACTCCGACGAGCTCGACGTGCGCATCGCCCTGTCGGCGTTCCTGCGCCCGTTCAACGTGCTCGGCTGGGCAGCGCTCGCGATCGGCGACCTCCAGTTCGCCGCCCCGAGGGACGAGGTCGTCCTCGCTGCGGGGCTGGCCTGGGAAGGCGCAGCTACGGGCTGATGTCCTGGATCTCCCGGGCCGGGGGCAGGCCGAGGACGACCGGCGCGCCGTAGTCCGAGAACGTCTCGTCGACGACGATCCGGCCGGTGGCGCTCGTCGAGTAGGCGACGTGGACGTGGGTCAGGCGCCCGGTCGGGTCGACCCAGAAGTCCGCCGCGAACCGTCCTGCCGCGTAGTCGTTCCTGACCGTCGCGGCGATGCTCCGCCGCAGCCCGGCCGGCAGGCGCGCCGCCAGGCGCACGGGGTCGACCGTCCCGGAGTAGTGCGTCGTGTGGTCGGGGCCGCCGCCGACCAGCTTCGGGTCGGCGACGCCGTCGGCCAGGAAGGCGGCCGCCCGCACATGGGCCAGCTCGTCGGGGCTGTCGAGTCGCTGCTTCGCCGGCAGCCTGCGCGTGTCGAGCTTCGTCCAGGGCTTCACCGTGGGGTCGTTCATGGCCGCCTCGACGTCGCCGTTCGTGTACGTGAACGGCCCGTCGATCACGACCTCCTGGGGCAGCCCGCCGCCGAGCACGAGCTTGTAGATGTGCGCCCGCCGGCGTGTGAAGGCGACCGTGCCGTTCTCGCTCGCGCTGACGTCGACGCCGCCGATCGCTCCGGTCACCGAGAGCGTGAACCGCGCGGTGCCGGCCGCGGTGGTGCGCGCCGTCGCGTCCGCGAGGCCGGGCGCGGCGTGACGGCTCGACCCGCAGCCGGCGAGCGCGAGCACGGTGAGCGCGAGGACGGCGAGGAGTGGGAGGGCTCTCACAGCCTGTGAGCTTGTCAGAGGCCGAACCAGAATGAAGGTTGTGCCGAACCTCATTCTGATGCGACCTCTCAGAGATGGATCGTCGCCGCGCCCCGGGGACGCGGCCGGTCGTCCTGGCGCA
>CAYXXE010000037.1:0-1958 GCA_964468985.1 uncultured Gaiellales bacterium | reverse complement strand
TCTCAGAGATGGATCGTCGCCGCGCCCCGGGGACGCGGCCGGTCGTCCTGGCGCAGCACGCTCACGAAGGCCGAGGCGGTGGGCGACCACTCGGTGCGCGCGTAGACCGCGATGTCCCGGATCAGCCGAGGCTTCAGACGGATGACGGCCCCCTCGATGCCGGGCAGGAGGATGTTGTCGGGGACGAGCGCCGGCCCGAGGCCGGCCGAGGCGAGGCGGACGGCGCCCTCGGCCTGCGACGTCCGGACGGTGCCGCGCGGGCTGAACCCGGCCTGGCGGCACACCTGCTCGACGATGCCGGCCAGCCCGTGATCCGGGTGGTAGAGGACCCAGTCGCGGTCGGCGAGCTCCTCGATCGCGAGCGCCGGGCGGGTGGCGAGGGAGTCGCTCCGCGGCAGGACGACGACGAGCTCCTCCCACGAGACGATCTCGAGCGGGCCGCCCCACGTACGGAGCGGCAGCGGCCCGATCGCGAGGTCGGCGACGCCCTGCTCGACCGCCTCCTCGAGCAGATGGCGGTGCCGGAACTCGTGCAGCCGGATCGCGACGTTCGGGTACCGCTCGTGCCAGACCCTGATGTAGCGGGGCAGGAGGCCGACGGCCATCGAGAGCACCGTGGCGAGCTCGAGCTCGCCCGCCTCGACCGCGAGCGCGGAGCGGGCGCTCTGCCGGCCCCGTTCCACCGCCCGGAGGGCCGCGCGCGCCTCGGGCAGCAGGCTCCGCCCGGCCGGGGTGAGCGAGACGCCCTGCGGCAGCCGGTCGAGCAGCATGCCCTCGAGCTCGTCCTCGAGCGTGCGGATGTGCTGCGAGAGGGAGGGCTGCGTGATCCCGACGCGGCGTGCGGCCCGGGTGAACGAGCGCTCGTCGACGACTGCGACGAAACATTCGAGCTGCCGCAGATTCATAGTGAAAAACTATCGCACCGACTGGAACGCTGGGCACTTGACCTATCGGCTCGAACCGATGAGACTCCACCGTGTTGCGCGCGACGCGGATCAACCACGTGAGCATCTCCGCGACCGACCTCGAGGAGTCCACCCGCTTCTACGAAGAGGTCTTCGGCATGGAGCGGATCCCGACGCCGGTCTTCGCGCAGCGCGTGCAGTGGCTGCGCGTCGGCGACCTGCAGCTCCACCTCTTCCTCCAGGGCGACGTCGTGCCCGCGAACGACCGGCACCATCTGGGGCTCACCGTGGACGACTTCGACGCGGCGTATGCCGCCGTGTCGACCCGGGCTGCCAACACGTTCGGCTGGGACCTCGTCGAGCTCCCGTCGGGTCAGGTGCAGCTCTACTTCCGCGACCCGGGCGGGAACCTGATCGAGGTCAACTGGCCCGACGCGAAGACGCTCGACCGCGACCGCTACCCCGACCTGACCCGGCTCGCCGACCACATCGACCAGACGCCCGAGGCGCTCGAGGCGGTTCTCTACCTGGACGGGATCGCGTCGTGACCGCCGTCCCGGCCGCCCGCTTCGGCCGTGTGAGCGCCCTGCAGGCCCGGTTCGCGCGCCGCTTCGGGTGGTCCGTGCTCGGCGTCGTGATCGTCGTGCCGGCGCTGTGGGTGCTGTTCCTCGCGCCGACGACCGGCGGCTGGGCGACGTCGTTCGGCTCCGCGGTCCACGATCCGAAGGACTTCCTGATCACGCTCGTCAACGGCATCACCGACGCCGGCCTGTACTTCGTCGTCGCGAGCGGCTTCACGCTCATCTTCGGGCTGATGCGCGTCGTCAACATGGCCCACGGGGCGTTCTTCCTGTTCGGGGGGTACGTGGCCCTCAAGCTCCAGCGGCACATGGTGGGCCAGGGTGGCTCGTTCGGGCTCACGAGCGACCAGGTGAACCTCACCCACTGGATCCTGCCCGCGCTGCTCGGCACGGTTGTCGTTGCCGGCATGGGCCTGGTCATGCAGCAGCTGTTCCTGCGCTGGAACCAGGGCCAGGACCTGCGGCAGGCGCT
>CAYXXE010000036.1:0-16924 GCA_964468985.1 uncultured Gaiellales bacterium | reverse complement strand
CGTCGAGCCGCTGCTCGACTGAGCCGCCTACGTCGAGCCGCTGCTCGACTGAGCCCGCCTACTCCGCTCTGACGTGCATCCCCTTCGGGATCACGACGATGCCTGCGTCGGAGACCGTGAATCGCTCGCGGTCGGCCACGGGGTCGACCCCGACGCGCGCGCCCGGGTCGATGCGGACGTTCTTGTCGACGATCGCCTTGTGCACCACGGCACCGCGGCCGACGTCGACGCCGTGCAGCAGCACCGAGTCCTCGACCGACGCATAGGAGTGGACCCGGACGCCGGGCGAGAGCACCGAGCGCCGCACCGTCCCACCCGACACGATCACCCCCGAGCAGACGATCGAGTCGTAGGCGGCCCCGACGCGCCCGGGCTCCTCGAGCACGAACTTCGCCGGCGGCAGCGAACCGGGGAAGGTGAGGATCGGCCAGTCGTCGTTGTAGAGGTTGAACACCGGGTCGACCGAGACGAGGTCGAGGTGCGAGTTGTAGTAGGCGTCGAGTGTCCCGACGTCGCGCCAGTAGCCGCGCTCCCGGTCGGCCATGCCCGGGACCTGGTTGTGCGCGAAGTCCCAGACGCGCGCCTCGCCGCGGTCGACCAGCATCGGGATGATGCTGCGCCCCATGTCGTGTGCCGAGTCGTGGTCGTCGGCGTCCCTGATCACGGCCTCGACGAGCGCCTCGGTGTTGAAGACGTAGTTGCCCATCGAGGCGAGTACCTCGTGCGGGGCGTCGCTCAGCCCGATCGGGTCGCTCGGCTTCTCGCGGAACGCGCTGATCGTCGTTCCGTCGGCGACCGTCTCGATCACGCCCAGCTCGCCCGCCTGCTCGATCGGGCTCCGGATGGCGGCGATCGTCAGGCTGGCGCCCGAGGCGAGATGATCCGCCACGATCTGGCTCGGGTCCATGCGGTAGATGTGGTCGGCGCCGAAGACGCAGATGTAGTCGGGCCGCTCGTCGAAGATCAGGTTGAGGTTCTGGTAGATCGCGTCCGCCGAGCCGGCGAACCAGCGCGGCCCGCGGCGCATCTGGGCCGGCACCGTCGCGACGTAGTTGCCGAGGATCGGCGACAGCGCCCAGGTCGACGAGATGTGGCGGTCGAGGCTGTGGCTCTTGTACTGCGTCAGCACCGCGATCCGCCGGAAGCCGGCGTTCACGAGGTTCGAGAGCGCGAAGTCGATCAGCCGGTAGTTGCCGCCGAACGGCACGGCGGGCTTCGCGCGATCGATCGTGAGCGGCATCAGTCGCTTCCCCTCGCCACCGGCGAGCACCATCGCGTAGCCGCGCTTCGTAGCCACCCGCATGAAAGCCTAACGGCCGCGGAGGAGGGCGATTCTTAGCCGACGCAGAGCTCGTCCTCAGACGATCCTCAGACGGCGGGGTCAATCTCCTGGCATGACAACCACAGCACCCACCCACAGCCGCCGCCGGTCGAGCCTGCCGGCGGCCGGCGAGCTCGATTCGAGCCTCGCCCACATTCGCGACCTGGTCAGCCTCCGCCGGATCTTCGCCGCCTACGGAGCGGGGGAGGAGGAGCTCCGCCTCTGCGACGCCGAGATCGAGCGGGAGCGGCAGAGCGTCGCCCGTTTCGCTCGCGCCGGAGCGCAGGCGCTCAGGGCCGCCTGAGCGCCGCGTCCGGGCGAGCCCTGGTGCAGTATCCCGGCGATGGAGCGTCGGAAGGTCCATGTCACGGGGTGGATCCCGGCCGCAGTCGAGGCGGCGCTGGCCGAGTCGTTCGAGCTGGTCGGCGCCCCGCAGGGCGCCGACGGCGTGCTGAGCCTGCTGACGACCACCGTCGACGCGGCGTATCTCGACGGGGCGGGCCCGCAGTTGCGCGTCGTCGCGAACTACGGCGTCGGCTACAACAACGTCGACGTCGGGGCGGCGACGGAGCGCGGCGTCGTCGTCGCGAACACGCCCGACGTGCTGACGCGGGCCACGGCAGAGCTCGCTCTGGCGCTGACCCTGTCGCTCCTGCGCCGCGTCACCGAAGGTGACCGGCTGATCCGCCGGCACGGCAGCTGGGAGTTCGCCCTCGACTTCATGCTGGGCGAGAGCCTCGACGGCAAGACGTTCGGGGTCGTCGGCCCGGGCAAGATCGGCCGCGAGACCGGGCGGCTCGCCGAGGCGTTCGGCGCGCGCGCCGTGTTCGCGGGCCGCCACGATCCCCTGCCCGAGTTCCTCGCCGCCGCCGACGTGGTGAGCGTCCACGTACCGCTCTCGGCCGGGACGCGGCACCTGATCGACGCCGGCGCGCTGGCCGCCATGCGGCCGACGGCCGTGCTCGTGAACACGTCGCGCGGGCCTGTCGTGGACGAGGCGGCGCTGGTCGCCGCGCTCCGGGACGGCGCGATCGCCGGCGCCGCGCTCGACGTCTTCGAGTACGAGCCACACGTCTCCGAGGAGCTGCTCTCGCTCGAGAACGTCGTGCTCTGCCCGCACCTCGGCAGCGCCACCGCCGAGACGAGGCACGCGATGGGGATGCTGGCCGTCGACGCCCTGCGGGCGGTGCTCCTCGAGGGGCGCCGACCGGCGAACGCGGTCTAGAGCCTACGCTCCGACGACGAGCCAGCGCCGGCCCAGGAAGCGGCTGCCCATCAGGGCCAGGCGCGCGCAGATCAGGGCGAGGATCGCGAGCCAGACGCCCACGAGGCCCCAGTGCAGGGTCAGCGTGAGGATCGCGACGGGCGCGAACACGGCCGCCGAGGCGACCATCGACCACATGATGTAGCTCGAGTCCCCGGCGCCGATCAGGATGCCGTCGAGGGCGAACACGGCGCCGTTCAACGGCTGCATCGCGGCGAAGATCACCCAGATCGCGGCGACCCGCTGCAGGACGCGCGCATCGCTCGTGAAGATGCGCGGCAGCAGGGACCCGGTGGCGAGGAACACCGCGCCGAGCACGACGCCGGCGAGCACGGCGAGGACGACCATCCGCGAGGCGGCGGCGAAGGAGGCGTCGGCGTCGCCGCCGCCGAGGGTGCGCGCGACGATCACCTGGCCGGCGATCGCGATCGCGTCGAGGATCAGCGCGAGGAAGATCCACAGCTGGAAGGCGACCTGGTGCGCGCCGAGCGACGGCGTGCCGGAGCGGGCGACGATCGCGCTGCCGACCAGGAACGTCGCGAGCAGCGCCGTCGTGCGGACGAAGAGGTGGCCGCCCGTGCGCAGGAGCCGCACCAGCCGCTCGCGGCGGATCGCCAGTTGCTGCGCCGCCGCCCGGTAGAGCTGCCGGCCGAAGGCGGCCCCCATGCCGGCCTGCGCGACGGCCGTGCCGGCGGCCGACCCGGCGATCCCCCAGTGGAAGCCGTAGACGAACAGCACCTCGAGCACGAGGTTCGCGACGTTGCCCGCGACGACGATCAGGAGCGGCAGGCGCAGGTTCGAGACGCCGCGCAGGTAGCCCTGGCCGGCGAGGGTGACGAGCACGAACGGCAGCCCCACGGAGGCGATCTCCAGGTACGTGACCGCGAACCGGCCGGTCTGCCCGCGTCCGCCCATCGCCGCGACGATCGGCGACGCGGCGAGCAGCGCGACCGCGAACAGGACGAGCCCGATCGCGAGCGACAGCCACAGCGCCTGTCCGGCGACGCTCTCGGCGAGCTCGTGCTCGCCCGCGCCGTCGTAGCGAGCAACCTGTGCCGTCGTGGCGTAGCTGAGGAAGTTGAAGATGCCGAAGAGCGTCCCGAGCACCGCTCCGGCCAGGCCGAGTGCGGCCAGTTGGTGGACGCCGAGATGGCCGACGATCGCCGTGTCGGCGAGCACGTAGAGCGGCTCGGCGGCGAGCGCGCCGAGCGCGGGGAGGGCCAGCGCGAAGATCTCGCGGTCGTGTGCCGAGCGGAGGCGCATGGCGGCAGTTTCGCGCCGGTTGCGGTCGCCCGGCAGGCGAGCCTGCTCTGACACACTTGGCCACCAGGTTGCAACACGCCCGTCTCCACGCTGATCCACTCTCGCCGCAGCCGCGTACCACGCGGTATGCAGAGGCTCCCCGACCGCGCCCGCCGCGGTCCTGCATGGTTCTGTGCTGCGCAGGCGCGCCGTCAGCCGGCGGTCGAGGCCAGCTCGAGCGTGCGGACGGCCAGCTGCCGGTCGCGGTCGGTGATCCCGCCTGCGGAATGCGTCGACCAGCGCACCGTCACCCGGCGGTACCGGATGTCGATGTCGGGATGGTGATCCTCGCGCTCGGCCAGCTCGGCGAGGCGCGTCACGAAGGAGATCGCCGCCGCGAAGCTCGCGAACTCGAGCTCGCGCACGAGCGCCCCGTCCTTCTCGTTCCAACCCGTCGGCACGGTGACGACTATGCCTGACGCGGCCGCCAGCCGCCTCGCGCGCTCGCGAAAGGGGCGGCTCGGCACCGATCTCCTGTGCGACTGGCTCTACCGCCCGGTCGCTCATCCGCTCGTGCTCGCGCTCCTGCGGCTCCGCGTCCCGCCGCCCGCCGTCGTCGGCGCGGGCGCGCTCACCGGGCTCGTCGGCGCGGTCGAGATCGGCCGGGGCGACTACCTCGCCGCCGCCTTGCTGCTGCAGTTGAAGACGGTGCTCGACAACGCCGACGGACAGCTCGCCCGGCTCTCGGGCCGGGTCACCCTCTTCGGGCGGTATCTCGACTCCGAGTCGGACCTCTTCGTCAACGCCGCGCTGTTCGTCGCGCTCGGCTTCCGGATCGAGCCGTGGCTCGCCGCCGCGGGCTTCGTCGCACTGACGGCCGTTCTCGGCATCAACTTCAACGTCGAGCGGCTGTACCGGCAGGAACGGGGCGCGCCGGTGGAGGCTGCGCAGGCTCTCGGCGGCGCCACCGCACTGCTGGCGCGGCTCTACGCCGCCGTCTATGCGCCCCAGGACCGGCTCGTCGAGTCGTTTGCCTCCCGCCGGCTGCGCGGCCGGACGCGGGAGGCGCGTCTCGCGTGGCACGATGCGGCGACGGTCGCGGTGCTGGCGAACTTCGGCCTGTCGTCGCAACTCGCCGTCCTCGGCGTCTGCCTCGCCGTCGGGAATCCCGTGCTCTACGTCTTCGTTGTCCTCGGGGAGCTCGCGGTGACCGTCCCGCTCGCACTGCGCCGTGAGCTGCTCGCCCGGCGAGCAGAGCGCATCGCACCAGCAGTTCTCGCCGTCGACTGAAACGTCAAGGAGCAAAGCGTGGATCCCGAATCAGCCCTCATCCTTCCCTGGCACGGCCGTGGCTCATCGCCGCGGCGCGAGCCGTCCGCGGCCGAATGGCAGCGGCTCGAGGCACATGCGGCCGAGATCCTCAAGGCGTTCGGCATGGATCTCGACACCCCCGGCACGGCCGAGACGCCGCGGCGGTTCGTGCGGGCGCTCTACGAGGCGACCGCCGGCTACGAGGGCGACCCGAAGCTGCTGACGTCCTTCCCGTCCGAGCACCGTGGCGCGACCGGCAGGCCCGGCCAGATCATCGAGGGGCCGATCGCCTTCTTCTCACTCTGTGAGCACCACGCCCTCCCGTTCCACGGTGTCGCGCACGTCGCCTACGTGGCCGACCGCGAGATCATCGGCATCTCGAAGCTCACGCGCCTCGTGCGGGTCTTCGCGCGGCGCTTCACGGTGCAGGAGCGCCTGGGCGAGCAGATCGCCGACACGCTCATCGATCTGATCTCCCCGAGCGCGGTGGCCGTGCATCTCGAGGCGGCGCACCTGTGCAGCCAGATGCGCGGTGTGAACGAGGAGTCGTCGCGCACCATCACGACGTTCTGGCGCGGCTCGTTCGAGGACGACGCGGAGTTGCGGCGCGAGTTCCTCGACGAGGTGCGCGGCCACAGGTGAGCACCGGGTGAGCCGCGCGCTCGCCCCGCTCGAGCTGCTGTACGAGCCCGCGGGACTGCCGGCGTTCGACCTCCCGGTCGAGCTGGGCCGCCTGTATCCCGGCAGCCTCGGCTTCCCGGCCGACTCGCTGTTCGCGAACTTCGTCTCGACGGTCGACGGCGTCGTGTCGCTCCCGGGCGTGCCGCTCGCCAACCGGATCATCGCGGACGCCAGCGAGGCCGATCGCTTCGTGATGGGGCTGCTCCGTGCCTGCGCCGACGTCGTGCTGATCGGCTCCGGGACGCTCAAGGGCTCGCCGCTGTCGGACTGGACGCCCGACGCGGTGTTCCCGGCCGCGGCCGCGGATTTCCGTGAGCTGCGGCTCCGGCTCGGCCTCGCGGAGACCCCGGCGGTGGCGATCGTCACCGCAGGGGAGGCGTTCCCGCTCGACCACCCGGTGCTCGCCCGGGCCCCGCTCGTCCTCACGACGACCGCCGGGGCAAGCCGGCTCGCCGGGGCGGGAGGCAGCGCCGAGGTGGTCGCCGTCTCGGGCGGCGAGCGGGTCGGGCTCGCCGAAGCTGTCGCGGCGCTTCGCGCCCGGGGTCTGCGGCGGATCCTCTCGGAGGGCGGCCCGAACCTCTTCGGCTCCCTGCTCGCCGCCGGGCTGCTCGACGAGCTGTTCCTGACGCTGTCGCCCCTCGTCGCCGGGCGGCCAAATGAGCTCGGGCGGGTCCTCTCGCTGGTCGAAGGCGTCGCGCTGCTCCCCGGCCGGCGGGTCGCCGCCGAGCTGCACGGCGCCCGCCGCCACGGCTCGCACCTGTTCCTGCGCTACGCGTTCTGAGGCGGCAACAGGCCGCGAACCGATCGGGCGTCACCGCCGAACGTGTGCTGACCAGTCACGCACGAACGGAGCCGGCGCGTCGGGACGGCGCGCCGGAGGGAGGTTCAGCATGTCGGACGAGAGCACGATCAGGACGGATCGCAGGAGCTTCCTGCGCAAGGGCGCCGTCGCGGGTGCCGGCCTTGCGGTGGCGGCGGGACTGCCGGGCGCCGCGTTCGCGCGCACGATGCGCCCCACGTCGGCGCTGACCGCGGGCGATGTCGCGATCCTCGGCGCCGCGGCGATCGCCGAGGCGCTCGCGGTGACGACGTACAGCGCGATCATCGACACGGCACCGTTCTTCAAGAACCTCCAGTCGGACGACCAGGGGTACCTCCGGTCGGCCCGCCAGGAGGAGATGTCGCACTACCTGCTCGAGACCGGCGCGACGAAGAAGCCGTCGCCGTTCACGACCTTCTACTACCCGAAGGGCATGTTCACCGACGCGCAGACGACCCTGAACGTGCTCGTCACGCTCGAGGACGCGTTCATCGCCGCCTACCTCGTCGGCGTCCGCGACTTCAGCACTGCCGACCTGCGCGTGACCGCCGCCCGGATCATGGGCATCGAGAGCGACCATCGCACGCTCGCGCGCGTCCTCGGCCCGAACGTCGCAAAGGCCGACGGCGGCCCGGTCGAGCAGATCACGGGCGTGCTCGGCAAGCCCGAGAGCGTCGATCCGCCGAACAACAACGGCTACGAGCGGACGCTCAAGTGGACGTCGATCAACCAGGCGGTCACCGCCCTGACGCCGTTCGCCGACAAGGCGACCGCGGACAAGGCCGGGTTCGACACGACGAAGCCCTACGTGTTCAAGCCGTTCACCCCGCAGCTGCCGAACCCGCTCGGCGCGTTTCACTCGTTCGCCGGCTGACCGCCCTCACCCGCGGACGCCGACGCCCCGGCCGCGCCGATTCAGACGCGGCCGGGGCTCCCGGTACCGACGGGGGTAGGGTCGGTCGCCTGCAGCGAGCTCTTGCGGGCGAGCATGCGGGCGTCGGCATCGCGGTGGGCCGCAGCGGCATCGCCGTCGCGGGTCGTCGCCGACCCGATCGCGATCGCGAGCGGGATCGTCTCGACGGGCGGCTCCGTTGCAACCGCCTGCTCGATCCGGGCCACGATCGAGGCCGCGACCGTCTCGTCGGTGTCGGTGAGCAGGATCGCGAACTCGTCTCCGCCGACGCGGGCCACGAGGTCGCCGTCGCGGACGCACGAGAGGGCGATGTCGCCGATCGTGCGCAGCAGGCGGTCGCCGACGTGGTGGCCGTAGGTGTCGTTGGCCTGCTTGAGCCCGCGGCAGTCGAACTGGATGACGCTGACCGGGTGCCCGTCGGCGGCCACGGCTGCGAGCGCCTCGGTCCAGGCGAGCCGGTTCGCGAGGCCGGTGAGCGCGTCGTGCCGGGCCTCGCCGGCGGCGCGCTCGAGGTCGTCGCGGAGCCCGTCGCGGGTCAGGGCCGTCAGCAGCATCGGGCCTGCCGCCTCGATGAGGCGCTCGCCGAGCGACTGGCAGAGCTTCGTGAACCCGCGTGGCGCGGCGCTCGTGTGGGCGAGCAGCAGCACCGCGGCGACCGGCTCGTCGATCCCGAGCAGGTAGTACGAGACGACCCCGTCGGCGGCCGAGAACGGCGACGGCAGGTCGTTCGTGGCGGCGTCCTGGATGCAGGTCGGCAGGCTCTCGCGTCCGGCGACGGCGGACAGCGTCGAGGCGACCGTGGCGGCCTGATCGGCGAGCAGTCCCGCCGGGTCGAAGCTCGCGACCCGCTGCGTCCCCGGCACGAAGAGCACGCCGAGCTCGCACGAGAGCGACGCGGCCGCCTGGTCGACGACGTTCTGGAGCGTCTCGTCGAAGGTTCCGCCGGGGGTGCGGAGCAGGTCGCGCACCGCGTTGACGACCTCGAGCTCGTCGGCCAGCCGCTTGGCCGGAGCGACTTCGAACGTCGACTCGCTCGCGACGGCCGCCAACTCCCGCAGCTCGGCGTCGGACAGGCGGAGCAGGCTCTCGTCGCGCGAGCCGAAGACGGCGAAGATGTCGGCGTCGACGGGGACGATCGCGACGGTCGCACCGAAGTAGGGCCCGAAGACGTGCCACGGCTCGGGCTGATGGCGGCGCTCGATGGTGTTCGTCCGCAACGCCTCGGCGACGAGGGGCTCCTCGGGCACGCCGATCTCGACGATGCCGGCCCAGCCGGTGCCGCGGCCGGCGCCACCGATGTGCGCGAAGTGGTCGGCGTCGATCCGCCGGAAGAGGAACAGGTCGGCAGCGCCGGCGGCAGCGGCGATCTCGTCCAGCGTCGGCGCCGAGGACGTCTGCAACGCGGCTTCGTACTCCGAGAACACGGGTTCGTTATCGGACGCGCGCCGCGCCCACTTGAACGAATCGTCGGCCGGCGGGACGGAACCTCCTCTGCCGGGTGGCAGTCGTTCGCTAGGTTCGTCGGAGATGCGCGTGAGTGCGACCACCTCCCGTCCGGGCGTCACTCTCGCCGTCCTGTCGCTCGCCGGCTCTGCGTATGCGCTGATGCAGTCCCTCGTCGTGCCGGCGCTGCCGGTCCTGCGCGTCGACCTGCACGCCTCGACGACGGGTGTCGCGTGGGTCTTCACGTCCTATCTGCTCGCCGCGTCGGTCGTGACGCCCATCGCCGGCCGGCTCGGCGACATGTTCGGCAAGAAGCGGGTGCTGGTTCTTGCGCTGGCCGGGCTCGCCCTCGGGACGCTCCTCGGCGCGCTCGCCGGGTCGTTGGCGGTGATGATCGTCGCGCGCACGATTCAGGGGCTCGGCGGGGCGGTGTTCCCGCTGGCATTCGGGATCATCCGCGACGAGTTCCCGCGCGAGCGGGTGGCGGGCGCAATCGCGCTGATCTCCGGGCTCCTCGGGATCGGCGGCGGGCTCGGGATCGTCCTCGCCGGGCCGATCCTGCAGCACATCGACTACCACTGGCTGTTCTGGATCCCGCTGATCGTCATCTCGGTCACGGCCGTCTGCGCGTTCGTCGTCATTCCCGAGTCGCCTTACCGGGCCGAGGGCGACATCCACTGGCTGGGGGCGATCTTGCTGTCGGCGTGGCTCACGACGGGCCTGCTCGCCGTGAGCGAGGGGCCCACCTGGGGCTGGGGCTCGACGAGGACGGTCGGGCTGCTGGTCGTGGCCGCCGTCCTGACGGCGCTGTGGGTCGGAGCGGAGGCCCGTGCCGAGCATCCGCTCGTCGACATGAAGATGATGCGGCTGCCGGGCGTGTGGACGACGAACACCGCCTCGCTGCTCCTCGGCTTCGGGATGTACAGCTCGTTCGTGCTGATCCCGCAGTACGTGCAGACGCCGCGCTCGACCGGCTACGGCTTCGGAGCGTCGGTGACGCAGGCGGGCCTGTTCCTGTTGCCGGCGACGCTCGCGATGATGGTGGCCGCCCCGATCGGCGGCAGGCTGTCGGCGGCCGCCGGGTCGAAGGTCGTGCTCGTCTCGGGCTCGTTCGTCACCGCAGCCTCGTTCGTCCTCCTGGCGGCCGCGCATTCGGCCCGCTGGGAGGTGTATGTCGCGGCCGGGCTCATGGGCGCGGGGATCGGGTTCGCCTTCGCGTCGCTCGCGAACCTGATCGTCGAGGCGGTCCCGCCCGGCCAGACCGGCGTCGCGACGGGCATGAACACGATCGTGCGGACGATCGGCGGGGCGATCGGCGCCGAGATCGCGGCGACGATCCTGGCCGCGAACCTGACGGCGGGCGGGCAGCCCGACGACCACGGCTACACGATCGTGTTCGCGATCTGCGCCGCGGTCGTCGCGGCGGGCGTCGCCGCGTCGCTCGCCGTACCGGCCCGGGCGAGCAGGCAGGCGCATACCCTGTCGCTGGCCGAAGCGGCCACGTCTCCGGCCGCGGACTGAGGGGCGCAACGGTCTCTGAGAGGTCTCTGAGACCTCTCAGAGGTGTATCTGAGACGTATCTGAGGTAAGTGGCTTGTTTGCAGGGGGAAATCGAAGGATGAGGGGAGCCGCGTGAGTGCCGTCGCAGAGTCGTCGTTCGTCCGTCTGCTCGCCGAAAAGGGCGTGCTCGTCGCGGACGGTGCGACCGGGACGAACTACCAGGCGCTCGGGCTCGAGCCGGGCCTGGCGCCCGAGGAGTGGCTGTTCGCCGCGCCCGAGCGCGTGCTCGAGGTTCACCGGGCGTTCGTGGCTGCCGGCGCCGACCTGATCCTGACCTGCAGCTTCGGCGCCACGCCGCTCCGTCTGGCCGACGGGCCGCTCGCGGGTCGCGTGCGCGACGTCAACCTCCGCGCCGCCGAGCTCGCCCGCGAGGCGGCCGCCGGACGCGTGCTGGTCGCCGGGTCGCTGGGGCCGACCGGCCAGCTCTGCGAGCCGCTCGGCACGCTCTCACTCGACGAATGCGCCGACAACTTCGCGGAGCAGGCCGCCGCGCTCGCCGACGGCGGCTGCGATCTGCTCGTGTTCGAGACGTTCTTCGCCCTCGAGGAGGCCCTCGCCGCGATCGAGGGCACGAAGCGCGTCACCGATCTGCCGCTCGTCGTCACGTTCAGCTTCGACCAGGGCACGCGGACGATGATGGGCCTCTCGGCGACCGACGTCGTTCGGGCGGTCGTTCCCCTCGGGGTCGCCGCCGTCGGGGCGAACTGCGGCAGGTCGCTGGCCGATGCCGACAAGGTGGTCGAGGAGCTGCTCGCCGTCGCCGGAGACACGCCGCTCTGGGTGAAGCCGAACGCGGGCGTGCCGAAGATCGTCGGCGACGCCGTCGTGTACGAGGCGGGCCCGGCTGACCTCGCCGCCCATGCCCGGCGCTACGTCGACCAGGGCGTGCGCGTCGTGGGTGGCTGCTGCGGCTCGACGCCGGCGCACGTCGCGGCGATCGCGCGCGCCGTGCGCGGGTAGGCGCGCCGCGAACGACGCGACGCGAACGCCGGACGGCCCGCTGGTCGCGGGCCGCCTGGGTCGAGGGGAGCGTTCGGTGGTTGCCGGCTACATGCCGGGACAGTGCCCCGCCCCGGAGTGCGGAGCGGTGCTGGGAGCGGTCGTGCTCGGAGTCGTGCTCGGCGTGGTGGCGCTCGGAGTCGCGGTCGCGACGGTGCTCGGAGTCGTCGCGGTCGCGACGGCGGTCGAGGCGCCGGTCGAGCCGCCGGTTGCGGCGTCGGCGACGGCGACCACGCCACCGGCGAGGGCACCGGTGGCGAGGAGCGTGGCGATCAGGGTTCTCGTCTTGGTGGGGATGGCGTACCTCCTGGGTCGATGGAGCCGGCGTGGTGCTTGACGCCAGTAGACCCCCGGCCGCTGGGAAGGACGTGTGAACGGGTGAAGAGTGGCCTGAGAGTCGTCGGCCGCGCCGCTCAAGCCGACCGCCCGCCGTGCCGACAACCCGATTCGTGGGGCTCTCGCTCGAGTCGAGATTCGCCAGGGTGCTCGCCGTCGGCGTGCTCGCCGCCGCGCTCCCGGCCGTGCTGCTCGTCGCGGTCGGCGGGATCGAGGTGTACATCTCGGGCGAGGTCCACTTCTACTCGGTCGGCTTCAGCGCGCTGATCGCGGCGGCCGCCGCAGCCGGGCTCACGATCACCGGTCAGCGGCGCGGCGACACGCGCACCGTCGTCGTGGGCACGGCCTTCGCCGTGATGGCGAGCCTGCTGGCGCTGCACGGACTTGCGACACCGGGCGTGCTCGTCGGCAGCAACGGCGTCGTCGCCTTCACGGGCGGCGCCACGCTCCCGGTGGGCGGCCTGATCCTGTCGCTCTCCGTCTTCCCGCTGCCGGCGCTCCTGCGGGACGTCAAGCCCTTGCTGATCCTGCAGGGCGTCCTCGTCGCGGTCGTCCTCTCGCTCGGCGCCTCGGCGATCCTGATTCCCTCCCTCGTCCCGTCGGTGCCCGCTCCGAACAGCCCGGAGGCGATCGCGCTGCTCGTGCTCGGCCTCGTCGTGTTCTGCGTGTTGATCGTGCGGTCGGCGCGGACGTTCCTGCTCACCCAGCGCGGTCTCGACCTGGCCGTCGTCGTCGGGCTCGTCTGGCTGACGACGGCGCTCGTGCCGGCGCTCACGATGGGTTGGGATCAGCTCGGCTGGTGGCTCGGCCACGAGTTCGAGCTCGACGGGATCCTGCTCGTCGGCGCGGCGGTGGCGATCGATCTGGCCCGGGCGGCCCAGTCGCGGCCGCTGTCCGGCGACCTGCGCGGGGCCGAGCTGGTCGGCGCCGAGGATCTCTTCCTCGGCTCGCACGTCCGGGCGCTGACCGTGCGCCTGGCCGAGAAGGACGAGTACACCGAGCGGCACACCCGCCGGGTGGCGCTGCGCGCCGTCCAGGTCGGCGAGGAGCTCGGGCTCGCGCCCGGCCGTCTGCGCACGCTGGCGATCGGCGCCCTCGTCCACGACATCGGGAAGCTCTCGGTGCCGGACTCGATCCTGAAGAAGCCGGAGGCGCTCGACGACGTCGAGTACGCCGTCATCCGGCGGCATCCCACCCAGGGCGACCGGTTGCTCGCCGAGCTCGGCGGCTTCTCGGACGGCGTGCGACGGCTCGTCCGCGACCACCACGAGCGCCTCGACGGAACCGGCTACCCGGGCGGGCTGTCGGCCGAGCGCATCGACCTCGACACGCGCATCCTCACCGTCTGCGACGTCTACGACGCGTTGATCTCGAAGCGGGTCTACCGCGGCGCGTGGACCCACGACCAGGCGCTGGCGCTGCTCCGCGAGGAGACGGGCACCGCGTTCGACCCCCGGTGCGTGGCGGCCCTCGAGCGCGTCATCGCCCGCGAGAACCCCGTCGCCACCGCCGCCTGAGCCCGGCGGCGTCGCGGGGGGAGTCCGCTACGCTGGCCTGAGCGCTCACGTGTCTCCGACTCCCACACGAGCCCGCGGCTTGCTGTTTCGGGGAGTCACCTAGCGGGAGCTTTCATGAAGAAGAACCTGAGGCGGATCCTCGACCGGCTGCGCGGTGGTGCACGCGGTGGCCTGCGCGACGGGGCGTTCCGCAAGCGGACCGCCGTTCGCGGCGGACTGCAGGAGCCGCAGCGCGTCCGCGCGCTGCCGGCAGTCACGCGGTAGGGGCATCATCCGCACCGCCATCGTCTCGACGTACCCGCCGCGGGCCTGCGGGATCGGCACGTTCGCCGCCGACCTCCGGCGCACCCTGGTGGGCGTGGCCGAGGGCGACGTCGTCGACGTCGTCGCGGTGGTCAACGAGCCGTCGCGCCCGCAGCGCCACGGCCTCCTGGCCACGATCGGCCAGGCCGTCCGCGGCGACTACGTGCGCGCGGCGAGGACGCTCGGCCGCCTCGACGTCGACGTCGTGCTGCTGCAGCACGAGTACGGGATCTTCGGCGGCCCGGACGGCGAGTACGTCCTGTCGTTCGCCGCGGAGCTGGCGCAGCCGCTCGTCGTGACGCTGCACACCGTGCTGTCGGAGCCGTCGCCGCACCAGCTCGAGGTGCTGTCGGAGCTGTGCGCGCGGGCCGAGCTCGTGATCGTGATGACGGACACGGCGAAGCGGCTGCTCCTCGCCTGCGGCGCCTGCACGGCCGACAAGGTGCGGGTCGTGCCGCACGGCGCGCCGACGCGGCTCGGCGCCCGGCCCGGCCGGGAGCAGGGCGGGGGCCTGCCCGCCCGCGGGCCGTACGCACGGCGCGCCGACCGGTTCGTCCTCTCGACCTTCGGGCTCATCTCGCCCGGCAAGGGCCTCGAGAACGTGATCGAGGCGCTCCCCGCGATCGTCGAGCGCCACCCCGAGGTCGTCTACGTGATCGCCGGGCGCACGCACCCCGACGTCGCCGATCGCGACGGCGAGCGCTACCGGCTGATGCTCGAACGGCGCGTGGTCGAGCTGGGCCTGATCGACCATGTGGAGTTCGACGACCGGTTCCTGTCGATCGACGAGCTCGCCGACCTGCTGGCAGGGACGGACGTGTTCGTGACCCCGTATCGCAACCGCGAGCAGGCGGCGTCCGGGGCGCTGACGTTCGCGATCGCAGCCGGCTGCGGCGTCGTCTCCACGCCCTACTGGTACGCGCAGGACCTGCTCTCGTCGGGCGCCGGGCGGCTCGTCCCGTTCGACGACCCGCCGGCGCTGGGCGGCGCGGTCTGCGCCTATCTGGACGACCCGGAGAGCCTGGTGGCCGCGCGGGCCGAGGCGCATCGCATCGGCTCGCTGCTCGCCTGGCCGTCGGTGGCGCGCGCGACGGCCGCCGTCCTGCACGAGGCGCACGGGCTCGCGCCGCGGCGCCGCCCGGTCGGCCTCGCCGACCTCCATCTCGCGAGCCTCCGCACCGACCATCTCCTGACGCTCGTCGACGACGTCGGCATCATCCAGCACGCGCACGGGATCATCCCGAACCGCGAGACCGGCTACTGCGTCGACGACGTCGCCCGTCTGGCCGTCGTCTCGATGGCGCTGGCCCGCCGCGACGGGCAGCCGTGGACGTCGCTCCTGTACCGGGCCCTGGCCTTCCTGCACGACGCCGCGGATGAGGGCGGGATGCGGAACTTCATGGGCTACGACCGCCGTTGGCTCGACGAGCCGCACGTGGGTGACCACGTCGGCCGCTCGATCTGGGCGCTCGGCCAGATCCTCGCCACGGCCTGGATCCCCGCCGTGGTCGGGCCGACCCGCGACCTGCTCGACCGGCTCGTCCGCTCCCTGGACGGCGATGTGTCTCTCCGCACGGCCGCCTACACCGTGCTCGGCCTGTCGCGTCTCGACGCCGACCGGCTCGACGCCGAGGGGAGGCAGTTGCTCGCGCGCCTCGTCGACCAGCTCGCCGACGCTTATCACGAGCACGCCGGCGACGGGTGGCTGTGGTTCGAGAGCTCCCTCAGCTACGACAACGCGCGGCTGGCTCAGGCGCTGATCAGCGGTGGGCACGCGCTCGGCCGCGACGATCTGGTCGCCGACGGCCTCGAGGCGCTGCGCTGGTTCGGCGACGAGTGCGGTCTTGACGGCGACGCGCTGCGGCTGACCGGCCACCTGGGGCGGCCCCGGCACGAGCCCGCGCCCGGCGGCGGCGACGAGCAGCCGCTCGACGCCGCGGCGCTGGTCGAGGCCGAGCTGACGGCGTACTCCGTGACGCGCCGGGCCGAGCACGGAGCGCGCGCGACCCGCGCGTTCGAGTGGTTCCTCGGCCGCAACCACCTGCGCCGCCCGCTGTACGACTTCGCGACCGGCGGCTGCAGCGACGGCCTCGGCGCCGACGACGTGAATGCGAACGAGGGCGCCGAGTCGACGCTCGCGTTCCACCGTGCCGCCCTGGTCTTCGACGCGACCGGGATCAGTGCCTCTGCCCGCGACCGCCTGCTGGAGGCGGTGGCGGTATGACCGGGGCGGATCTCTTCACGCGCCACGCCGGCAACCCGATCCTGACGGCGGCCGACTGGCCCTACCCCGTGAATGCGGTCATGAACCCGGCCGCCGCGATCGTCGACGGCCAGACCGTGCTGATCGCGCGGGTCGAGGATCGCCGCGGGATCTCGCATCTTTCGGTCGCACGCTCGGCGAACGGGCTCGACGGCTGGTCGGTCGCGGCCGAGCCGCTGCTCGCCCCCGAGCCCGGGGTGGCGGGCGAGGAGTGGGGGTTCGAGGACGCGCGGGTGGTGTGGATCGAGGAGGCCGGCAACTGGGTGATCACCTGTACCGCCTACGGCACGGCCGGCCCCGCCGTGTTCCTCGCGACGACTCGGGATTTCACGACGGTCGAGCGTCGCGGCATCATCACGCATCCCGAGGACAAGAACGCTGCGCTCCTGCCGTACCGCATCGACGGCAAGTGGGTGATGTTCCACCGGCCGAAGTCGGAGTCGGGGAGCGCACGCGGCGAGATCCTGCTGTCGCGCTCCGACGATCTGCTCAGCTGGACCGCGCCGGAGTCCGTCCTGCAGCCGCGCAGCGGCGCGTGGTGGGACTCGCTGCGGATCGGGATGGGCCCGCCGCCGCTGCGCACCGAGCACGGCTGGCTCCTCATCTATCACGGCGTCAAGGAGACGGTCTCGGGCCAGCTGTATCGCGTCGGCCTGGCGCTCCTCGACCTCGAGGAGCCGACACGCGTCCTCCACCGACTCCCCGAATGGGTGCTGTCGCCTGACGCCCCGTACGAGCGCACCGGCGACGTGCCGAACGTGGTCTTCCCGACCGGGCTCACCCACGACGAGGCGACCGGCGACGTGCGCCTGTACTACGGCGCCGCCGACACCTCGATCTGCGTCGCGACGGCGCAGCTCGACCGGCTGCTCGCAGCCGTCCTCGCCGCCCCGTCGCACGACTGAGTCCCTTCGCGGGTCGAGCCCGCTGCCGTCTCAGGTCTGAGCGGCG
>CAYXXE010000035.1:0-17353 GCA_964468985.1 uncultured Gaiellales bacterium | reverse complement strand
CGACCCGAAAGTCCTCGTCGTCGTGGAACTCCTGCCCGACGAGCGCCTCGGCCTCGCGCTGGTTGGGCGAGACGAGGAACGGCTCGGCCTCGACGCCGAGCCGCAACGGCTCGCCCTCGGTGTCGAGCACGGACAGCACGTGGCGGCGGGACAGGTCGCGGATCGCCTCCGCATAGAAGTCGTCGCCGACGTCGCGCGGCAGCGAGCCCGCGAAGACGACGAGCTCGGCGCCCTGCGTCAGGTAGTGGAGCTTCTCGAGCAGCACCTCGAGCTCCTGCGGCCGAACCGCGGGCCCCCACTCGTTGATCTCGGTGTACGTGCCGCCGGCCGGGTCGACGACCGCGGTCGACGTGCGCGACTCGCCCTCGATCCGGACGAAGTCGTTGAGGATCGCCTCGGTTGCGAGATCCTCGACGATTCGCGTCCCGGTGACGCCGCCGACGAGCCCGGTGGCGACGACCGGCACGCCCAGCGTCTTCAGCGCCCGGGCGACGTTGATCCCCTTGCCGCCCGCGAGCGTCAGCCCCGCGCTCGCGCGATGCCGCTGCCCGCGCTGGAAGTTCGGCACGGTCAGGGTGCGGTCGATCGCCGCATTGAGGGTGACGGTGACGATCACAGGTGGCTGAAGAAATGCACGAAGTGGTGGAGCGTCCGGCCCGCGTACCAGCGTACCCGGCCCGTCAGCCCCGGACGGGTGACGGCGCGGGCGGCGACGAGGTCGCGCGTGCCCACCAGCCGGCCGCCGTTCCAGATCGCCACCTGCCCGAGCTTCTCCCCGGCACGCACGGGCAGGGTCGCCAGCCTGACCGCGGAGACCCGTTCGACGAGCGGGTGGCCCAGGCGGACGACCACCAGCAGCGAGCGGCTGGGCCGCAGGGCGACGGGAAGGAGCCCGAACGGCAGCGACGTCGACGCGTAGACGCGGTCGCGGTCGATCGCGGTCACGACCCGGAACTGCGCGAGGCCCCAGGAGAGGAGGGCCTGCAGATCGCCGTCGCGAACGTTGCGCGAGGGCGAGCCGAGGATCGTGACGTAGACAGTCACCCCGCGCCCACGGGCCGCGACGACCTGGCACCAGCCCGCCGCGCCGGTGTGGCCGGTCTTGACGCCGATGACGCGCGGGAAGACGCCGAGCAGGTCGTCCCAGGTGTGCAGGACGCGCCCGCCCGCGATCGTGTCGGTGCGCTCGCGGACGGTGTCGCGCACGAACCGGATCCGCATCGCGTCGCGGGCGAGCGTGGTCACGTCGACTGCGCTCGACACCGCCCCGGGCGCGTCGAGGCCGTCCGGGCGGACGAAGTGCGTGTCCGTCAGCCCCAGCGCGCGGGCCTTCGCGTTCATCAGCCTGGCGAACGCCTTGAAGCTCGGCGCGACGGACAGCGCGAGGGCGTCGGCGGCGTCGTTGGCCGACTGGATGAGCGCCCCCTTGACGAGGTCGCGTACGGTGAGCTGCTCGCCCGCCTCGAGGTAGATCGACTCCTCGCCGACGGCCGCGGCGCGCGGATCGACCGTCACGACGTCGCCGAGCGAGTGGTGCTCGAGCGTCACGAGCACCGTCATCAGCTTGGTGATCGACGCGATCGGCAGCCGCTCACGCGCGCTCGACGAGGCCAGGATCTGACCGTTCCGCGCGTCCTCGACGACATAGGCGGCGCCCTGGACCGCCGGCGGGGCCGCAGGCGACGGCGACGCCGCGGGCGCCTCCCGCCCGGCGGCGAGCGCCACGGCCAGGGCCGCGACGGCGACTGCTGCGGCCCTCATTTGATCCTGAGCCGCTGGCCGATGTGGAGCGTCGTCGACGAGACGCTCGGGTTCAACCGCTCGATCGTCGCGACCGGGACGCCGGTCTTCGTCGAGATGACGCCGAAGCTGTCACCGGCGGCGACGGTGTAGAAGCGCTTCGCGGGCTGTTTTGCACGCGTCGTGGTGACGGCCGTAGCCGTCGTGGTGCCGGCGGCAACGGTCGTCTGCGCACCGGACCCGGTGTGGTGGGCCGGGCCCGAATGCGAACGGAGCCCGGCCCGGACCAGGACGACGGCAATCGTCGCCGCGAGCAGGAATGCGGCCGGCGCTGCGTAACGTTGCCACCCGGCGGCGGTCACCAGCCTGCCGCGGTCCAGATCTCCTCGCGCAGCCGGGCGGCCTCGGCGCCTGCGGCGCTACGGAAGTCGGTGCCGCCGTTCCGGAAGGCGTAGAGCACGGAGCGCGAGGCGCTGACGAGCGCGCTCGCGGGCCCGCTGGTGAAGGCGCGCGCGAGCTCGCCGACCGAGGCGCCCTGGGCACCGACGCCGGGCAGCAGGAGGATCGTCTGCGGCATCAGGCGTCGGGCGTCCCCGACCGCGCGCGGATGGGTCGCACCAACGACGGCGCCCACCGACGAGAGACCGACGTCGCCGACCAGATCCTCGCCCCACTCGGCGACGAGCTGGGCGACGTGCTGCCACATCGGCCGGCCGTCGCTGAGCGTGACGTCCTGGACGTCGGCTCCGGCGTTCGACGTCTTGACGACGACGAAGATCCCGGCTCCGCCCCGGCGCGCGGCGGCAAGATACGGCTCGAGCGACTCGCGGCCGAGCCACGGGTTGACCGTGAGGGCGTCGGCCCGCGGCGGATTGCCCTCGAGGTACGCCTCGGAGTAGGCGCGGGCGGTCGAGCCGATGTCGCCGCGCTTCCCGTCGGCGATCACGAGCAGGCCGACCCGGCGCGCGTACTGGCAGATCTCGTCGAAGGCGCCCAGACCGGCCGGGCCGAGCGCCTCGAAGAAGGCCAGCTGCGGCTTCACCGCCACGGCGTGCGGCGCGACCGCGTCGACGATCCCGCAGCAGAACCGGGCGATGTCGCCACGGAGCTCGACCGGGAGCAGGTCGGGACGGGGGTCGAGGCCGACGACGAGCTGCGAGCGCTTCCGCTCGACCTCGGCGGCCAGGCGGTCGGCGAAGGAGAGCAGAGACGTGCTCACGGCGCAAAAGGTACTGCGAACGACGGAGGGCGGCTCTGGGCCGCCCTCCGTGCGAACCGTTCGTGCAGTGCGCTAGGGCTTGAGCGCGGCCTTGAGCTGGCTGCCGGCCGAGAACTTCGGCACGATCGTCGCTCCGATCTGGACACGCTCGCCGGTGCGCGGGTTGACGCCCGAGCGGGCGGCCCGTGCAGCGGCGGAGAACTTGCCGAAACCGGTGAAGTTGACCGTGTCGCCGCTCTTCAGGGTCTCGGTCACGGACTCCAAGAACGCGTCGACGGCCTTGCCCGCGTCACGGGCGGTGAGCCCGCTCTTGTGGGCGACCTTCTGGATGAAATCCTGCTTCGTCAACGGATCCTCCTGTTGGGGACTTGGGAGTAAGACCTCCGGCGAGCCAGGCTACCAACCCCATCGGTCGGATAATCGCTCAACGAAGCCATCTACGCGGCCGGGCGAAGCTCGGAGGCCCGGTAGAGCGGCTCGAGCCGGACGCCCGCCCGGGCGAGCGCGTCGACGCCTCCCTCCTCGCGGTCGACGACGCAGACGGCATGCCGGACCTCGAGCCCGGCGGCGCGGAGCCCCTCGACGGCCTCGATCGCGGCGCCGCCCGACGTGACGACGTCCTCGACCAGGCACACCTGCTCGCCCGGCTCGAAGACACCTTCGAGCCGGTTGGCGGTGCCGTACTCCTTGGCGGCGCCGCGCACGATCAGGAAGGGCAGCCCGCCGGCGAGGGACGCGGCCGCGGCGAGCGCCACGGCACCGAGCTCCGGCCCGGCGATGCGGGTCGCGTGCGGGGCCTGCTCGGCGACCGAGCGGGCGATCGCGTCGCCGATCGGGCCGAGCAGGTCGGGGCGCGTCTCGAACCGGTACTTGTCGAGGTAGTAGCGCGACCGGCGGCCCGAGCGGAGGACGAAGTCCCCTTCGAGGTACGCCGCGGCGGCGATCGCCGCCGCGAGCTCGTCGCGCGTCATGTCTCGCGCAGGATCTCGCGGGCCAGCGGCAGCAGCCGGACCGCCTCGGGGCTCCCGTCGGCCAGCGACGACATCGAGCCGTCGGCCGAGTAGAGGTCGACGCGCTCGACCCGGCGGGCCGCGCGGCGCCGGACGAGCAACGAGCCCGCGACCGAGCCGGCCGCCAGCAGAACCCCGGTGACGACCTTACGTCTCGCCATCCGACTCCTCCTGTTCCGCGCCGTCGATCGCGCGCAAGGCGGTCTTGAGGTCGTAGAAGACGAGCCCGACCGTCGGCTCGGCCCGCGTCGTCGCGACGATCGTGCGGCCGCCGTCACGCACGACGAAGACACTGCCCTCGCCGGTGGCCGCCTCGAGCTGGACGACGTCGCTCCCGTGGACGGAATCCGCCTCGGCGGCCAGCTGCAGCCCCTGCCGGGCCAGCTGCCCGGCCGCGCCGTCGGCGGCGATGTTCGAGCCGACCACGCTGCCGTCGGCGGCGACGACGACGACCCGGCGGATCTGCGGCGAGATGTCGGTCAGTTCGGCCAGTGCGGCGGCTGCATCCACGATCGCGAGCATACTGGCGGCCCATGGGGACTGTGGTGCGGAAGTTCTTCGCCGATCGCGGCACGCATCTCGCGGCGATGATCGCCTACTTCGCGCTCCTCTCGTTCGTCCCGCTCCTGTTCCTGTCGCTCGCCCTCCTCGGGCTGGTCGACCGGCCGAGCGCGAGCTCGTTCTTCGTGCACGAGCTGTCGAAGACGTTCCCGTCGACGTCGGTCCACTCGATCCTGAGCGCGGTGCGGGCGATCCAGGAGAACGCGACGGCGCTCGGCATCGTCGGCGGCGCGTTCCTGCTCTGGTCGTCGCTGTCGTTCTTCAGCGTCCTCGAGAGCGCGTTCAACATCGTCTACGACCGCCCGAACCGCGGCTTCCTGCACGGAAAGGCGCTCGCGACGATGATGATGGTCGGCTCACTCGTCGCGCTCTTCGCGTCGCTGCTCGTGGGGTCGTTCGGCCAGGAGGTGCTGAAGCGCTACGCAGGCTTCGCCGGCAACGACGTCGCGGCGCGGCTGATCGCGATCGTCCTTTCGGCCGCGGGCGTCTTCGTGTTCCTCGCGTCGGCGTACTACGTCCTGACGAACGTCGACCTGACGCTGAAGGAGGTGCTCCCGGGCGCGATCACCTCGGCGGTGCTGCTCGAGGCGACATTCCAGGTGCTGCCGCAGTACGTGACCCTCTCGAAGCACAACCCCGTGCTGCAGACGCTGAGCGGCCCGGCGGTGCTGCTGGTGTGGCTCTACGTGATGGCGAACGTGATCGTGCTCGGGGCCGAGGTCAACTGGTGGCGCGGCCGGACAGCGCCGCACGCAGCGCCGCCGCGGCCCGCCCTCGGTGCGAATGCTCACGCTTCCAGCCGTCGCCGAGCTCGGCGACCGTCTCGGCGTGCCCGGCGGGGATGAAGATCGGGTCGTAGCCGAAACCGCCGGCGCCTCGCCGCTCCGGTGCGATCGAGCCTTCGAGGACGCCGCGGGCGACGGTCTCCTCGCCCGAGGGCGACAGCGCGACGATGACCGTCACCATCCGCGCGGTCCGCTCCTGCTCGCCCGTGAGGCGCTCGAGCAGTGCCGACGACTGGCTGCCCGACGCCCACCGCGCCGAATGCACGCCGGGCGCGCCGTCGAGCGCCGCTGCCTCGATGCCCGAGTCCTCGCCGAGCATCCAGGCGTCGTCCGGGCCGACGCTGCGACCGTAGCGGGCCTTCAGGCGGGCGTTCGCCTCGTAGGTGTCGCCGTCCTCGGGCGGGTAGTCCGCCGCGTCGAGCAGCTCGAGCTCCCAGTCGGGCAGCGCCGCGCGGAGCTCGGCGAGCTTGTGTGCGTTCTGCGAGCAGAGGCGCGCCTTCAAAGCGCGCGCGGAACGGCGATCGCCTCGGCCTGGAGCAGCGCGAGCTCCTCGATGCCCGCGGCCGCCAGGTCGAGCAGCTCGTCGAGCCGGGCCCGGTCGAACGGGACCTTCTCGGCGGTCGCCTGCACCTCGACCAGCCGGCCGTCGCCCGTCATGACGACGTTCACGTCGACGTCGGCGTTCGAATCCTCCGAGTAGTCGAGATCGAGCAGCGCGACTCCCTCGACCACGCCCACCGAGACCGCGGCGATCGAGCCCGGCAGCGCCTTCGACAGGCCGAAGCGGTCGAGCGCCCGGGCCGCGGCGACGTACGCGCCGCAGATCGCGGCGCAGCGGGTGCCGCCGTCTGCCTGCAGCACGTCGCAGTCCAGCCACACCGTTCGCTCGCCGAGCGCGGTGAAGTCGACGACGCCGCGGAGGGCACGCCCGATCAGCCGCTGGATCTCGACGGTGCGGCCGCCCTGCTTGCCCTTCGCCGCCTCCCGGTCGGAACGCTCGCCGGTCGACGCCGGCAGCAGCGAGTACTCGGCCGTCATCCAGCCGCGACCGGAGCGGTGGAGCCAGCGCGGCACCCCGTCGGAGATCGAGGCGGTGCAGAGCACCTTCGTCTTCCCCTGCGACCAGAGGACAACCCCATGCGGGTTGTCGAGGAACGCCGGGTCGGCGACCACCGGCCGCAGCTGGTCGACCCGCCGGCCGTCGTTGCGACTCATGCCGCCCGCTCCAGGGCCGTGACCGCGACGCGCTCGACCGGCCCGAGCGGAAGCTGGAGGAACCGCTCGCCGAGGGCATGGAAGGACGCGGGGTCGCCCGTCGTCAGGAAGCGGTAGGCCCCCTCGCGCCCGGGCTCGTGGTCGAGCCCCTTTCGGCGCAGCGTGAGGGCGACCTCCCGGGCCGTCTCGTCGGCCGAGAAGACGAGGGTGACGTCGCGGCCGAACGCCCGCTGGAAGACGGGCCGCAGGAGCGGATAGTGGGTGCAGCCGAGGATCACGGTGTCGCAGCCGGCGGCCCGGAGCGGCGCGGCGTACTCGCGCACCGCCTCGACAACCTCCTCGCTGAACGTGTCACCGCCCTCGATCAGCGGCACGAGCCTGGGGCAGGCGACCGCCGTGAGGCGGACGCCGGCGTCGAGGGTCGCGACGAGCGCCTCGTACCTGCCCGCCGTCACCGTCGCCTGGGTGGCGAGCAGCCCGACCCGCCGGTTCCGGGTGGCACGAACCGCCGCGTAGGCCTCGGGCGTGATGACGCCGAGAACCGGGACGCCGAGCTCCTTCTGCAGCTCCGGCAGCGCAGCCGAGGTGGCGGCGTTGCAGGCGACGACGATCAACTTGACCCCTTCGCCCTCGAGGAAGGCGCCGATCTGGAGCGCGAACCGGCGGATCTCGGCCAGCGGGCGCGGCCCGTACGGCAGCCGGGCGTGGTCGCCGAGGTAGACGAAATCCTCGTTGGGCATCGTGACGAGGCATTCGTGCAGCACCGTCAGCCCGCCGACCCCGGAGTCGAACACACCGATCGCGCGCGGGTCGGCCACGCCGTGAGTGTAGAGGGTCGTATCCTCGACGCATGGCGACCCCCGTCCGAATCGGCACCTGCTCCTGGGCCGACGACGCGCTCGCGAAGCACTGGTATCCGCCCGGCACGCCGCCGCGCGAGCGCCTCTCCTGGTACGCCGAGCGCTTCTCGACGGTCGAGGTCGACTCGACCTACTACCGGGTCCCGACGGAGGCGATGGTGCAGGGTTGGGCCGACCGCACGCCGCCCGGGTTCGTGATGCACGTGAAGGCGTTCGGGTTGCTGACGCGCCACCCGGTGAAGCTCGAGCAGGTGCCGCCCGACCTGCGCGAAGGGCTGCCGGTCGACGAGCGCGGCCGCGTCGACCGGCCGCCGCGCGAGGCGCGGGGACGCGTCTTCGCCGAGTTCCTCGCGTCGCTGCGCCCGTTGCGCGAGGCAGGGAAGCTCGGCGGGATCCTGTTCCAGCTGCCCCCGTACATCACGTGGAAGCGCTCGTCGCTCGACTACCTGGAGTGGGCGCGCGAGCAGCTCGGCGCCGACACGATGCTCGTGGAGCCGAGACATCGATCGTGGTTCGCGCCCGGGATCCAGGCCGAGCTGCTGGGCTGGCTCGAGGCGAACCGGATGAGCTGGGTCGTCGTCGACGCGCCGAAGGTGGCGGCCGCCAACGTTCCGGATACGCTCGTGGCGGTGACCTCGCCGATCGCCTATGTCCGCTTCCACGGCCGGAACGCCGCCACCTGGAACGCCCGCGGCGGCACGGCGGCGACGCGATTCGACCACCTCTACGCCGAGGACGAGCTGCGCGAGTGGGTCTCACCGCTCCGCGAGCTGGCGGGCGCCGCCGAGCAGGCCTATGCGTTCTTCAACAACAACAACCAGACGGACGGCGTCGCCCAGGCGCCGGCGGGGGCGTACCTGCTGCGCAGGCTGCTCGACGAGCAGGCGGTGGCGAACGCGTGATGCGGCTCCTCTCGGTCATCCACGGCGACGACGTGCGCGCCGAGCTCTTCGCCGACGTCATCGCCGAGGACGGGCATGCGCTCGTCGAGTGGGACATCTGCCGCCAGGGCCGTCCCCCGGACAGCTTCGATGCGGTGCTCGTGCTCGGCGGCGCTCAGAACGTCGGCGAGGAGTTGCGCCATCCCTGGCTCAACGACGAGTACGACGCGCTGCGCGGCTGGGTCGACGCCGGAACGCCGCTCTTCTGCGTCTGCCTGGGCGCGCAGACGCTGGCCCACGCACTCGGCGCCGCGGTCGGCCCGCTCGACCAGGAGCTCGCGGGCTTCTACGACACGCAACTGACGGCCGCGGGCGAGGACGATCCGGTGCTCGGCGTCCTGCCTCGCGTGTTCCGGTCGTTCAACGGCAATCGCTATGCATTCCAGGTACCGCCGGGGGCGACCCTCCTCGCCGAAGGCCCCGTCCCCCAGGCCTACCGGGCCGGCGAGCGCGCGTGGGCGGTGCAGTTCCACCCGGAGATCCGCGGCGACCAGGTGCTGACCTGGTGGACGGAAGACGCGCCCCCGCGCCCACGGGCCGAGCTGGAGGCCGAGCTCGCAGCCGAGCTCCCGGCCTGGCAGGAACTCGGGCGGAAGCTGTGCCGGGCGTTCCTGGCAGCGGCCGGCTGACGCTCGTCAGCGCTCGAGCGGGAGCTCGTCGCGGCGCGACCATTCGTGCCACGAGCCGACGTAGTTCCGCGCGTCGTAGCCGAGTAGCCGTAGAGCTTCGACCGCCATGCCGGAGCGGCCGCCGCTGTGGCAGTACGCGATGATCTCCGCCCTGTCGGGCAGGTCGAGCTCGGCGCGCAGCTCGTCCTCGGGCAGGGCGAGCAGGCGGTAGACGTCGAGGTTGCGCGCGCCGGGGACGTGGCCCTGGCGCGGGTCGCACGGCTGGCCGCCGGTGCCCGTGTACTCCTCGGGCGTTCGGACGTCGAGGAGCGTGAGCGCTCCCGATGCGACCTCGTCCAGTCGGCGGGCGAGCTCGTCGATCGAGACGTCGGTCACAGCGAGCGCACCGTCGCGATCTCGGCGGCGAAGGCGGGGCGCTCGGCGAGTCGCGCGAGCTGGTCCTCGAGCCGCGGCGGGAGCTCGACCCCCAGCAGCTCGCGCGCCCGGATCACCCACGGCGCGTAGAGGATCGCGACGTACAGGCTGTCGCCGAGGTCGAGCCCGGCGAGGCGCTCGGCGAGGCGGTTCGGCTCGCCGCGGCGGAAGGCGTAGTACTCGTCGCCGAGGCGCTCGTCGAAGCGATGCACGGCGAGGCGAGCCTCTGCCCGGTCGCGCGGGTCGGAGGGGCGCAGCGGCGGCTCGGGGTACCGGTCGTCGAGGTAGTCCACGATCACCTCCGACTCCGGCAGCACGAAGCCGTCGTCGAGCACCGGCACCTTGCCCGACGGGTTCAGCTCGTAGAGCGAGCGCGGCCGGTTCGACAGGTCGATGACGACCTGCTCCCAGGCGAGCCCCTTCTCGGCGAGCGCGATGCGCACGCGCGCGCAGTACGGGCAGCGCGGGGCGTCGTAGAGCTTCACGGCTCGAGCCCCATCAGGGTGGCGAGCTGCGTGTAGAGCTCGGGGCCGGGTGGCAGATCGGCCGGCGAGACGGCGGTTCGGGCGACCCGCCGCACCTCGTCGGGATCGGCCCCCGTCAGGCGGGCGACAAGGGTCGGGTTGGCCGCGAGCGCCAGCTCGTCGCCCATCGACAACGGGCCGTAGAAGGTCGGCACCGACAGGTACTCGTCGACCATCCGCCCACGCTCGTAGAGCCGGAAGCGCACGACGGCGCCCTGTTCGAGCGCCAGGGCGACGCTGACGGCGCCGAGCCGCTCGGAGAGCTCCCGCGCGAACCGGCCGTGCGCGTCGCGATCGCGGTCGAGCACGGCGTCCGAGACGCGGATCCAGCTGCCGTTGGAGGTGACGCTCGGCTCTTCCAGCCGCGGCACGAAGTGCGCGATCGCCCGCTCGACGGAGAGCTCGTCGTCGGTTTGCACATGCGTGGAGCCCAGCGAGTCGCCGGCCGGCGGTGCGGCCAGATGGCGGTCGAGCGCGTCGAGCGACGAGACCAGCCGCAGCTCGGCCTCGGCAAAGCCCGCCCGGCGCCAGACCTCGCGGGCAGCCGCGTTGTCGGCGTTCACCGTCAGGCTGACGCGGTTCGCGCCGCGCGAGCGCGCCACCTCCGCGCACGCGCGCAGGAGCGACGTCGCGACCCCGGTGCGGCGCGCCCGCGGTCGTACGTACACGAGCTGGAGATGCGCCCGCCCGCGGACGGGAGCCTCGATCCGGGCGACGCCCACCGCCCCGTCGGCATCCTCGGCCAGGAACACCCCGCCGTCGCGGATGTCGTCGAGCGTGTCGCGCCACTCCTCGTCCCAGCTCTCGGCGTCCTCGATGTCCGGCTCCGGCACCTCGGCCGCGAACTCCTCCCACAGCGTGCGCAGCACGGCCTCGTCGGCCTCGGTGGCGCTGCGGACGCTCATCCGGCCGCCCCGGGGCGCGCCGCGGCGAGCAGATAGTGGGCGGAGAGGTTCTGGAACGGGTCGAGTCGTGGGCCGAGCACGTGCACCTCGACACCGTAGAGAAGGAGGGCCGCCTTGCGCAGCGCGAGGTCGCCGGCTGGCCAGGCCTGCGGCCGGGCCAGGTGGCGGGCGAGGAACCACTCCGCCGTCCACGGACCGAGCCCGCGCACAGCCGTGATCCGCTCGCGCACCTCGTCGTCCGGCAGCGTCCGAAGCGCCGCCAGGTCGAGGTCGCCGCGGGCCAGGGTGAGCGCGTACTCGGCCTTGCGGCGCGAGAAGCCGACCGCGAGCAGCTCGTCGGGCGCCGCCGAGGCGATCCGCTCCCGCGTCGGAAACGCGTAGGCGTGCCCCGCCCGCTCGCCGAAGCGCTCGATCAGCCGCGACCGCATCGCGAACGCCGACCGCAGCGACACCTGCTGAGCGGTGATCGAGGTGACGAGCGCCTCGAACGGATCGGGCGCCAGCGGCGGCCGCAGCCCCGCGAAGCGCACCGTGACCGGCCCGAGCACCGGGTCGGCGGCCGCCCACGCGTAGAAGGGCTGCAGGTCGAAGGGCAGCCCGAGCAGCTGCGAGACCACGGCGCCGATCTGCTCGTCGAAGGGCGCGACCTCGACCCCGCCGGCAGCAGCCTCGAGCCGCACCTCGCGACCGGCGACGACGCGGTGCAGGCCGCAGTCGTGCCACAGGTTGGCGAGGTCGGGGCCGAAGGCGCGGAACCGCTCGGTCGAGAGCGCGAAGTCGTACGGCTCAGGAAAGCGCAGCAGCAACGTCGTACAGGGTCTCGTACGGCTCGTACGGGAACCCCTGCTCGTCGAGGTAGGCCGCGAGCCCCGCGCGCGCAAAGACGCGATCGCAGGCGAGCGCCGCGCACCGGTCGGACCAGCCGTCACCGACGAAGACGACCGGCCGCGAGTCGGGCAGCGAGCGCCGCTTGCACTTGTCGCCGCAGACCGGGCAGAGCCCGTCGTCGCGGAAGATGACGCGCCAGCCGTCGGGCCGCACCTCGGCGTCGTTCGACCGCACCTCGAGGTGGACACCCTCGCGGGCGAGGACCGGCCCGATCAGCTGAGGCAGCCCGCTCGAGACGACCATCGGCCTGAAGCGCTCGACGAGCTCGTGGAAGCCGGGGCGCATCTCGACGTTCGCGACCGCCCAGGCCGCGGCCTCCTCGGCACTCACGCGCAGCGTGTTGATCTCGGCGTAGAGCGCCTCGCCGTAACTGCCGAAGCGCTCCTGGAACGCGCCGTCGTAGACGGACGGGTCACCGAGGTCGTGGACCGCGGCGACGATCGAGTCGCGGACGGTGCAGGTGCCGTCCCAGTCCACGACGAGCATCAGTTGAGCGGCCCGGCGCCGGCGCGACCCTGGTAGAACGGCATCGATGGAGGATAACGCCGCCCGGATCGTGCGCGAGGTGACGGCCTGGGACGGCGTCACGTCCCGCCCCCATCGCTACGGCGGTGTCGAGTTCGTGCTGCACGGCCGCGTCCTCGGGCACCTGCACGGCAGCCGCTGGGCCGACATCCGGTTTCCGCGCACGATCGCCGAGATGCTCGTCGAGACAGGGCGCGCCCAGCCCCACCACGTGCTGCCCGACAGCGGCTGGGTGTCGCACCAGATCCGCGACGAGCAGGATGCGGAAGCCGTCGTCGAGCTCCTGCGCCTCTCGCTCGAGCGGGTGCGCGTGGCCGAGACGGTCGCCGACGCAAAGCAGCACGACCTCCTCTGATCGAGCCTCGGAGCGCGCTCAGCCGACCAGCTCGGCGAACCGGTCGGCGCCGACGTTGCCGCCCGAGACGATGACCCCGACGCGGCCGGGTGCGTCGATCCGGCCGGTGAGCAGCGCCGCGATCCCGACGGCTCCGCTCGGCTCGATGACGAGCTTGAGGCGCTCGAACGCGAACCGCATCGCCGCCGCGATCTCGTCGTCGCTGACGGTGACGATCTCGTCGACCAGGCGCACGTTGACGGGGAACGTGAGCTCGCCCGGCTCGGCGGCCTGCAACCCGTCGGCGATCGTCCGCGGCACGCCGACGGACACACGCTCGCCCGCGAGCAGCGACCGGCGCGTGTCGTCGCCCGCCTCCGGCTCGACTCCGACGACGCGCGCGACGCCGAGCGCCTTCGCGATCGTCGCCGACCCGGCGATCAGCCCGCCGCCGCCGACCGGCACGACCAGCGTGTCGAGCGGCCCGGCGTCCTCGATCAGCTCGAGCGCTGCCGTCCCCTGCCCGGCCATCACGAGCTCGTCGTCGTAGGGCCGCACCAGCGTCAGGCCGCGGGAGTCGGCGAGCGCGCGCCCGAGTGCGTCGCGGTCCTCCGTGTAGCGGTCGTACAGGATCACCTCGGCGCCGTAGCCACGGGTGGCCGCGAGCTTGGCGACGGGGGCGTCCTCGGGCATCAGGATGGTCGCGCGCGCTCCGCGCAGCGCCGCTGCGATCGCGACCGCCTGGGCATGGTTGCCGGACGAGTAGGCGACGACGTCGGAGCCGGGCGGCAGCGACGCGATCTTGTTGTACGCGCCGCGGAACTTGAACGCGCCGCCGCGCTGGAGACATTCGGGCTTGAGCACGACGGAGGCGCCGGCGAGCGCGTCGAGCGTCCGCGACGCCAGCACCGGCGTGCGATGGGCGATCCCGTCGAGCACACGGGCGGCCGCGCGGACGGCCGCCTCGCCGATCATCGAGGTGGGCCGATCGTGTTGCGGAGCACCCCGATCCCCTCCGCCTCCAACTCGATGACATCGCCCGGCTGAAGCCAGCGGCCGTCGCCGTGCTCGAGGATGCTGCCGGCGCCGACGGTGCCGGAGCCGATCACGTCGCCCGGGCGCAGCACGGTGTTCAGGGCTGCTCGCTCGAGGAGCCGCGCCCAGGAGTGACGCAGGTCGCGCAGGTTGCCGCGGGAGCGCTCCTCGCCGTTCACGCGCGCGACGAGCTCGGCCTCGCTGCCGTCGAACTCGTCCGGCGTGACGACGACCGGCCCGAGCGACGTCGCGAAGTCCTTGCTCTTGGCCGGCCCGAGCCCGACCCGCAGCTCCCGGCGCTCCAGATCTCGGGCCGTCCAGTCGTTCAGCAGCGTGAAGCCGCCGATTCGGCCGTCGGCACCGACGACCGCCGCCACCTCGAGTCCGTAGTCGAGCTCGCTCGTGCCCTCAGGGTACGGGACCACGGCCTCGGGCCCGACGATCGCGGCCGGGTTCGAGAAGTGGAACGCGGGGAGCTCGTCCCAGTCGGACGGCACCGTTTCCCGGCGCGTGTCTCCGGGCGTGTCGCCGCGCGCCGCCCGCACCTGCTCCTCGAACGACATGAAGTCGCGAACGCTCGGAGGCTGGAGCACGGGCGGCCGCAGGTCGACGTCGGCGAGGGCGTACTCGGCGTGCTCCCGCGCGGTGCCGCCGCCGGTGAAGAACGCCTGGAGGGTCTGGGCGGCCAGCTGCACGACCCGGTCGCCCTCGATCCGACCGGGCCACCCGCGCTCGAGCGCCAGCTCCCGGGGGGTGAACATGCACAGCTTCACGGCTCGGTATGGACTATCACGTCGGCGATGTCCGGCCGCTCGCGCCGCAGACGCTCCTCGATCGTGCTGGCACGCGCGTGCGCGGCCGCCAGCGTGCTCGCGCCGCCGAGGCCGAGCGTGAGGAACAACACGAGCCCGGCGTCGGTACGAAAGAATCGCAACAGCCTCGGCGAGGAGCCCGTCACCTCGAGCACGACCCGGCGGACGACCGCCTCGGCGTCGGCCTCGACCTCGCTCGCGGCGACCTCCTCGGTCAGCGGCTCGAGGTGCGTCTGCACCCCCTGCAGCTCCGGCACGGCGCGCAGGATCGCCGTCTCCACCTCCTCGGCGATCGCATGCGCCTCGTCGAGCGGGAGGGCGCCCGGCAGCTTCAGGTGGAGCGACAACTCGGGCCGCCCGCGGACGTCGACCACCACGAGGTTGTGCACCTCGCGGACGCCGCGGACGCCGAGCGCCGCCGCGTGGGCGCGCTCGCGCAGCGACGGGTCGTCGATCGGCTCGACGTGCACGACGACGTCGGCTCCCGGCAACGCCCGGCCGACGGCCAACTCGACCGCATCGGCGGCCGCATGGCCCTGGCCGACCACGGACGACGGCGGCACGCCGATGACGACGTCGGCGAACTGCCGCCCGCCCGCCGAGCGCATGCGGATCCGGCGCAGCTCCACCGCAGGCACGAGCGCGTCGATCGCCGACCGCGCCGTCGCCTCGGCCTCGGCGGGCGCACGGTCCATGAGGACGTCGGTGTTGCGCCGGATCAGCCGCGCGGCGGCCAGGAGCACGAGCGCACCGACGAACAGGGCCGCGATCGGGTCGGCCCTCGGATGGCCGGCCCGCGCCAGCACGAGCCCGACGAGCACGGCGAGCGTCCCCGCCAGGTCGCTCCCGAAGTGCAGTGCGTTGGCGGCCATCGCCGGGCTGTCGTAGCGGCGGGAGACCCGCCACGAGACGACGGTGCGGCTGATGTCGACGCAGATCACGAGGCCGACGACGACGAACGCGTACCAGGCGGCGTTCACGTGCGCCGTGCTCGACCCGGTCAGCCGCGTGACGGCCCGGTAGGAGATGACGAGGCTGGCCAGCGAGAGGAACGCCGCCTCGCCGAGCGCCGCCAGGTGCTCGGCCTTCCCGTGGCCGAACTGGTGCCCGATGTCCGCCGGCCGCGCCGCGACACGGATGGCGAAGAACGTGAGCAGCGCCGCGACCAGATCGGTCCCCGAGTGGACGGCCTCGGAGACGAGGCCGAGGCTGTGCGTCGCCAGCCCGACGCTGAGCTTGAGGACGACGAGCAAGGCGGCCGCGCCCACGGAGACGAGCGCGGCCCGGCGCGGTGCAGTCATGTCGGAAGTGTGTCGGTCGGCGGCCCCGACCGTGCGTGGAAGACCCGCTCGAGCACGATGCCGGCGCCGATCGCGACGCCGCCGACGATCTCCCACCGGTTCAGATGCTCACCGAGGATGACCAGGGCGAAGACGACGGCGAAGAACGGCTGCATGTTGCCGAACAGCGACGCGCGCGACGCGCCGACGCGGTCGATGGCCGTGAACCAGAGGATGTTCGTGAGGAACAGCGGCCCGACGACCGCGTACCCGAAGCCGACCCACGTCCAGGTGTTGAAGTGGAAGCTCTGCTGCGAGATCTGCCACGACCCCGCCAGCGCCAGCGGCACCCACCCCACCGCCAGCACGAGCGCGCTGACCCGGAACGGCGAGTAGCGGCGCAGGAGCGGCGCGATCGCAACGGAGTAACCGGCCCACGAGGCCGCCGTGAAGAGCGCCATGCCGTCGCCCGCAAGGCTGGCGGAGAACCCCCCGCTGCCGGCGGCGACAAACCCGACCCCCGCGAACGAGACCGCCGCGGCCAGCCAGAAGGGTGGCGAGATCCGCTCGAGCCCGAACAGCACGGAGTAGACGCCGATGAAGATCGGCGTCGTCCCGAGGATGAGCGCGAACGTCGCAGCTGTGCTCCGGTGGATGCCGTAGACGAAGGTGAGTTGGTTGGTGAAGATGAGCAGGGCGGCGAGGGCGATCAGCTTCCCGTCGGAGAGCCTGATCCGGACCGTCCGCTCGCGGGCCAGGGTGAACGCCCAGAAGAGCGACGTGGCGGCGAGATACCGGATCGACGCGTACGCCAGCGGCCGGAAGCCGTGCTGGAGCACGTACTTCGTGACCGTGATGTTCAGCGCCCAGAGCAGGACCGTCCCGAGCAGCATCAGGTCGACGGAGCTCACTCGGCGCACGAGCACTGACCCTACCGGCGGCAGGATCGTCTAGATTTGCCGGCGATGACAGCGCCGACCAGAGACGACGTCGACGCGCTCGTGGGGCCCGCGACGCCCCATTTCGCCTACCAGCTCCGGGCGCGCGTCCGCGAGCTGGTCGCCGGGCTCGGCGCCGACGACCCGGTGCGCGTCTACGCGGAGAGCCAGATGGAGCGACTCGACCGGCTGGGCCACGCGTCGTCGAAGGCCGACGAGGGGCCGCGTGAGTCGCCGGCGCGCCTCGGCTGGGACGGCATCCCCTCGGCCGCACCGGCCGACGGGCCGCTGCCCCGGCGCGCGTGAACGTCTTCGTCTCGGGAGGCTCGCGCGGGATCGGGCGGGCGATCGCGCTGCGCCTCGCGCGCGACGGGGCCGAGCGCGTCGCGATCGGGTTCTTCCGCAGCGACGGCGCTGCCGAGGAGACCGCCTCCGAGCTCCGCGCACTCGGGGCGGAGCCCGTGCTGGTGCGCGGCAACATCACCTCGCAGCGGGTGCTCGACGAGGTGGCGGCGCTCGGCCCACTCGACGTGCTCGTGCACAACGCGGCCACCGGCGTCGTCCGTCCGGCACTCGAGACGGAGGACAAGCACTGGGACTGGACGCTGAACGCGAACGCGCGCGCGCTCCTGCAACTGGCCCGGGTGGCGGCGCCGGAGATGCCGCAGGGCTCGTCGATCGTGGCGATCTCGTCGCTCGGCGCCCAGCGCGTGCTCGACAACTACTCGCTGATCGGCA
>CAYXXE010000034.1:8900-17473 GCA_964468985.1 uncultured Gaiellales bacterium | reverse complement strand
CCAGACGTAGGCGGTGTAGCCGACGACCGAGCCGATCGTGACGAGGTAGACCCAGGCGAGGACGGACTCGGTCGACGGCGCGAACGTCCCGATCGTCGCGATCCCGAGCGGCAGCATCACGAGCCCTCCGCCGAGCATCTCGTAGGCGGTCGCCACGAGGGGGTCGCGAGGCAGCGGGAGCCGTCGCGACAGCACCGATCCGGTGGCCCACATCGTCGCGGAGAGCACGCAGAGCGCGATCCCCGTTCCCGTCGCGCCACCGGAGGGACGAGCGAGGAGCGCGACGCCCGCGAACCCGACCCCGACGCCGACGAGCGCCGGCAGCGGCAGCCGCTCGCGGCCGGCCAGCCGCAGCACGACGACCCAGAGCGGCACCGAGGCGATGATCAGCGAGGCGAGCCCGGTCGGCACCGTCCGTTCGGCGAAGAAGAGCACCGCATTCGCGCCGGGCAGGAGGATGCCGATCAGGAGGCACGAGGCGGCCGAGCGGAGCGAGGTGCGCATCGCCCCGCCGCGTACGACGACGAGGGCCGACATGATCGCCCCCGCGGCGATGAAGCGGGTGGATGCCGCGAAGAGCGGGTGGAGGGTCTTGACCGCGAGCGAGATGAACAGGTAGGTCGACCCCCAGATCACGTAGACGGTCGACAGCGCGACCCAGACTCTGGCGCGTTGGGTCACCTCTCTCCCAACGTCGCCCGCCGTTTATGGTTTCCCGGATGACAGCGGTCGAGACGACGCGGGACGGAGCGGTGTTGACCGTCACGCTCAACCGGCCCGACGTCCTGAACGCGTTCGACCGCCAGGTGCATCGCGGCCTGCAGGCGGCGTTCGACGAGGCACGCGACCCGGCGATCCGGGCGGTCGTCGTCACGGGCGCCGGGCGCGGCTTCTGCGTCGGCCAGGATCTGCAGGAGTTCAGCGGCGGGGTCGACGACGTCGTCGGCGGGCTGCGCGAGACCTACCACCCGACCGTCCTCGCGATCCGGTCGCTCGAGAAGCCGGTGGTTGCCGCCGTCAACGGCCCCGCGGCAGGCGCCGGCCTGTCGCTCGCGCTGGCCTGCGACCTCCGGATCGCCGCCGCGGGCGCGAGCTTCATCCCGGGCTTCGTCGGGATCGGGCTGGTCCCGGACTCCGGCGGGACGTGGCTTGCCCGGCGGCTGCTCGGGCAGGGGCGGGCGTTCGAGTGGCTCACGTCGAACCGCAGGCTGAACGCCGACGAGGCGCTCGGCTGGGGGCTCGTCAGCGAGGTCGTGCCGGACGACGACCTGCCCCGGCGCGCCCGGGAGCTGGCCGGGCAGCTCGCGGAGCGGCCGACGCGCGCCGTCTGGGAGACGAAGCGCCTCCTCGACGCGGCCGAGACCACCACGTTCGCCGAGCAGCTCGAGCTCGAGGCCGAGGCGCAGGCGCTCCTGGTGCGGACGGCAGACTTCACGGAGGGCGTGACGGCGTTCCTCGACAAGCGCCCGCCGGCGTTCACCGGCGAGCCCTGAGCCGGCTCTAGCCGAGGAAGACCGCGAACGGCGTGACCTGCGAGACCAGGCCGGCGCCGGGCTCGACGCGGACGGTCGCAGCGGGTGCCTCGCGGGCGATGCGCGCCGCGAGCTCCTTCGCGTCGTCCTCGTTCGCCGCCCCGACCGTCAGGTACGTCCACCGGCGGGCCAGCGCGTAGCCCTCGGCCTCGAACCGCTCGGCCAGCTCGACGGCCTCGCGATGCGAGCCGAGCTCGACCCGGACGTCCCAGGTCGCGAGCCCCGTGGCGGCCGACTCGGCGCTCTCGTCGGCGTCCCGGCGCTGCTGCTCCACCGCGACCGACTCGGGTGAGTCTGGCAGTGGCAAGGCCGCCTTCTCCCAGCGCTCCTCCACCGGATGCCAGCGGTCGATCGCGAATGTCGCCTCGAGGCTGCGCTGGGCGAGAACGTGCTCGACGACCCGCTCGGCCTCGGTCGCCGCCGACTCGGTGTCCGCATAGAGGAAGACGCGCGCGCCCTCGCCGCTCACCGAGATGACACTGCCGAGGCGGTCGCGAACGGCCTCCTCGACCTCGTGCGCGCCCAACCGCTCCGTGAGCCAGCCGCCGAGACCTTCGTCCGCCAGCTCGACGGTGACGCGCCAGTCCTCTGCCATGGCCGCAGCGTACCGAGCGGGCCTGCTACGTGGTCCGCGCGCTCTCCTGGACGACGACGTCGCCCGCGGTCGAGACGATGACGCGAGGCGGTAGCTCGTCGTCCGAGAGGAAGGGCGTCAGCACCTCGCGCGCATAGCCGATCGACGTCAGCGACGACGGGGCGGCGAACTCGACCGTCGCCCGGGCCTGCTGCCCGCCGCGCGAGAGCTGCACGAGGTAGGAGGCGTCACAGCCCGCGCCCGGTGTCGGCTCGACCGCCCGCGCCTCGCCGATGATCCACTTGGTGTCCGCCAGGCTCGCCATACGCTCCCCTTTTGTTTGATCCTGTCTCGTCGGGGTCCGGCTGGGCCCGCTCGGACACCAGAGTACTCCCTTCTCGCGTGCGGGAGGCCGGGGCGGCGGCCGACCGGGCAGCAACTCGTATGCTCGAGCGTGATGGAACGGGCGCTGTTGATCGTCAATCCGTACTCGACCAAGGTGACGGGTGACCGGATCGCGGCCGTCGAGGCGACGATGCGCAGCCACGTCGAGCTGCGCACGGAGTTCACCCAGGCGCCCGGGCACGCCACCCAGCTCGCCGCCGCGGCGGTCGGCTCGGTGGACGCCATCGTCGTCTTCGCCGGCGACGGCACCTACAACGAAGCGCTCAACGGGGCCCCCGACGGGGCGTTGCCGTTCGGGTTCCTGCCGGGCGGCGGCACGAGCGTGTTCGCCCGGGCGCTCGGCCTGACCCGCGACCCGGTCGCCGCGGCGCGCACGGTGGCCACCGCGATTGCGCAGGGACGCACCCGCCGGATCTCGCTCGGCTCCGTCAACGGGCGCCGCTTCTGCTTCTCGGCGGGGATCGGCTTCGACGGGGAGGCGGTGCGGCGCCTCGACGCGCTCGGCCGCGATCCCGGCGGAGCCCGCCCGGGCGACATCGCGTTCATCCGGACGGTCGCGAAGATGCTGCGCGAGCACCGGGGCCGCTGGGACCCGGCGCTCGACATCGAGGGGTACGGCCGGGCCGCGTTTCTCCTGGTCGCGAACTGCGACCCGTACACCTATGCCGGCGCGCTCCCGCTGCGTGTGGTGCCCGCCGCCGAGTTCGAGCTCGGCCTCGACTTCGTCGCCCCGGAGCGGGTCCGCGCCCGCTCGGTGCCACGGATGCTCTCGTACATCCTCACCGGCCACGGCCAGCTCACCGCCGGCGACGTCCACTCCGGGCACGACCTCGACCGCTTCGAGGTCCGCTGCGACCGGCCGCTGCCGCTCCAGGCCGACGGAGAGGATCTCGGTGACGTCACCTCCGCCGTCTTCGAGGCGCACCGGGGCGCCGTCTCGGTCTTCGTCTAGCGGGCTAGACTGGCCGGGCCGTGGGCGCCTGGTACACGATCGGCCTCTTCGCGGGCATCGGCGTCGCGCTCGGCGTCGCGGTCACGGGCGCAGTCGGTCACCGGGTGATCGGGCTCGCGGTCGCGCTCGTCGCGGCGATCATCGCGGGCCTCGTCTTCCGCCAGTGGCCCGAGGCGGTGTCGGGCGCCGCCGGCGCGGCCTGTGGCACCGCCGGCGTGGCGCTGCTCGTCGCCGGGTCGTTGCGCCGCGGCGGCACCCGGGGCGGGACCGCGGTCCTGCTCGGAGCCGGGGCGCTCGTCGTGGCGGCGCTCGCCTTCGTGCCGGCCGCGGGGTATGTCGAGGCCGTCGCGGCGGTGGGCGTCGGTCTCCGGCTCCGGCGGCGGACGCCCGACCGTCACGCGGGCCTGCGCACGCTCGCGCGCGACTGACCGGTGCCGTGAGCCGGCCCGACGGCGCCCCGAAGCCGGTGATCCTGATCGTGATCGACGGCCTGACGCCGTCGATGTTCGAGGCGGCGCCCACGCCCGCCCTGCGCTTCCTGCTCGAGCACGGCACGTACCGGCGGTCGTCCTCGGTGTTCCCGTCGCTGACGCCGGTGTGCCTCTCGTCGATCGCGACCGGCGAGTACCCCGACGTCCACGAGATCCCGCATCTCGTGTGGTGGCATCGCGGCGAGCAGCGGCTCGTCGAGTACGGATCCTCGTTCGGGGCGATCCGTGCGGCCGGACTCGCCCGCGGCCTCCGCGACACCATCATCGACCTGAGCGCCCGCCACCTCGGCAAGCGGGCGGCGACGATCTACGAGACGTTCGAGGACGCCGGCCTGACGACGGCCGCCGTGAACATCACGTGCTACCGGGGCCGGACGCGTCACCTCGCCACCGTTCCGGGCGTCCCCGCCGTCTACGGGCCGAAGCGGTTCTTCTTCTACTCCCTCTACGAGAGCGACCGGACCGGCGCGCCGCTCGCCGTTCGCAGCCGCGCGCTCGGCTCGATCGACGCCTACGCCGCGGCGGTCGGCCGCTGGCTCGTCACGCGCGACGGCTTCGACGTGCTCGTCTACTACCTGCCCGACTACGACTACGCCTCGCATGCCCAGGGCCCCGATGCGGCGTACGCCGCGCTCGAGCGCAGCGACGACGCGATCACGGCGCTGATGGAGGCGGCCGGCGGCCCGGACGAGCTGCTCGCCCGCTACGCGATCGTCGTCTGCTCCGACCACGGGCAGTCGACCGTCGAGCAGGTCGCGAGGCTCGACGTGGGCGGAGACCTGGTCGCCGCGTCGAATCGGGCTGCGATGGTCTATACGGCGACACCGCGGGCCGTCGCCGAACGGCTCGACGCCGAGCCGTCGGCGGGCATCGTCCTCTTCTCCGAGGACGGGGCCGTCGTCGCGCGGCGCGACGGCGACGAGGATCTCGCCCTCCTCGACGCGGTTCCCGACGGGCGGGCCCGCGCGGCGGCCGCGCTCGCGAACCCGAACGCCGGTGAAGTGCTGGTGTCGGCCGCGCCCGGTTTCGAGTTCGCCGACCTGGGCGGCAAGGGCCATCCGGGCGGCGGCAGCCACGGGTCGCTCGAGGCCGCCGACTCGGAGGTGCCGATGCTCACGGTCGGGCTCGGGGAGCCACCCGCGAGCATCACCGGCATCAAGGCGGCGATCGCCGCGCACCTCGGCGTCGGGCCACGGGCCGGCGGCTGACCGGAGAGCTTCGGTGCTAGCCTCGACCGCCGTGTCCGACTTCGCCCCACGCGCAGCGCAGGCGCTCAGGCAGGCGCACAACTGGGTCCAGCTCGGCAAGTTCCTCGTCGTCGGTCTCAGCGGCTACGCGATCAACCTCGCGATCTATGCGGCGTTGCTCGGCTGGGGGGCCCACAAGGCGGCGATCGTGTCCTTCGTGGTCAGCGCCGGCAGCAACTACTGGTGGAACCGGCACTGGACGTTCGCCAAGGACAAGGGGAACTTCGCCTACCAGGGGACGCGCTTCTTCGTCGTCTCGCTGGCCGGTCTCGCCGTCAACCAGCTGTGGCTGGTGGTGTTCCTCGACTGGCTCGGCTGGGGGAAGCTCCTGGCACAGGCCGTCGCGATCATCCTCGTGACGCCGCTCAACTTCCTGGGCAACAAGCTCTGGAGCTTCCGGCGCTGACCGGTCGAGACCGCCGGGTGGCCGCGGGCGCCGCGCTCGTGGCGTGCGCCCTGGCCGTTGCCGCCCCCGGCCGCGGTGCGACGCCGCCGACGGCGAAGCGCCTCACCGTCACCACGACCACGACGGTGACGAACGTCACCACCGTCACGAACCCCGTCACGAACCCGCTCGGGACGTCGCCGCTCACGCCGCCCGCGGCACGCACGTCCGACAGCGAGGCGACCCGCCTCTTCCTGGACGACCCGAAGGTGGCGAAGTGGCTGCGCCGGTACCCGCCCAAGCCCACGACCGACGCGAGCTACGCCGACGGCGTGTGGACGGTGAACGTGTTCTCGGGCAAGGCCGGCGAGATCGCGACCGGCAGCGTCGACGACGCGACGGGTGCCGTCACCGAGGCGTGGACCGGGCCGCAGGCCGCCTGGAAGATGGCGCGCGGCTCGCCCGGGGCGTTCGGCGGCGCCAAGCTGAACAGCTACGAGGTGTGGCTCAGCTTCTGCGCGGTCTTCCTGATCGGGTTGATCGACTGGCGACGGCCGGTGTCGCTCCGGAGCGTCGACCTGCTCGTGCTCGCGGGCCTGTCCGTGTCGCTCTGGTACTTCAACCACGGGCACGTCTTCGCGGCGATGATCGCGGCGTTCCCGGTGCTCGCATGGGTGCTCCTGCGCTGTCTGTGGATCGGGCTGCGCGACCGGCCGTCGCGCGGCAGGCCCGTGTGGCCGGTCTGGGTGCTGATCGCCGTCACCGTCTTCGCGGCGGGGTTCAGGGTCGGGCTCAACGTGAAGACGTCGGATGTGATCGACGTGGGTTACTCCGGCGTGATCGGCGCCGACCGGATCTGGCACGGGCAGAGCCCGTACGGCCACTTCCCGATCGAGGGTGACCGGCCCAAGTGCGGTCCCGCGGACTCGTCGGGCGAGGTTCGCGACCGCATCCAGACGAACGGCCGCTGCGAGAGCGCCAACCCGCTCGGCGACACCTACGGCCCCGTCTCGTACCTGGCCTACCTGCCCGGCTACTGGATCTTCGGGTGGAGCGGGAAATGGGACTCGCTGCCGTCGGTGCACTTCACGGCGCTGCTGTTCGACGGGCTGGCGCTGCTCGGCCTCGGCCTGGTCGGTCGCCGGCTCGGCGGGCCGCGACTCGGGGCGACGCTCGCCTTCGCCTGGGCGACGTGGCCGTTCACGCAGTACGCCTCGAACTCGAACACGAACGACGCGATCGCCCCGGCCTTCCTCACCTTCGGGTTCCTGGCGTTGACGAGCCCGTCGGTGCGCGGGGTCGCCGTGGCGCTGTCGGGCTGGACGAAGTTCGCCTCGCTCGTCGTCGTGCCGCTCTGGTCGGGCTATCCGGAGGCTCGGCGGGGCCGGAGCCTCGTCCGCTTCGCCGTCTCCTTCGCCGTCACGACGGCGCTCGTGTTCTTCGTGCTCTTCCTCGAGCCGTCACCGCTGCACGCGGCGCGGGTCTTCTTCGACCGGACGGTGAGCTTCCAGCTGGGCCGCGACTCGCCCTTCTCGATCTGGGACTGGGGGCAGTACCACGCGAAGGGCATCCCGAACCTGAAGCTCGGCCAGCACGTCCTGCAGGCGCTGCTGGTGCTCGGCTCGCTCGCGCTCGGGATCTGGCCGCGCCGGCGCTCGCCGCTGCGGATGGCCGCCTTCTCGGCGGTGCTGCTCGTGGGCTTCGAGCTCGTCCTCACCCACTGGTCGTACCTCTACACGCCCTGGTTCTTCCCGTTCGTCGCGATGACCCTGATCGCGCCGCTGGCCGCCGGTGTGCCGTCGGCTCCGGCTGAGACAGTGCGTGGCGAGGATGCAGTCCCCGACGAGCCAGACGCACCGCTCGCCGCCGGCTGAGCTCCGGGCGGTCGCGGCGGCCGCGGCGGCGGCGACGTTCCTCGTCGCGTGGGGGCTCGTCCATCGCTGGTTCTGGGCCCACGGGCAGCTCGTCGACACGCCGACGTACCAGCGCTACGGCGACGCGATCGTCCACCACGGGCTCGTCCCGTACCGTGACTTCGCGGTCGAGTACCCGCCGGGCGCCCTGCCCGCGTTCGCGTTGCCGTCGCTCGTGGGGGCCTACGACTCCACGTTCGCGTGGTTGATGGCGGGGTGCGGCGTCCTGCTCGTCGGCGTCGTCTCGTCGCTCCGCGGTGCGGCCGGCTGGTTCGTCGCCGTCTCGCCGCTGCTCGTCGGCTCGTTGATCCTGTCGCGGTTCGACCTCTGGCCGGCGCTGCTCGCCACGGCCGCGCTCGCCGCGCTGCTCACCGGGCGGGAGCCGCTCGGCTTCGGGCTGCTGGGCCTGGCAGTCGCCGCGAAGGGGTGGCCGCTCGTGCTCGTCCCGCTCGCGCTCGTCTGGGCCTGGCGGCGCGGGCGCCTCCGGGCCGCCTGGGCCGGGGTCGCGACGCTCGCCGTCGTGGTCGTGCCCTTCGCGCTCCTCGCGCCGCACGGCGTCTGGGCGAGCATCTCGGGTCAGGTGTCGCGGCCGCTCCAGGTCGAGAGCCTCGGCGCGGCGCTGCTCACCACCTTCGGGCATCCGGCCGTCGTCACGTCGCACGGCTCGCAGGGCCTGGTCGGCCACGGCGCGCTCGCGACTGCCGTCGCCTCCCTGCAGCTGGCGGCTCTGCTCGCGATCTGGGTCGGCTTCGCGCGCGGCGAGGCGACACCCGAACGGCTCACGCGCTTCGCGGCCGCCGCGGTCTGCGCCTTCGTCGCGTTCGGCAAGGTGCTCTCGCCGCAATACCTGATCTGGCTGGTGCCGCTCGTGCCGCTCGTGCGGGGCCGCCGCGGGCTGGCCGCGACCGGCCTGCTCGCCGGCGCGCTGGTGCTCACCCAGGTCTGGTTCCCGACGCGCTACTGGGCCTACGCGCTCGAAGGGCACCTGGCGGGCGTCGTGCTGGCACGAGACCTCGTCCTGGTGGCGCTGGTCGCCCTCCTCGGCCTCCCGGCCAGGCCCGGCCTGTCCCTGGC
>CAYXXE010000034.1:0-8800 GCA_964468985.1 uncultured Gaiellales bacterium | reverse complement strand
GGGGGCCCGGATGCACCCACCCGCACCGAAGTGTGACGTGCGTGTGCCGGAAGTGTGTCGCGCGTCTGGGTGGCGGAGGGTCAGGGCTCGAGCTCGACGCGCACCGCGGTGCACGCCGTTGCCCGGCCGTCGGCGCCGCACTCGACGAGCGCGCCCTCGAGCCGGACGCCCCGCGTCGCCGCCTCGAGTCGCACCGGCATCCCGGTCGTGAACCGCTTGATCGCACCCTCGGGGACGCTGCCGATCACCGAGTCGTGCGGGCCGGTCATGCCCGCGTCGGTGATCGCGGCCGTGCCGCCGGCGAGGACGCGCGCATCGGCGGTCTGCACGTGCGTGTGGGTACCGAGGACGGCCGTCACGCGGCCGTCGAGATAGTGCGCGAGCGCCACCTTCTCGCTCGTCGCCTCCGCGTGGAAGTCGACGAAGACGACCGGGGTCGAGCGCCGCGCCTCGGTGACGAGCCGGTCGGCGGTGACGAAGGCGTTCTCGAACGGGTCGAGCGAGAACATCCCGAGCAGGTTGAGCACAGCCACTCCGGAGTGGATCGCAAGCCCGCGCCCGGGCGTCGACGGCGACATGTTCGCGGGCCGCAGCACCCGGTCGGTCCCCGCCAGGTAGGGCGCGAAGCCCTGCTGGCCCCAGGCCCAGTTGCCGAGCGTGACGACGTCGGCGCCCCCGGCGAGGAACTGCTCGGCGATCTTCGCGGTGATCCCCCGGCCGGACGCCGCGTTCTCGCCGTTGACGATGCAGAAGTCGACCCCGAGCTCCTCCCGCAGGCCCGGCAGCAGCTGGTCGACCGCCCTCCGGCCCGCCGAGCCGAAGACGTCCGCGACGAAGAGGACGCGCAGGGCTCGGCGCCCTAGGGAACCTGGAGAGTCGCCGCGGGGTGAACCTCGACGGCGACGTGGTTGCCCGCGTCGTTCGTGTAGCGCGCGAGCGCCTGGGTCTCGACGCGTGAGAAGTCGAGCACCTCGCCGAGCCGCGTCCCGGCGGAGGTAACGGACGAGCCGACCGTCAGGTCCGGGTCGGCCCTGATGTGCGACACGGAGACGACGACCGACGGCGACGCCGTCGGCTGGATGTCGATCCGCGACCCGACCGCATTGCCGTTCAACACCACGTCGGCGATCGCGACGATCGTGCCGTCGACCGGCGAGTAGACGTCGGTTCCCGCGGCCGCGCCGACGTCGACCGACGACGTCGCGGCGCCCACGCCGCCCGGGAGCTGGTACCAGTGCGGCCGCCCGTTCGCGCTGCCGAAGATCGCGCGCGTGAGGCGCCGGAGCAGGCCCTGGTTCGCCTGCGTGCCGACCGGCGAGAGCGCGATCGCACCGTCGGCGCCGCCCTGGTAGCCGATCGCCGTCACCCGGGACTGGTCGACGGGAAGCTGGAGGTGAAGCGCCCCGACGTTCGCGACGATCTCGGGCTGGGGCGGGCCGCCCGGCAGCAGCCGCGACGCTCCGGCGACGGCCGGCGCCGCGGCGGTCGTCGCACCGGAGCCGCCGAACGCGGCGAGCACGGTCGTCACGGTCGCGACGACGCCGATCGTGGCGACGACCGCGATCCGCCGTCTGCGCCGCTCCTGCTCGTGGCGCCTGCGCCGGACTTCGCGCACGCGCAGCTGGGTCGCCGGGGGGACCATCGGGCTCACCGTAGCGGACGCCTGTGAGCCTTTCAACCGGCGGCTTCGTGACACCCCGTTCCCGCGCGGTTCCTCGGGTTCGTCCCAGAGTTCGTGACGGTCGAGGGCGAGCGATCCCTCGACGGCGAAGGACCAGTCCCAATCGGGCGGCCGGAGCTGGTGGACCGAGCCGATCTGTACGGCGCCGGCGGTAGCATCGGCCGCATGAGCCCGCCCGCGCGCTCGCCGCGGATCGAGATCCCTCGCTGGGTCCAACTGGTGGGCCTGCCGCTGCTGCTCGTCTTCGCGTGGGTCGTCGCGTCCGCGGCCGCTCACGTCGTGTTCCTGTTCATCGTCGCGTCGCTGATCGCGCTGCTGCTCGACACGCCTGTGCGTGGGCTCCAGCGCCTGCATATCCCGCGGCCCGTGGCGGTCGCGTTCGTATATCTCAGCTTCGTCGCGGCGCTCGTCCTCGTGATCGCTTCCGTGGCCACCGTCGCCGTCAGCCAGACGAAGACGGCTGCGAGCCGGTTCAACGACTACTTCACCCATCCTCACCCTCCGACCGGACAGACCTCGGCCGATCGCGACGTCGATCGCCTGCAGCGCTGGCTCGACTCCCACCACCTGCGCTCGATCCACGTCCAGAAGCCCGGGCACCGGCTCGTCCGCCAGATCCGCCAGCGCGACGTCGGCAAGTACACCCACCGCATCGTCAACTTCGTCGAGGGGGCGGCCATCTCGATCGGCAAGACGCTCTTCTCGATCGTCCTCGTCCTCGTGATGTCGATCTACATGCTCCTCGGCCTGCCGAAGCTTCGGCGATCGGTCGACCGGCGCTTCCCGCCCAGGATCGGCGAGCATTCTCTGGTCCTGCGGATCGAGCACGCCCTCGCGTCGTACGTCCGCGGGCAGGCGGCCCTCAGCCTGATCATCGGCCTGAGCGCGGGGGTCGGGCTCTGGGCCTTCGGCGCGACGGGACTGCTGCCGCAGGGGCAGCGATACGCCCTGCTCTTCGGCGGCTGGGTCGCGATCACCGAGATCATCCCGTACCTCGGCCCGTGGCTCGGTGCGATCCCGCCGTTCCTGTACGCCCTCGTCGTCCACCCGGTCTCGGCGGTCTGGGTCGCGCTGCTCTTCCTGGTCATCCACCAGGCCGAGGGCCACGTCGTCGTGCCGCAGGTGATGGGCAACGCGCTCCGCCTCCACCCGCTGCTCGTGATCTTCGGGCTGGCCGCCGGCGCCGAGATCTACGGCCTGCCGGGAGCGCTCCTCGCGCTGCCCCTGCTCGCCTCCGGCCGCGCCGTCTGGGAGTTCTTCGTCGACCGGATCGTCCTCGAGCCCTGGTCGGGCACGGAAGTCGAGCCGCTCGCCGGAGTGGAGCTCGTCGAACCGCCGCCCGCGGCGGGCGTCGGCAAGTGAGCCTGCTCGAGGCGCACGGCGTCTCGCGCCGCTACGGCAACCGCATCGCGCTCCACCCGATCGACCTGGCTCTCGAGGAGGGCGAGGTGGTGGCGCTCGTCGGTCCGAACGGCGCGGGCAAGTCGACGCTCCTGGCGATCCTCGCCGGCGCGCTCGCGCCGAGCGCGGGCACCGTCGTGCGCAACGCCGACGTGGGCTGGGTGCCGCAGCGCTCGGCGCACTACGGCCGGCTGACCGCGCGCGAGAACCTCGAGCTGTTCGCCGCCCTCGAGCGGGCGCCCGCCGGGCGCGTCGACGAGCTGCTGGCGGAGTTCGAGCTCCCGGCCGGGCTGCGTGCCGGGGAGCTGAGCGTCGGCAACCGGCAGCGCCTCGACGTCGCGCTCGCGCTCCTCGGCTCGCCGCGGGTGTTGCTGCTCGACGAGCCGACCGCCTCCCTCGACCCGGCCCAGCGGCGTCGGGTCTGGGCGATCGCCCACGCCGTGCGCGACCGCGCCGGCAGCGTGCTGGTGGCGACCCACCACTGGGAGGAGCTGTCCGCGCACGCCGACCGCACGCTCGAGCTGGTCGACGGCGCGCTTCGCCCGGAGCACGCGGCGTGAGGAACCTCCTCTTGCTGCTCGGCAAGGACCTGCGCACGCTGCGCAGGACGCCGGTGCTGCTCGGCGTGCTCGTCGCGTACCCACTCGTGATCGCAGCGCTCGTGGGGCTGGTCGCCGGCTACTCGAGCTCGCAGCCGCGCGTCGCGTTCGTCGACGAGGACGGCCTGCCGGCGAAGCTCGTCGTCGGCACCCACACCTTCGACGTCCGCAGGACGATCGACGAGGTGGCGAGCAACGTCGACCTCGTCCGCCTCTCGCACGACGCGGCCGAGCATGAGCTGGCCGACGGCAAGGTCGTCGCGGTGATCACCGTCCCGCCCGGCTTCGTCGCGACGCTCGAGCAGATGATCCAGAGCCCCACGCTCGAGCTCGCGGTGACGACGGGCGGCACGGCGGGCCGCGTCCGCCAGCAGGTGCAGGCGCTCGTCTACCAGCTGAACCTGAAGCTCCAGCGCGCCTACATCGAGGCAGACCTCCAGTACGTCCACCTGATCCTGCACGGCGGGCCCGGGAAGTTCCTCGCGCGGCGCTTCGACGTGCTCGGCCTCGACGGCACGGAGGCGCAGCTGGCGGCGATGCCGCAGTCGGTGCGTGTCCGCCGCATCGAGCACTTCGTCCACGACGCCCGGCTCGCGCTCGCCGAGACGGCGGACGCGCTCCACGCGACGGCCGAGCCGATCCAGCTCGTCGAGGCGCCACGGCACGGCCGCTCGGCGCTCGTGTCGGCCCAGGTGCAGAGCTATGCGTTCGGGATCACGATCACGTTCCTCTCGCTCGTCCTGGCGGCGGGAACGCTGGCTGCCGAGCGCGACGAGAACGTGCTCGGCCGGCTCGTGCGGGGGCTCGTCCGGCCGGTCTCGCTGGTCGGGGCGAAGGTCGCGCTCGCCGCGCTCGTGTCGACGGTGCTCGGGCTCGCCGTCGCCGTCGCATTCGGGATCGTGATCGAAGCGGGCCACGTGGTCGGCGGCGAGCCCTGGACGCGCCTGCCGCTCCTTGCTGCCGGCCTGGCGCTCGCCGGCGCCGCGCTCGGGGCGCTCGGCGCGCTGATCGGCGCCGTCTCCCGCGAGGCGCGGACGGCGTCGCTGGTGGCGGTCCTGATCGTGCTGCCGATCGTGTTCCTCGGCCTGATTCCCGCCGAGTTCTTCGCCGCCGCGGGCTGGGTCAGCGATGCGCTCCCGTTCGCGCACGGCGTGCGCCTGTTCTCGGCAGCCCTCTTCGACCTCGACCCGTGGGGCACGGTCGCGCGCGAGGCCGCCTGGCTCGCCGGGCTGGGGATCCTCTACGGCGGCGGTTCCGTGCTCGCCGTGCGTACGCTGCTGACGTGAGCGGCTTTCCCGTCACGCGGCTACGACGCCTTCGGCGGACGGCGTCCCTGCGCGAGCTGGTCCGCGAGACATCGGTCTCGGTCGACGACCTCGTGCTGCCGCTCTTCGTCGCGCCCGACGCGCTCCCGAACGAGCGCCTGCCCGCCCTCTCGCGCTTCACGGTCGACGGGCTCGTGCGCGAGTGCGACGAGCTGCTCTCGCTCGGCGTGAAGGCCGTCATGCTGTTCGGGATCCCCGAGGCCAAGGACGACGAGGGCTCCGGCGCCTGGCTCGAGGACGGGATCGTGCAGCAGGCGCTCCGCGCGCTGCGGCCGCGCTTCGACGAGCTGCTCCTGCTCACCGATGTCTGTCTCTGCGAGTACACGAGCCACGGCCACTGCGGCGTCCTCGACGGCGACCAGGTCGACAACGACGCCTCGCTCGAGCTGCTGGCGCGGACGGCGGTGTCCCACGTCGAGGCGGGCGCCGACGCCGTCTGCCCGAGCGACATGATGGACGGACGGGTGGCTGCGATCCGCGAGCAGCTGCCGCAGACGCCGATCGTCGCCTACTCGGCCAAGTACGCCTCCGCGTTCTACGGTCCGTTCCGCGACGTCGCCGGCAGCGCTCCGTCGTTCGGGGACCGGCGCGGCTACCAGCTCGATCCGGGCAACGTGCGGGAGGCGCTCCGCGAGTGCGCGCTCGACGTCGCCGAGGGCGCCGACGTGCTGCTGGTCAAGCCGGCGCTGCCCTACCTCGACGTCGTGCGGGCCGTGCGCGAGCGGTTCGACCTGCCGCTCGCGGCGTACAACGTCTCGGGCGAGTACGCGATGATCAAGGCGGCGGCCGCGGCCGGCGATCTCGACGAGCGTGCCGCCGCGGTCGAGTCGCTCACGGCGATCCGGCGCGCCGGCGCGGACATCGTCGTCACCTACTGGGCGAAAGAGTTCGCGCGCTGGACGTGAGCCTCGTCCGCAGCGCCCTGTGGCACCGCGCCCGCAAGGTGATCCCCGGTGGCGTGAACTCCCCGGTGCGGGCGATGCGCGGCGTCGGCCTCGACGAGCCGTTCTTCGCCGTGCGCGGCGAGGGCGCCTACCTCGAGACCGCGGACGGCCGCCGGCTCCTCGACTGGGTGCAGTCATGGGGGCCGCTCCTCTTCGGCCACGCCGACCCCGAGACCGTCGCGGCGGTGTGCGAGGCGGCCGCCGCCGGGACGTCGTTCGGCGTTCCCACCGAGGGCGAGGTCGCCCTGGCCGAGGAGATCGTCGCCTCGTTCCCGTCGATCGAGCAGGTGCGCCTCGTCTCGTCGGGCACCGAGGCCGCGATGTCGGCCCTGCGCCTCGCGCGCGCCGCGACCCGCCGCGACCGGGTGCTCAAGTTCGCCGGCTGCTACCACGGGCATGCCGACCCGTTCCTGGCCGAGGCCGGCTCCGGGCTCGCGACGCTCGGGATCCCCTCGTCGCCGGGTGTCCCGACCGCGGTCACCGCCGACACCCTGGTCGTCCCCTACAACGACATCCCCGCCGTCGCGGCGGCCGTCGCGCAGCACGGCGAGGGCCTCGCGGCGATCCTGGTCGAGCCGATCGCCGGCAACATGGGCTGCGTCCCGCCGGCGCCCGGCTTCCTGGCGACGCTGCGGTCGCTGTGCGACGCCTCCGGCGCCCTGCTCGTCTTCGACGAGGTGATCAGCGGCTTCCGCGTTGCCCGCGGCGGCGCCCAGGAGCTCTACGGCGTCACCGCCGACCTGACGATTCTGGGCAAGATCGCGGGCGGCGGCCTGCCGCTCGCGGCCTTCGGCGGCCGGGCGGACGTGATGGAGCGGCTCGCCCCGTCCGGCTCCGTCTACCAGGCGGGGACGCTCAGCGGCAACCCGCTGGCGACGGCCGCCGGGCTCTCGGTGCTGCGGCGGCTCCGTGACCCGGTCGTCTACGAGACGCTCGAGCGCCGCGGCGCGCGCCTCGAGGCGGGCCTCGCCCCGTTCGGGCGCGTGCAGCGCGTGGGCGCCATGCTGACGCTGTTCGCCGGGCGCTCGGAGCCCGTCGAGCGCTTCGAGCAACTCGATACCGAGCTGTACGGCACGCTGTTCCGGGGGCTCCTCGAGCGCGGCGTCTACGTCGCGCCGAGCCAGTACGAATGCCTCTTCCCGTCGCTGGCGCACGGCGACGAGGAGATCGACGCGACGATCGAGGCGGTCGGGGATGTCCTCGGTCGCTGAGGCGATCGCCGCCGGCGCGGCCGCGGAGAGCCCGCTCTGGGTCCGCTCGGCGCTGCCGGCGGCGAACTGGCAGCCCGGCTTCTCGCCGCTCGCGCCGGACGGCTTCGCGCTCGGGCTGGAGACGGTCTACGAGGCGTACCTCGTGCACTACGGCCGGCCGAGGCTGTTCGCACCGGCCGATCGCGACGAGGCGGTGCTGCTCGGCGACTACCTCTACGCGCACGGGCTCGTCCGGATCGCCGACGCCGGCGGCGTCGCCGCGGTCGCCGTCATGGCCGACCTGATCTCCCGCTGCGCCGCCCTGCGCGCGGCCGGCGCGCCGGGCGACGGCGACGCCTGGGTGGCCGCGGCGCGGCTGCTCGGCGGGACGCCCGACGACGACCGGGTGGCGCTCGCCCTGGCGCGCCACTCCGCTAGAGTCGCATCGTCTTGACCGGGTCACTCCTCTACGACGCCGCGAGCGAAGGCACCCATGTGATCGAGGGGATGCTGGTCGTCGGCCTCATCTTCCTCTCGGTGATCGCCATCGGCCAGTTCGTGCACTGGGCCGGCCACCGCCGCGCCGAGCGCCGCCGCGCCCGCCGCCAGGCGTACTAGCCGGGGCCCCGCGTGGCCCTCGCCCGCGACCTCCGCGACTGGATCGCGCTCCTCGAACGCGAGGGCGAGCTCGTGCGGATCGCCGCCGAGGTCGACCCGTACCTCGAGGTGACCGAGATCGTCGACCGGACCGTCCGTGCGGGCGGCCCCGCGCTGCTCTTCGAGCGGCCGAAGGGCAGCAGCATCCCGCTGCTGATCAACCAGTTCGGCACCGAGCGGCGGATGTGCCTGGCGTTCGGCGTCGACCACCTCGACGACGTCGCCCGGAGGCTCGCCGACGTGCTCGAGCTGCAGCCTCCCGAGGGGCTCGCCGCCAAGGTGCGGGGGCTGAAGACGCTCAAGTCGATCGCCGACTCGCGCCCGCGCACCGTGAAGCGCGGCGCCTGCCAGGAGGTCGTCCTCACCGGCGACGAGGTCGACCTGGGACGCCTGCCGGTGCTGACCTGCTGGCCGGACGACGGCGGCCCGTTCATCACCCTGCCGGCGGTGATCACGCACGACCCGCGCACGGGTGGCCGGAACGTCGGCATGTACCGCATGCAGGTCCTCGGCCCGCGGACGACCGCGATCCACTGGCAGCTCCACAAGGACGGCCGGGCCGACTACCTGATGACCGACGGCCGGCTCGAGGTCGCGGTCGCGCTCGGGCTCGACCCGATCGCCGCCTACTCGGCCAGCGCGCCGCTGCCGAAGCACATCGACGAGTTCATGCTCGCCGGCTTCCTGCGCGGGGATGCGCTCGAGCTCGTGAAGGGGATCACGGTCGACGTCGAGGTGCCCGCCGCCGCCGAGATCGTCCTCGAGGGGTACGTCGAGCGCGACGATCTCACCGACGAGGGCCCCTTCGGCGACCACACCGGCTTCTACACGCCGGTCGAGCGCTTCCCGGTCTTCCACGTCACGGCGATCACCATGCGCCGCGATGCGATCTATCCGTCGATCGTGGTCGGGAAGCCGCCCCAGGAGGACGCCTGGCTCGGGAAGGCGACCGAGCGGATCTTCCTGCCCGCGGTGCGGATGACGGTGCCGGAGATCGTCGACT
>CAYXXE010000033.1:0-17521 GCA_964468985.1 uncultured Gaiellales bacterium | reverse complement strand
AGGCCTTGTAGAGCTCCTCGATCACCTCGGTGTGGGTGAGGTTGTTCGCCTTGATCCGGATCCGGGCCGACTTGCCTGCGGCGGCTGCGTCCGCGACCTCGCGGATGTGCTCGATCAGCCGCTTCTTGAGGTTGAACGGCGCGACGAGCAGCTTCCGGAACTCCTGCGGGCGGCCGAAGCCGGTGACGAAGTTGAAGAGGTCGGCGACGTCGGCGGCGATGTCGGGGTCGGCGGTGAAGAGGCCGACGTCCTCGTAGTGGCGCGCGGTCTGGGCGTGGTAGTTGCCTGTGCCGATGTGCACGTACCGGCGCAGGGCATCGCCCTCGCGGCGCACGACGAGCGTCGTCTTGGCGTGGATCTTCATGTCGGGGAAGCCGTAGACGACGTGCACGCCGGCCTGCTCCAGCTCGCGGGCCCACTCGATGTTGCGGTGCTCGTCGAAGCGGGCCTTCAACTCGACGACGCAGACGCTCTGCTTGCCGTGCTCGGCGGCCTCCATCAGGGCCGGCGCCAGCGCCGAGTCGGGCCCGGTCCGGTAGACGGTGGTCTTCAGCGTCACGACCTGCGGGTCGAGCGCAGCGGCCCGGACGAAGGCCTCGACGCTGGTGGCGAACGAGTCGTAGGGGTGCTGCACCATCAGGTCGCGGGAGGCGATCTCGGCGAAGATGTCGTCGTCGACCGGGTTCGCGAACCGGCGCTGGGTGTACGGCACCCAGGGGTCGTACTTGAGGTCGGGGCGGTCGAGCGCGTAGAGCTGCCCGACGTCGGCGAGGTCGAGCAGCCCGCGAATCGCGTAGACCCCGTCCGGGCCCACCGACAGGCGCTCCTGGAGCCGGTTGAGCATCGCGCGGGAGATCGAGCTCGAGACCTCGAGCCGAACGACCGCGCCGAACCGGCGCTTGCGCAACTCCGACTCGACGGCCTCGAGCAGGTCGTCGGCGTCGTCCGAGATCTCGAGGTCACCGTCCCGGGTGAGGCGGAACGCGGTGCTCTCGGTGATCTCCATGCCGGGGAAGAGCCAGTTGAGGTAGTGGAGGATCGTCGACTCGAGCGGGATCAGGAGGCCGCGGTCGCCGATCTCGACGAAGCGGGGGAGCCCTTCGGGCACCTTCACCCGGGCGAAGCGCTCCTCGCCCGTCTCCGGGTCGCGCACGGCGACGCCGAGGCTCAGGGACAGGCCGGAGATGTAGGGGAACGGCTGCCCGGGCCCGACGGCGAGCGGCGTCAGGACGGGATAGATCTGGCTTGCGAAGAGCGCCCGGAGCTCCGTGCGCTCGTCGTCGGTCGCGTCGTCGACGGAGCCGACGACGATCCCTTCGGCGGCGAGCGCCGGGACGAGCTTGTCGCGCCAGAGCAGCGACTGGCTCATCAGGAGCTGCGACGCGCGCTCCCGCACCTCGGTGAGCGTCTGCTGGGGTGAGCGGCCGTCGGCCGAGCGCACGGACAGGCCGGACGCGACCTGGTCGAGCAGGCCCGCGACCCGCACCATGAAGAACTCGTCGAGGATCGACGAGACGATGCCGCAGAACTTGACGCGTTCCAGTAGCGGCTCGGAGGGGTCCTCCGCCAGCTCGAGCACGCGGACCATCAGGTCGAGCGCCGACAGCTCGCGGTTCAGGAGGGCGAGCGGCTCGTTCTCGGTCTCTGTGCGAGAGGGTGGCATGGCGGGCATCCGGCGAAGCATCCCGCAGCCGGTGCGAACACCGGGTTGCAATTCTGTGAATGACCGGCGTCCGGATGCGCTGCGGGTGAACCGGCAGCGTACTCCCGTATGCTGTGCCTCATGCAGAACGATCGCTTGCTCGCGGCCGCCGCGGTGGTCGTCGGGATCGTGCTGATCGTGGTCGGGATCGTGTACTTCGCCGAGCCGGCGAAGTCGCTGCCGTCGTTCTTCCCCGGTCACCAGGCGGGGTCGGCCCACCACCACGTCAAGCACGGAATCGCCGCGGTGTGCGTCGGCCTGGCGGCGTTCGTGCTCGCCTGGTTCCGCACGGGGCCGAAGCGCGGCGCCGGCGCGACGTCCCCACCGCCGGCTCCTTGATCCTCGCGGCGCTGATCTCGTATCCCCGCGCGATCGTGCTGGGGCTTCTCCAGGGCGTGTCCGAGCTGTTCCCGGTGTCGAGCCTCGGCCACAGCGTGATCCTGCCGAAGCTGCTCGGCTGGAACATCCACCAGAACGACTCGTACTTCATCACCTTCCTCGTCGCGACCCATCTGGCGACGGCGCTGGTGCTGGTGTGGTTCTTCCGGCGCGACTGGGCCGCGATCCTGCGCGGCCTCGGCCGGTCGCTGCGCGACCGCGAGATCGCCCCGGACGACCATCACGCGAAGCTCGGCTGGCTGCTCGTGGTGGGGACGATCCCGGCCGGCCTCCTCGGGTTGCTGCTCGAGCACAAGCTCCGCAGCGTCTTTGCCTCGCCGACGTCCGCCGCGATCTTCCTGACGCTGAACGGCCTGCTGTTGTTCGGCGCCGAGCAGCTCCGCCGCCGGGCGCCGCAAGTGGACGAGGAGGACGACGCGCGGATCGCCGCACACGTCAGCTGGGGGAAGGCCTTCGCCGTCGGCGCCGTGCAGGCGGTTGCGCTGATCCCGGGCTTCTCTCGCTCCGGCGCGACCATGGGCGGCGGCCTGCTGATGGGGCTCTCGAACAAGGACGCCGCCCGCTTCGCCTTCCTGCTCGCGACTCCGATCATCGGCGCCGCGGCGCTCCTCAAGCTGCCGCAGCTCGCAGGCCACCAGGGCGACGGTGTGCGCGGGCCCGCGCTCGCGGGCGCGGTCTGCTCCGCGCTCACCGCCTACCTCGCCGTCCGGTTCCTGATGCGCTACTTCGAGACGCGCACGCTCACGCCGTTCGCCGTCTACTGCTTCGTCGCGGGGCTCGCCTGCACGATCGGGTTCGCGGTCTAGCCCGCGGCCCGACTGCCGACTAGGTTGTCGGCCGTGAGCTACGACGTCCGCGAGGTCGAAACGCCTGGACAGCCGACCGCCGTCGCCGTCCGTGCGACGACCTGGGAGGCGTATCCCGCGCTGTGGCCGCAACTGCTCGAGACGGTCTGGGCCGCCGTCCGGTCGAACGACGAGATCACGCCGAACCGGAACGTGATGCTCTACAACGACGACGTCCCGAACGTCGAGGTCGGTGTGGAGGTCGGCGCGCCGTTCCCGGCGCAGGGCGAAGTCGTCTCGTCGACGCTGCCGGCGGGCCGGGCGGCAGCGACGACCCATCGTGGGAGGTACGAGGAGCTCGGCTCGGCCCACCGGGCGATCATCGAGTGGTGCAACCGCAACGGTCTCGAACGACTCGGGCCGCGCTGGGAGGTCTACGGGCACTGGCGCGACGGCTCGGCCGACCAGGAGGTCGAGATCTACTACCTCGTGCGGTAGTCGCTCGCCCGGCGACCGTCGCAAGAAGCTCGGCCCGTGATCGGGCCGGGCCGAGGGCCGCCAGGGAATGTCGTTCAGTCGGGCCGGTCGTCGCGATCCGGCGATGCGTCAGCTCTGCCGGACGGCAAAGGCCTGCGGGTTGCTGGACATCGCCGCAGACGGATTCTTGGCCGTGCAGGTGGTGGCAGCCAGGATGTACAGGTAACAACTCAATGCGATTGGTGGGATTGCGATTGGTGGGATGTCGTCGACCACAGGCTCAGGCGATGCCGGCGGCCTTGAGCAGCGCATCGCAGATCTCGGCGCCCTCTTCCTCGCTCTCGCGTGCCAGACTGATTCGCACCAGGCCCGACGGGAACGCATCATGGAGAAGTTCGATCCCCTCCACGACCACACTGTCGGGATCACCGGGATGCGCGCGATGGAGCTCCCATACTCGCACCGAGACACCTTGTAGGTGGGCAAGGTGCGTTGTCGCGGTCGCAGCCTCGTACGGTCCAGCGTCCTCGCCACGACGCGGCTCAACGCTCGCGAGAACCCAGCGGCCCGAGACGAATCCGACCAAACCCCTCGTCACCCTCTCGGCCTCGGTCCATGTCGCGACGGCGACCACATCTGCCTGACGAAACGCCGAGGTCAGCGTCTCAACGACCAGGTCAGGCAACCCATGACCGATCGCCTCGTTTCGCTCGACAAACCCTGAGATCACCTCTTGGGGTTCCCGCACAACAGAATCATCGCACACCTACTCGAACCGTCGTGAGCGTGGAGGCGAGGCACGACGAAGAACAGGCGTCGCGCGCGTGGAATGCGCCAGCGCCACCTCGCCAGAGCCGTGGTGCGGGAGGTCGCTCAGCCGCCGGTGCGGTGCGAGGCGTCCGTGAACTCGCGGATCTCGCCCGTGACCAGGAAGAAGACCTGTTCGCCGATGTCGACCGCGTGGTCGCCGATCCGTTCGACGCAGCGTGAGACGACGAGCATCCGCAGTCCGTACTCGCGCTCGGCCGCCGAGTCGCCGAGCGACAGGATCTCCGTGCTCGCGTTGCGGTTCGCGCGGTCGATCAGCTCGTCGAGCTCGGTGAGCGAGCGCGCCTTCTCGGCGTCGCGGCTGGCGAAGGCGTCGAGCGCGACCCGGATCATCTGCTCGGCGCGCTGGCCCATGTCCTCGATCGAGCGTGAGAGCTGCTCGCCCGAGACGTCGAGGTGACCCATCAGCTTCGTCAGCTTGGCGACGGTCACGCAGTAGTCGGCCATCCGTTCGAGGTGCAGGTTGATGCGGAGGATCGCGAGCGTCAGGCGGAGATCGCCGGCGACGGGGGTCTGACGGGCGAGGAGCGACTGGACGCCTTCCTCGATCCGGGCGTAGCGCTTGTCGACCTCGTCGTCGAACGAGATGACGTCGTCGGCCAGCTCGCTGTCGCCACGTGCCAGCGCGTTGAGCGCGGCGCGCAGAGCCCGCAGGACGAGGTCGCCCTCCTCCTGGAGGCCCGCCTCGAGCTGTGCCAGCTCTTCCTGGAAGCTGATGCGCATCGTTCGCCTAGCCGAAACGGCCGGTGACGTAGCCCTCGGTACGCTCGTCGGCGGGCTGGGTGAAGATCTTCTCCGTCGCGTCGTACTCGACCAGGATCCCGTGCCGCGAGCCGTCTTCCTTCACGTCGAGGCTGAAGAACGCGGTCATCTCGGCGACGCGCGCGGCCTGCTGCATGTTGTGCGTGACGATGACGAGCGTGAACTCGGTCTTCAGCTCGTGCATCAGGTCCTCGATCGCGGCGGTCGAGATCGGGTCGAGCGCCGACGCCGGCTCGTCGAGCAGGATCACGTCCGGCTCGACGGCGATCGCCCGCGCGATGCAGAGGCGCTGCTGCTGGCCGCCGGAGAGGCCGAGCGCCGACTTCTTGAGCCGGCTCTTGACCTCGTCCCAGAGCGCCGCGCCGCGGAGCGCCCGCTCGACACGGCCGTCGAGGTCGTCCTTCATCCCGAGGATACGCAGGCCGTAGGCGACGTTGTCGTAGATCGACTTGGGAAACGGGTTCGGGCGCTGGAAGACCATGCCGATGCGCCGCCGGACCTCGATCGGGTCGACGTCCGATCCGTAGAGGTCGACGCCGTGGTAGAGGATCTGTCCGCCGACCGAGGCGTTCGGCACCAGGTCGTTCATCCGGTTCAGGCAGCGCAGCACGGTCGACTTGCCACACCCCGACGGGCCGATCATCGCCGTGATCGCGTTCTTGTGGATCGCGAGGTCGACGCCGTCGACGGCCAGCGCCTTGCCGTACGACACGCTCAGGCCCTTGATGTCGAAGACGACGGTCTTGCTGACGTCGGCGGCGCTGGGAGCGACCACCTCGACGCCGCGAATCTGCGAGGCGTGCTCGTCGTCGGGCGCCTCGGCGGCCGGTGCCTGCTGCTCCTGCTGGTTCTGAGGTGTCGAGTCCATGGTCGTCACGAAACGAGTCTCACGATCGCCCTCGAGTCTGAGGGTACACAGGCCGTGAACAGATTGTGTCGAAGTGGTGAAACCACCAACCGGGTGCCGCGGCAACTGGAATGCTCCGCCGCGTGGCCGTCACCACCGCCCCGGGGCAGAGCCCGCTTGCACGCACCCGCAAGGGGAGCGACCGCCTCGGCGACAAACTGCTCTACGGCCTGACGGCGCTCGCGGCCCTCCTCGGGATCGTCATCGTCTTCGCAATCGTCTGGCGGGTCGCCGACGGTGCCTGGCCGGCGATGAAGACGTTCAACGTCTCGTTCCTCTGGCACAACGAGTGGAACGTCGTCAAGGACCGGTACGGCGGCCGCGACCTGATCATCGGCACGCTCGTCACCTCGTTCGGCGCGATCCTGCTCTCGGCGCCGCTCTCGATCGCGATCGCGCTCTTTCTCAGCGAGCTGGCCCCGCCGTCCATTCGCGGCCTGATCGGGACGCTCATCGAGATGCTCGCCGCGGTGCCCTCCGTCGTCGTCGGGCTCTGGGGCATCTTCGTCCTGGCGCCGTTCGACGCGCAGCACGTGCAACCCCTCCTCGGCCGCTGGCTCGGCTGGATCCCGATCTTCGCCCACGGCCAGGACAAGGTCGAGTCGACGGTCTTCACCGCGATCATCGTGCTGACGATCATGACCATCCCGATCACCTCGTCGATCTGCCGCGAGCTCTTCATCGGCGTCCCGACGGAGCTCGAGGAGGCGTCGATCGGGCTCGGGGCGACCCGCTGGGAGATGGTCAAGACGGTCGTCGTGCCGAGCGTGCGCGGCGGGGTCGTCGCGGCGGTCATCCTCGGCCTCGGGCGCGCGCTCGGCGAGGCGATCGCCGTCACGCAGGTGATCGGCAACTTCATCCCGCTGCATCTCTCGATCCTCGAGCCGGGCGACACGCTCGCGAGCCGGATGGCCAACCAGTTCCAGGGCGCGACGACGAACCTCCAGATCGCCTCGCTGATCTACCTGGGCTTCGTGCTGCTCGTGATCACCTTCGTCTCGAACTTCGCCGCGCAGCGCATCGTCAAGCGCTTCGAGGCGCAGCGGCGGGGGGCATGACGGCGATGGATCCCGGCGCAGCGATCTCGCTCAAGGCCACGGGCCGCTCGAAGCGGCGGCTCCGGCTGAACCGGCTCGCCGAGCTGCTGGCGATCCTGGCGGCCGCGGTCGCGATCGCGGCACTCGGGATCCTCGTCTGGTCGGTCTTCAGCCGGGGCGTGCATGCCATCAGCTGGAACTTCTTCACGAAAGGCCCGGCGACATTCGGCGAGTCCGGCGGCGGCATCGCCCCGGCGCTCGCCGGCACCGCGATGCTGGTCGCGATCGCGACGCTCTTCGCGCTGCCGATGGGCGTGCTGACGGCGATCTACGTGAGCGAGTTCGCGCCGCGCCGGGTCGGCGAGCAGATCCGGCTCTGGCTCGACGTCCTGAACGGCTTCCCCTCGATCGTGATCGGGATCTTCGTCTACGCGCTGTGCATCAAAGTGGCGCTGCCGGTAATCGGGATCGGCCACCACCAGAGCGCCTGGGCCGGAGGCTTCGCCCTCTCGATCATCATGCTGCCGCTGGTCGCGCGGGCGACCATGGAAGTGCTCTCACTCGTCCCGAATCAGCTGCGCGAAGCCAGCTACGCGCTCGGCGTCTCGAAATGGCGCACCGTGCTGAGCGTCGTCCTGCCGACGGCGCTCGGCGGCATCCTCACCGGGACGACGCTCGCGATCGCCCGCGCGGCAGGAGAGACGGCCCCACTGCTCTTCACGTGCGCGATCGCAGGAACACTCGTCGACTGGAATCCGGCGCACTCCGTGCTGTCGATCCCGCTCGTGATCTTCGAGTACTCGGAGTCGCCCGACGCGAACCTGAACGCCCAGGCGTGGGCCGCGGCCTTCGTCCTGATCGCGTTCGTGCTCGTCTCCAGCCTCACGGCCCGGTACCTGTTCGAGCGGTCGCGGCGCAAGCTCGCCGGCGGCCGCTGAGCCCCGCGGCCGCGTTCACCAGTACGTCACCGCGATGTAACAGGGCAGCAGCCCACGCGGCCGACCCGACGGGGCAGGCTGGCGGCGTCAAGTCGGGACGCGGCAACCACCGTGGCGTCCCGGAGAGAACCTGAGTAGCCAACCCCCAGGTAAGGAGAACAGTCCATGAAGAGAGGGCTCGCCCTCATCGCAGGCCTCGCAGTCGTCGCTCTCGGAGCGGTCGCAGCTGCAGGCGCCAAGACAAGCGGCAACAGCGTGACGCTCAGCGGGGCCGGCAGCACGTTCGTCGCGCCGCTCGTCTCGAAGTGGACGCCGGCCCTCGGCTCCGCGTTCGGCTACACGATCCAGTACTCGGCCGTCGGGTCGGGCGCCGGGATCGCCGCCGTCACGAACCGCCAGGTCGATTTCGGCACGTCGGATGCTCCGCTCTCCCCGACGCAGACCACGGCCTGCAACGGCTGCGCTCAGATCCCGTGGGCACTCGCGGCGATCACCGTCGCGTACAACGTCCCGGGCGCGCCCGTCCACCTCCGCCTGAACGGCTCGGTGATCGCGAACATCTTCCTCGGCAACATCACCAACTGGAATGATCCGGCCATCGCCGCGCTCAATCCCGGGGCGGAGATGCCGAACCTGAAGATCACGCCGGTCTTCCGCTCCGACGGCTCGGGCTCGTCGTACGCCTTCACCGACTACCTCTCGGCCGTCTCGCCGACGTGGCAGTCGAAGATCGGCGTCTCGACCCAGCCGGCCTTCCCGGCAGGCGTCGGAGCCAAGGGCTCCGGCGGCGTCGCGGGTGTCGTCAAGAACACGCCGGGCGGCGTCACCTACGTCGATGTCGCCTACGCCCTGACGAACCACATCAAGTTCGCCGCGGTCCAGAACGCAGCCGGGAACTTCCTCTACCCGAGCCTTCGCCGGATCGCCGCAGCGGCCGCCGCCTTCTCGACCGTCGGCCCGAACAACGAGATGCACATCGTCAACCCGCCGAAGTCCGCGACGCTGGCCTACCCGATCTGCACCTACACGTACATCATCGTGCCGTTGCAGTCGAAGAACGCGGACGCGCTCAAGAAGATGATCTTCTGGGCCGTCACGCAGGGTCAGACGACGCAGTACACCGCGAAGCTGCTCTTCGCCCCGCTCGCGAAGCCGGTGCTGGTCGCGGCCGAGAAGACGATCAAGACGCTGCACACGTAAGCCGCAGCACCCGGAACCGAGGTTGGACCGCGGAGGGCGCAGCGATGCGCCCTCCGTCGTGTCTTGCTCTGGCCTACCGCGTGCGCGTGAGCGGGAAGCGGCAGCTGATCTGCAGGCCGCGCCCGGGTGCGCCGGCCGCCTCGACCTCGCCGCCCGCGGCGACGACGATGTGCTTGACGATGGCCAGTCCGAGACCGGTGCCACGCGTGGTGCGGGCCGGGTCGGCGCGGTAGAACCGCTCGAAGAGCCGCGGCAGCGCCTCCTCGTCGACCCCGGCCCCGTCGTCGGTCGCGGTCACGACCGCGGCGTCGCCGGTCCGCGCGACGGCGAGCGTGAGCACCGACCCGTGGCCTGCATACCGGATCGCGTTCTCGGCGAGGTTCTCGACGATCATCCGCAGCATCCGCGGCCGCAGCGGGACGTCGACGTCGGGATCGCCGGCCGCCTCCAGCGCGACCCCCGCACGCGTGGCGCTGCTCTGCAGGTCGCGAACGATGTCCTGCAGCACCGGGAGCGCGTTCGTATGGCCGAGCGATACCACCTCCTTGCCGCTCTCGAGCTCCGACAGGAACAGGATCTCGTCGATCAGCGCCCCGGCGTGCTCGACCTCGGCGCGCGCCTGGTCGATCAGCCCGGGGACGTCGGCCCGCGGGAGGTCGGCGGAGTCGAGGAGCGCCAGGATCCGGGCGAGGGGGGTTCGCAGCTCGTGCGAGACGGCGGCCGTGAACCCCGTGCGCAGGGCGTCGAAGGTGACGTCGTAGGTCTCGTCGACCGGCGGCTGGACGGAGACGGGGGCCACAGGCTCCGGTTCGTCGTCCCCGTCCGCGTTCTTGCGACCCCAGAAGCGGTTCACCAGATCGTCACCATTCGGAAACCCGAAAAAGGCCAGGCACGGGGATATCGTAGATCGCAGTGCCGAAGGTGCTGATCATCGAGGACGACAACATCATCGCCGACGGCATGGCGCGGCACCTCGTGGCAGCGGGCTTCGATCCGATCGTCGTGGGCCGCGGCGAGCTGGGCCTCGCCCGGCTCCGCTACGAGAACCCCGACGTCTGCGTCCTCGACCTGATGCTGCCCGAGCTCGACGGCTGGAAGCTGATCGAGACGGCGCGCGCGGAGGGGATCGGCACCCCGATCGTCGTCGTCTCGGCGCGAGGCACGGAGCACGACCGCGTGCACGCGCTCGAGATCGGCGCCGACGACTACCTCGTGAAGCCGTTCTCGATGCGTGAGCTGGTGGCACGCGTCGGGGCGGCGGCGCGTCGCGGCGTTCGCCCGGCCGAGGAGCGCCGTGGCGAGCCGATCGAGATCGAGGAGCTGCGGATCGACCCGCGCGAGGTCCAGGCGTTCGTGAACGGCAAGAGCGCCGCCCTCACGCCGACGGAGTTCAAGCTCCTGTACGCCCTCGCGCTCGACCGCGGACGGGTGATCACCCGCGACGAGCTGCTGCAGAAGGTGTGGGGTCGGCGCGAGACGCACCGCGACCGCACGGTCGACGTCTTCGTCAGGCGGCTCCGTCAGAAGCTGGAGTCGGAGTCGCCGCGCCACTCCTTCATCCAGACGCGCTTCGGCGTCGGCTACAAGCTCGAGCCCGAGCTCAAGTAGCGCCCGGATCTAGACTGGCAGGGTGGATTTCGAGCTGACGCCCGAGCAGCGCGAGATCCAGGCGCTCGCCCGCGACTTCGCCCGGTCGGAGGTCGATCCCCACGCAGCTGTCTGGGATCGCGACTGCAGCTTCCCGACGGAGGTCTTCGCCAAGCTCGCCGCGCTCGGCCTGCTCGGCGTCTGCGTTCCCGAGGAGCACGGCGGCGCGGGCGCGGACTTCGTGTCGTACGCGCTCGTGCTCGAGGAGCTGTCGCGCGCCGACGCGGGTGTCGGCGTCACCGTGGCCGTGCACACGTCGGCCGCGACGTTGCCGATCCTGCGCTTCGGCAGCGGCGACCAGGTCGCCCGGTTCGTCCCGCCGCTGGCGCGCGGCGAGCTGCTCGGCGCCTTCGCGCTCACCGAGCCCGGCTCCGGCTCGGACGCCGGCGCGCTCGTCACCCGCGCGACCGCGGTCGACGGTGGCTGGCACATCATGGGTACGAAGCAGTGGATCACGAACGGCTCGCACGCGGGTCTCTTCGTCGTGTTCGCGCGCACGGACCCCGGCACGTCGAGCGCACGCGGCGTCTCGGCGTTCCTGCTCGACGCGGGCCACGTCACGGTCACGCGCGAGGAGGCGAAGCTCGGCCTCCACTCCTCGTCGACCGCCGATCTCTCACTCGATGCGGTCGTGCCTGGCGACCGGCTGCTCGGCGAGCTCCACCACGGCTTTCAGGTCGCGATGTCGACGCTCGACGGCGGCCGGATCGGGATCGCCGCCCAGGCCGTCGGCATCGCCCGGGCGGCCTACGAGGTCGCGCTCGCGTACGCGAAGGAGCGTGCGGCGTTCGGCCGCAAGATCTCGCAGTTCCAGGCGATCCAGCACAAGCTCGCCGACATGTCCATGGAGATCGACGCCGCGCGGCTGCTCGTGCTGCGGGCTGCGTGGCTGAAGGATCGGGGCCTCCCCGTGACCGAGGCGGGCGCGAAGGCGAAGCTGTTCGCCTCGGAGCTCGCGCGCCGACAGACGAGTGAGGCGATCCAGATCCTGGGCGGCTACGGCTACACGAAGGAGTTCCCGGTCGAGCGCTACTACCGCGACGCCAAGGTGACCGAGATCTACGAGGGGACGAGCGAGATCCAGCGGCTCGTGATCGCGCGCGAGATCCTCGGGTCACGCGGAGGCGAGGGCCGGTGAGCCCGCGGAGTCCCGACGAGCCGGTTCGCCTGACGAGGATCTACACGCGCGGCGGCGACGGCGGCGAGACGTCGCTCGGCGACGGGTCGCGTGCCTCGAAGCTCGACCCGCTGGTGCGGGCCTACGGGGCCGTCGACGAGCTCAACTCGCTGCTCGGCTGGGCGCAGGTCGAGGTGCGCAGCCCGACCCTCGCGCGCATCCAGAACGAGCTGTTCGACGTCGGCGCCGACCTGTCGGTGCCCTACGCAGCCGGAGACGGGCGACTGCGGATCGACCAGGCGGCGATCGACCGCCTCGAACGCGCCTGCGACGACGCCAACGCCGCTCTGCCCGAGCTTCGCAGCTTCGTCCTGCCGGGCGGCACCGAAGCGGCGGCGCGCCTCCACATCGCGCGGGCGGCCTGTCGGCGCGCCGAGAGGGATGTTCTCGAGGCGCACGGCACGCGCAACGTGAACCCGTTGGCGCTCGTCTACCTCAACCGCCTCAGCGACCTCCTGTTCATCCTGTCCCGCGTCGCGAACGTGGGCTTCGACGAGCCGCTGTGGCGGCCGGGCGGCGAACGGTGAGCGGCGAGGAGCTGCGTTCGACGATTTCGGGGGTGGAGAACGCGCCGTTGTACACGCCGGAGGATGTGGTCGTGGCTTACGCGCGTGATCTCGGCGACCCGGGTGGGTTCCCGTTCACGCGGGGTGTGTATGGGTCGATGTATCGGGGTCGGTTGTGGACGATGCGGCAGTTTGCGGGGTTCGGGACGGCGGCGGAGACGAATGCGCGGTTCCGGTTTCTGTTGGGGGAGGGTCAGACGGGGTTGTCGACGGCGTTCGACATGCCGACGTTGATGGGCTACGACTCCGACCATCCGCGGTCGGTGGGTGAGGTGGGCCGGGAGGGGGTGGCGGTCGATTCGTTGGCGGACATGCGGACGTTGTTCGACGGGATCCCGCTGGGTGAGGTGTCGACGTCGATGACGATCAACTCGCCGGCGGCGATCCTGTTGGCGTTCTATCTGTGTGTGGGTGAGGAGCAGGGGGTGCCGCGGGCTGCTCTCAGGGGGACGGTGCAGACGGACATCCTGAAGGAGTACATCGCGCAGAAGGAGTTCATATTTCCTCCCGCGCCTTCCATGCGTCTTGTGACGGACATGGTCGAGTTCTGCGCGAAAGAGATGCCGCTCTGGCATCCGATCTCGATCTCCGGGTATCACATCCGGGAGGCGGGGTCGACGGCGGCGCAGGAGTTGGCGTTCACGCTGGCGGACGGGTTCACGTATGTGGAGTGGGCGCTCGAGCGGGGGTTGCGGATCGACGAGTTCGCGCCACGGTTGTCGTTCTTCTTCAATGCGCATCTGGATTTCTTCGAGGAGATCGCGAAGTACCGGGCGGCCAGACGGATCTGGGCGACGGTGTTACGCGACCGGTATGGGGCGAAGGACGAGCGATCGCTCTTGCTGCGGTTCCATACGCAGACGGCGGGGGTGTCGTTGACGGCGCAGCAGCCGGAGGTGAACATCGTGCGGACGGCGATCGAGGCGCTGGCGGCGGTGTTGGGCGGGACGCAGTCGTTGCACACGAACTCGTTCGACGAGGCGCTGGCGTTGCCGACGGAGGACGCGGTGCGGATCGCGCTGCGGACGCAGCAGGTGATCGCGCACGAGACGGGGGTCGTGAACACCGCCGACCCGCTGGGCGGCTCGTACTACCTGGAGCATCTGACCGACGAGCTGGAGCGGCAGGCGTACGAGTACTTCCGGCGGATCGACGAGTTGGGCGGGGTCGTGGCCGCGATCGAGCAGAACTTCTTCCAGTCCGAGATCGCCGACGCCGCGTTCCGCTACCAGCGCGAGGTCGAGAGCGGGCAGCGGGTCGTGGTGGGCGTCAACCGCTACCAGTTGGCGGACGAGCAGCCCGTGCCGCTGCTGAAGGTCGACCCGGCGTTGGAGGCGCAGCAGATCGCCCGGGTGCGGGCGCTGCGCGCCGGCCGCGACTCGGCCGCTGTCGAGCGGTCGCTCGCAGAGCTGAAAGAAGCAGCCGCTTCCGACAGCAACCTGATCGAGCCGATCATCCGGGCCGCCAAGGTCGACGTGACGATGGGCGAGATGTGCGACGCGTTCCGTGACGTCTGGGGCGTCTGGCGCGAAACTCCCGTCTTCTGAGCGCTCGTATACTGGCCGCGATGGCCGGGAAGATCAGGGTGGTGGTCGCCAAACCGGGTCTCGACGGCCACGACCGCGGCGCGAAGATCATCGCTCGCGCGCTCCGTGACGCCGGCATGGAAGTCGTCTACACCGGCCTGCACCAGACCCCGGAGCAGATCGTCGAGACCGCGATCCAGGAAGACGCCGACGCGATCGGCATCTCGATCCTCTCCGGCGCGCACATGACGTTGGTGCCGCGCATCCTCTCGCTGCTGCGGGCCGAGGGCGCCGACGACGTCCTGGTCGTCGTCGGCGGCACCATCCCCGCCGACGACATCACCGAACTCAAAGCCCTCGGCGTCGCCGAAGTCTTCACCCCCGGCGCCGCCACCACCGACATCGTCGAGTTCCTACAGGCGCGGGCCCGGTAGATGCCGGTGCACGTCGAGCACGAGGGAGGTGTCGCGATCGTCACGATCGACCGCGAGGCGGCCTTGAACGCGCTCGACGTCGCGACGCTCACCGCGCTCCGTGACGCGCTCGCCGGGCTCGTCGAAGACGTCGCCACGAGGGTCGTCGTCCTCACCGGTGCGGGTGACCGGGCGTTCGCGGCCGGCGCGGACATCAAGTACATGTCGGGCCTCGACGTCGCCGGCGGCACGGCGTGGGGAGCCCTCGGCCACGAGGTCGGCCGGCTGCTCGAGACGATGCCTCTACCGACGATCGCTGCGGTGAACGGGTTCGCGCTCGGCGGCGGCTGCGAACTGGCCCTCGCGTGCGACATCCGGTATTGCTCGGCCGGGGCGAAGCTCGGCCAGCCCGAGATCAACCTGGGGATCGTTCCGGGGTGGGGCGGGACCCAGCGCCTCGTCCGGGCGGTCGGCCTCGGCTACGCGAAGGAGCTGACGTTCACGGGGCGGCTCGTGGGAGCCGACGAGGCGCTGCGGATCGGGCTCGTCCAGGGTGTCCACGACCCGGTGCTCGAGCAGGCGCTGGAGACGGCCCGCCTGCTCGCCACGAAGTCGCCGCTGGCGCTCCGCACCGCCAAGGCATTGCTCAACCGCGCGCCCGACGGCGATCACGAGGCGAACCTGGCCGCGGAGGCGGCCGAGTTCGCCGCGCTGTTCGCGTCCGCCGACGCGCACGAGGGTCTGGCCGCGTTCGTCGCGAAGCGGGAGCCGCACTTCACCGGCCGGTGAGCAGAGCGGCGTACTAGAGTCTCTGCCGGTCATGAAGATCGCCGTCTGCGTCAAGGCCGTTCCCGACGCCGGCTCCGGCCGGCGCCTCGACCCCTCGAGCCACCGGCTCGACCGGTCCGGCGAACCGACCCTCTCCGACTACGACACGCATCCGATCGAGGAGGCGCTGAAGCTCAAGGAGGCGACCGGCGACGGCGAGGTCGTCGTCCTGTCGATGGGCCCCGAGCGGACGCTCGACGCGCTCCGCAAGGCGCTCGCGATGGGGGCCGACCGCGCCGTCCTCATCAGCGACGATGCGCTTGCCGGGGCCGACCTGCTCGGCACCGCCAAGGCGCTGGCGGGCGCGCTCGCCCAGGAAGGGGCCGACCTCATCCTCTTCGGCCAGCAGTCGGCCGACGGCGACGGCGCCTGCCTCTGGGCGGCCGTGGCCGAATATCTGCGCCGGCCGGCGATCTCCCAGGTCAGCGAGCTCTCGGTGGCGGACGGCACGCTCACCGGCAAGCGGCAGACCGAGTACGGCTACGACACGATCCGCGCGCCGCTGCCGGCCGTCGTCGCGGTCTCGGATGCGATCAACGTGCCGCGCTATCCGTCGCTCAAGGGGATCATGGGCGCCAAGAAGAAACCGCAGGAGATCCGCTCCGCCGCCGACGTGGGCGGCGCCACCGAGGCCCGCACCACGGTGCTCGCGCTCAGCCCGCCGGCGCCCCGCGGCGAGTCGCGCCGAATCGAGGACGACGGCTCGGCGGCCGAGCAGATCGTCGAGTTCCTCGCTGAGAAGAGGCTCCTGTAGATGAAGGCGCTCGTCTTCTGCGAGCACCACGACGGCGCCGTGACCAGGGGCTCGCTCGGCGTGCTCTCCCATGCGGTGTCGATCGGCGCCGAGGTGGCCGGCGTCGTCGCCGGCTCGGGGGTGGCCGGCCTCGCCGCCGAGGTGGGTGCGCACGGGGCGGCAACCGTCTTCGTCGCCGACGCTGCCGCGCTCGAGGCGCCGCTGCCGCAGCCTCGCGTCGACGTGCTCGCGAAGCTCGTCCGCGACGAGGGCTTCGACGCCGTGTTGTTCGCGCAGTCCGTTCTCGCCGCCGACGTCGCCGCCGGGCTCGCGGCGCGGCTCGGAGCCGGGCTCAACTGGGACCTGGTCGGCCTGTCCGCCGACGGGGTCGGGAAACGGGCGGCGCTCGCCGACAGCGTGCTCGTCGACGTCGGCTGGGTCGGAGAGCCACGGATCGCGGTGTTTCGCTCGGGCGCGTTCGACGCCGTCGCGACAGGAGCCGCCGCGGAGATCCGCGAGGTGGCGGTCGAGCTCGAGGAGTTCTCGCAGCTGGCGACCATGGTCGAGCAGGCCCACGCCCAGCAGCAGGGGCCGTCGATCGAGGACGCGGACGTGATCGTCGCGGGCGGTCGTGGCCTCGGCGCACCCGAGAAGTTCACGCTCTGCGAAGAGCTCGCGGGCGCCCTCGGCGGGGCGGTCGCCGCCACTCGCGCGGTCGTCGACGCCGGCTGGTACCCGTACTCGGCGCAGGTCGGGCAGACCGGCAAGACCGTCGCGCCGAAGCTCTATGTCGCGGTCGGCATCTCGGGCGCGATCCAGCACAAGGTCGGCATGCAGGGCTCGAGCGTGATCGTCGCGATCAACAAGGATCCGAATGCCCCCATCTTCGACTTCTCGGATCTGGGCGTCGTCGGCGACCTGAACACGATCGTCCCGAAGCTCACCGAGCTCATCCGCGCGCAGCGGTCATGAGCGCCAGGCCGTCCGACTTCCCGCCGCCGTGGACGACGGCGGAGGCGATCGGCGCGCCGTCCGACCCGGTCGACGAGCGGATCGAGGTGGGGTTCCTCGTCGTCGGCGCAGGGCCGGCCGGGCTCGCCGCTGCGATCCGGCTCGGCCAGCTCGCCGAGGACGACCCCGAGACGGCAGCAAGGCTCGGTGACGTGCCGGTGGCCGTGCTCGAGAAGGGCAAGGCGCCCGGCTCGCATCTCCTCTCCGGCGCGGTGGTCAACCCGCGCAGCCTGCAGCAGCTGTTCCGCGGCCGGAAGCGTCTCGACGAAATCCCCGCCTACGGCGAGGTCGAGGCCGAGTCGGTCCTGTACCTGACCCGGAAGCAGGCGATCCGGATCCCGACGCCGCCGACGATGGTGAACGAGCGGAACCTGATCGTCTCGGTCTCCCGGCTCGGGCGGTGGCTGGCCGAGGAGGCCGAGGAGCTCGGCGTGACGATCCTGCCGGAGACGTCGGCGGCGAAGCTGCTCGTCGATGGCGGACGCGTCGTCGGCGTCCGCACCGGCGACCGTGGGCGTGGCCGGGGCGGAGAGGAGCTCGGGAACTTCGAGCCGGGGTCGGACGTGACGGCGCGGGTGACGATCC
>CAYXXE010000032.1:4525-17650 GCA_964468985.1 uncultured Gaiellales bacterium | reverse complement strand
AACACGTCCTCTCCTCCAGCCGCCTCCTCGAAGCCATCCTCGACATCGTCGACGCACAAGTCAGACCCGTCACAGCCACACCCTGAAGCATTGGCAAGTCGAAGAGGGGGAGCGAACCGCACTTGACCCCACTCTCTGTGAAGGAGGAGGTCAACTTCCAGGAGGACGAAGTCCGCTAGCTAGGGCTTCCCGCGGTGGCAACAGGGCGCGAGCTAACCGCAGGTCCGATGCGAACGAAAACGCAGTGGCTCCTTGCGATGCGCTGCTACCTACTGCATTCGTTATCTATCTGGGCAACATGGTGAGGAGGGGAGCAACGGTTCGAGTCCGTTCGAGGGCTTGCAGTCAGCCCCGCGTGGTCTGCTAACCGCGGAGTCTGAACCAGGCGACGGCGATCAGGTAGGCGCCGCCGCCGATCGCACCCAGCCAGGTGTAGGGAGAGCCGCTGTGGCCGCGGGCGATCTCCACGACGAAGGCCACGATCACTGCGCAGACCACAGCGACCCCGGCGACCGCGGTCGCGTTGACGTCGATCTGGCGGAAGCGCTCATCGCGGCCGTCGCCACGCAGGCCCCGGATCGTCTCGCTCCTCCCACCGAACAAGACCAGCGCGCCGAACGCAGACATGATCGCGAGCGAACCGAGCCCGCTCCCCGGATCGCCGCCGACCCACTGCGCCCCGAACATGACGAGCCCGAGGCCGACCGCGAACAGCGGCAAGAACCATTTCGTCCTAGTGATCCGCATCGAACATCTCCTCCACCGTCGTCTCGAAGAAACGTGCCAATGCCAGCGCGAGCGGGAGCGAGGGCGTGTAGCGCTCCTGCTCGATCGAATTGATCGTCTGCCGCGACACCGAAAGCGCCGCCGCGAGCTGCCCCTGCGACAACCCCCGCTCCAGCCGCCGCTCCCGCACGAGATTCCGCATCTCCAACCGCCCCTACAAGCGCCGCCGGCGCAGTAGCGGATGCGAGCAGCCACTCGCAGACGCGGAGACGAGCCAAGCCGCGACCGGCACTCCAACCCAGAACAGCCCGTCTATCGACCCTGCCACTCCTCCGCACCTCTCGAGGTAAAGTCTACTTGACAATGGAAAGGTAGCTTTACAGGCAGGACTTGTCAATCGCGAGCGAGTGCTCTCCCGGTGAACACCCGCAGCCCAGTCCCTCGGCCACGTTGCGGGAAGCACGACCGGACGAGTTCGACGGTGACGAGCCGACGCGCCGGGTGCGGCTTCCTCAGGGGACAGAGCGGAAGAATGGTGCCTTGTACGTTGAGCGCCGGAGGCTGCAGTCCGGGGCGCTCACCGACACCGTCCCCGTGATCAGCTTCGAGCTCGTCACGACGCCGGTCACGCTGGCGCGGACAGACGGGATGAAGGTCGTCTTGCCGAACCCTTTCGAGGTGATCGCGACGAGCGCCGCATGCCGGAAGGTGTAGGAGCGCGCGAAGCCGAGGCGGTGCTTCGTCACGGCCAGCCTTGCGCCGGGGAAGCCGACATGAAGTTCAGTGACCAGGCCTCCCGCACCGACCGGGCAGACGACGAGGATGCTACTCACCAGGGCGCCGCCTTTCAGCTTCGGCACGCCGGCGCTGATCTGTGTCGCCGCGCCGGTCTTCAACTGGATCTCGAAGTGGCCCTTCGCAACGCCGAGGTAGAGGCTATGGCTTGCCGGAAGGACAACAGCAGCGCCCGCGGCGACCGCGGTGGCGCCGACCAGAGCGGCCCGGGCAAGCACGCAGCCGGCGAGGGCCCGCATCGCTCAACCCTACACCCGGGCTTGGCCGGTCAGGCGCGGAGGCTGCCGTTCAGCGACCGCTCGGCGCCCAGCAGGGCGAGGATGGTCGCGGCCAGCATCAGGGCCGAGGCGACGATCATGTTCGGCTCGAGCGCCTGGGCGCCGGCCGATCCGGCGGGTCGGCCCGCAAAGAACCATGGTGCAGCGCCGGCCAATGCGGCCCACCAGATCACCGTCGCGAGCGCCATCACGACCATCGTCAGCGCAACAACGGCGGCGAGTACGCCCTCGAGGCGGACGATCGTCCGGGTCAGCGGGAGCCGCCGTGCGATCGACGCGGCGGCCGACGCCCACGCGAACAGACAGGCCACACCGACGAGGACGACGACCGCGAACGCAGCACTGTAGAGGCCGTCGTGGCCGTTGCGATTCGGCGACGACAGCGTGTGAGCCCAGCGGCTCAGGGCAACCGTGCAGGCGATGCCGACGCTGCTGAGGACGACAGCCCGGGCGAGCGGGCGGCGAAGATCGGCGGCGCCACCCCGCCGCACCAGCGCCACGAGGGCCGGCAGCGCCAGCGCAACGCCTGCGAGGACCAGCGCAGAGCCGGCCACGGCCGCCCAGGTGAGTACACCGAAGGCATGAGCCGGCAGCGACTGCTTGCCCACCGGGGTGACAGCGTCCCAGTGCTCGGACAGCTTCGCGATCCCGCAGCCGCCGATCACGAACAGCACCCAGGCGTACAGAACCAGCAGAGCGCCTTCCCGGCCCCGCTCCCGCGGCGGCAGCGGGCCGGGAGCGAGGATGCGGAAGCGCTCCGCCAGGCCGCAGCGGGCCAGATCGAGCCGCGTCGAGAGCAACGAGCGCTCACGATCGCCGAGCTCGTCCATCAAAGCGACGAGCTCGGCTCCGTAGCGACGACGCCACCCTCGCGGATACCAAAGCAGCGACCTCACGCCGCGCCTCCGATAACCGCGCCCGGCGACCGCTGCAACCGGGCCGTTCCTTCGTCGACGATCGAGCGGAGCTCGCCGAGCGAGGCCTCGAGCAGCTCCGAGCCGGCACCCGTCAGTCGATATGGTCGCTTCCGCCCCGGCTCATCGAGCGCCTCGATCAGGCCACGCTGCTCCAGACGGCTGATCGCGCCGTAGAGCGTGCCAGGGCCGAGCCGGACACCGGCGAAACCCTCGATGTCGAGCAGCAGGCCATAGCCGTGCTTCGGCCCCGACGCCAGGCTCGTCAGAATCAGCAGCGGCGGATCGTTCGACACAACACCACCACAGTACTACGCCTAGCGTAGTATCGCAAGGCGATATAGCAACGTGCTGTGAGCCTCCCGCCGCGGCGAGCGTCTGCGCTTCGGCGCCACCCGTTTCGCCCTGCCCCCTGCGATGTCGGTGGCCCGCCGTCGTCGGCTGCCTCGCGGAGGCGACACCGCTAGACTCGCGCGGCGAAGTTGTCCCTGGGAGCCGTCCGGCGGGCGGAAAGGTTCCGTCTGCGAGTGATGTCCATGGAGGTTGGGCGGGGTCGGCGGCAGAGCAAGGTGCCGCGGGTGACCGTCTATTTCTGGTTGATCAAGCTGCTGACGACCGCGGCGGGCGAGGCCGCGTCGGACTACCTCGTCCACCGCTTCAACCCGTATCTGGCCGTGATCGGTGGTTTCGTCGTGTTCGTGGCCGCGATCGTGCTGCAGTTCCGGGCCGGCCGGTATCTCCCCTGGGTGTACTGGCTGGCCGTGGCGATGGTCGCGGTCTTCGGGACGATGGCGGCGGACGTCCTGCACATCCAGTTCGGTGTCCCCTACGTCGTCTCGACGATCCTGTTCGCGGCCGGGCTGGCGGTCGTGTTCTCGGCCTGGTACCGGGCCGAGCGAACACTGTCGATCCACAGCATCGTCACCCGCAGACGGGAGACGTTCTACTGGGCGGCCGTGCTCGCGACGTTCGCGATGGGGACCGCCGCCGGCGACCTCGCCGCCTACACCGCGCACCTCGGCTTCCTCTCCGCCGGCATCCTCTTCGCGGCCGTCTTCGCGATCCCCGCGGTCGGCTACTTCGCCACGGATCTGAACGCGATCTTCGCGTTCTGGTTCGCCTACATCCTGACCCGGCCCGTCGGCGCCTCGTTCGCGGACTGGGCCGGCAAACCCCGACACGCCGGCGGGCTCGGCTACGGCGACGGCCCCGTCACCGCCATCCTGGCGGCCCTGATCGTCGCCCTCGTCGGCTACCTCGCCGTCACCCACACCGACGAGGAAACAACGCGGCCCGGCCGGCCGGGCCGCACCCGTCGATCTCGATGAGCCGGGCAGCGTCGGCGCGCCCTGCGACGCCACGTCGATCGGCCCGGGCGCTGACCGGAGCGGCGCTCCTGCTCGCCGCCGCGAGCGCGGGGCTGCTGTTCGTGCTCCCACAACGGCGGGCGGTGACCCACACGACCCGCAGGATGTCGACCCGGGTCGAATCGGTGGGCAGATCGCCGGCCTGCGGCAGCCGCCGGACGAGCCCGCTCGACTACCCGTGGCCGGTTCGGCCGTTCGACGTCCAGCATCCGATCCGCGGCAACTTCGGCGACCCCCGCACCGTCTCACTCGGCCCGTTCGGAGCCGACGGGGCCGGCTCGCCCGGCTCGTTCTCGTTCCACAACGGCGTCGACATCGCCGCCGCCCCCGGCACACCCGTCTACCCCGTCGTCTCCGGAACCGCGTTCGTCCGCCGCTTCGACGAAGTGATCGTGCGCAGCGCCGGCCGCGACTTCCAGTACTGGCACCTCCGAGCAAGCGTCCGAAGCGGCGAGCCGGTGACGGCCGGGACCACCGTCCTCGGCCATGTCCGGCGGCCCGCCGACCACGTCCACCTGAGCGAGATCGACCACGGCCACGTCACCAACCCGGCCCGCCACCTCCGCCCCTACGACGACGACAGCCCGCCCTTCATCCGCGCGATCGAACTCCGCACCACCACCGGTACCACGCTCCCCGCCGCAAGACTGACCGGCCGAGTCGAGATCACCACCGAGGCCGGCGACGCCCCCTCACTCCCCCCGAACGGCTCATGGTCGGACGCCGACGTCGCCCCCGCACTGATCCGCTGGCGGCTCCTCACCGGCAGCGGCGTCCCGGTCGCGGGTCGCACCGCCGCCGACTTCCTGCTCACCGAACCGCCGAACAGCCGGTTCTGGAACGTCTACGCCGCCGGAACCTTCCAGAACTTCCCCGTCTTCGACAACCACCTCTACTGGCGGCAGCCAGGCCGCTACCTCTACCACCTCACCGCCCGACCCCTCAACACCCGCCGACTCCAAAACGGCAACTACAACCTCCAGGTCACCGCAGCCGACCTCTGCGGCAACACGACTACCGTCAGCCAGCCCGTCACGATCAGCAACCCGCCGGCCAGGGGTCAGGTCGCCGTCGCCGCCGTCGCCGTCGCTCATCGAACGAGCGGGAGCCTCGACCCGCATCGGCGAATGCCGCAGCCGGGCGCCCAGCCAGCCGAGCTTGGGCGCCCGAGGTCTGCGGGCCTGGTCGCCGCGGTCGGGGTCGGGGTCAGCGACGCCCCTGCCGCGAGACGGCGTAGACCCATGCAGCGACGGCAGCCACGTCCGAGCTCGAAAGGCCCGGACTCGCAGGCATGATCCGGGTGAAGCTCTCGATCACGCCGACGGTGAGCTGCGGATCGACAAGATCGCCACCGGACGTTCCTTCCTCGTGACCGACGAGTGAATGGCAGGGCGAGCACGACCGGGCGAAGACCGCGCGCCCGCGCGCGAGGATGCGCGCCTGGGCAGTCGCCGCACGGTGCGTCGGGCCGCAGCCGCTCGCGGCGACGGCGGCGGCGACGACGAACAGGCAGACGGCGGTGGCGGCCCGGACACGAATGGCGACGGAAGCATGCCCTTCGCTTGGCGCGACGCCGGACCCGCCGCGGATCCCAGAGGCGGCGACGCTCGCCGGCGATCCACCGATCCCGACCCTCACCGGAGTGTCCGTGGGAGGATGAGCCTCGATGACAGCGGTCGAATTCGCCTTCGCGGGCGGCTGGGCGGCGTTCTGGCTGTACTGGCTGGTCGCAGCCTTCTCGGCGAAGCGGGGCCGTATTCCCTGGTCGCGCGAGCTTCGGATCAGGGCAGTCCTGGCTGTCGTCGTGATCGTCTTGATCCGGCTGGGCGCGTTTCGGGGCCACGGCGTCGACACCGACCCGTGGCGGGCCGCGGTCGGGCTTGCCCTCTTCGCGTCGGGATTGGGGTTCGCGATCTGGGCTCGCGCACACATCGGCCGCAACTGGGCGACCCCGATGACGGAGAAGCCCGACACCGAACTCGTGACCAGCGGCCCCTACCGGCTGGTTCGTCACCCGATCTACTCCGGCATCCTGGTCGCGGCCACCGGTACCGCGGTCGGGCTCAGCTGGCAGTGGCTGACAGCGGTCGCCCTGGCCGGCGTCTACGTCCTCTACAGCGCGACCGTCGAGGAGCGCTACCTGGCCAGTAAGTTCCCGGACAGCTATCCGGCCTACAAGCAGTCGACCAAGCTGCTCATCCCCTTCATCCTCTGACCCGCCGCCAGGCCTGATCGTCGACGACGTCAGGAGCGCGGTGGCATCTCGTCGGCATGCGTCCGGTGGATACTGCGCGGTGTGCGGCGGCTCGCTCAGCCAGCGCTCGACTCGCTGCCCGGGACGGCTTCCGTGAGCTCGCCGGTCGGGGGAGGCTGGGCCGTGGGCCGTGGCTGGCTGTTGGCGCCGGTCGTGTTGGTCGCCGGCTCGGTGGTTCTGCGGCTGCCGTTCCTCGACGCGCCGCTGACGGCGGACGAGGGCGGCTATGCCGAGATCGCGCGGCTCTGGGCCCACGGCGGGTCGCTCTACGGCTCCGTCTGGGTCGACCGGCCGCAAGGACTGATCGTCGTCTTTCGTGGCGCGCTCGCCGCCGGGCTTTCATCGACGGTCGCGCTTCGCTGGGTCGCGGTCGGTGCTGCCGCACTCGTCACCTTGGCTGCGGTGTGGGTCGCCCGGATGTGGGGTTCGCGACGGGTCGCGATCAGCGCCGGCGTGTTGGCTGTCAGCGCGGGCGCGTCGCCCTTCATCGAGGGCTTCACGCTCTCGGCCGAGTTGCTCGCTTCCGTGGTCACGACGGTCGCGATCGCGGTCTTTCTCCGGTCGGAGCGGCGACCGACACCGCGCGCCGTCGCCGCTGCCGGAGTTGTTGCCGGGTCGGCGCTGCTCGTCAAGCAGTCCGCGTTCGACGCCGTCGTCGGGATCGCCGCCTATCTGATCGTGACTCGCCGCCAGCAGGCAGCCCCCTCGCTCGCGATCTTCCTGGCGGCTGCGGCCGCGCCACTCGGCGCGGCGTTCCTGCTCTCCGGCGATCCCAGCGGCTGGGCGGACGCGGTGATCGGCTACGGGGCGCATGCCTCGCTCGCAGGCCGCGGCTTCGTCGGCACCGGTTCGCAGTTCGTGGCGTCGCTGCCGGCGGCGGCGAAGGCGGTCGGGCCGCTCTGTCTGCTCGCGGCGATCGGCTGGCGGCGTGCGCCGCTGCTGTTGCGCCTTTGGCTGCCGGCGGCGTTCGCCGGCGTCTGTCTCGGCGGGAGCTTTCACGCTCACTACTACCTCCAGGTCGTGGTGCCGCTGGCGCTGATGGCAGCCGGCGGGGCGCAACGGCTCGGCAACTGGTCGACATTCGCGGCCGCCGCTGCCGCGATCGCATTCGCGGCGCCCTACTGGATCGGATCGGACCAGCGACAGGCGGCGGCGTTCTGGCCCCACGACCCGCATCTGCAGACCGACGCGGCCGTTGCGAGCTACGTCCGGCGGCACACGCTGCCGTCGCAGCGCGTCTACGTCATCTGGGCCGCGGCGGACATCTACTACCTTGCCGACCGCGCGCCCGCCTATCGGTACCTCTGGCTGCGCAATCTCGAGACGGTGAAGGGTGCCGTTGCCGGGGCCGACCGGATGTTGTCGAGCCGGCCTCCCGCTCTCGTCGTCGAAGCGCAACTGCCGGCCGTCGCCGACCCGACCGGTCGAACGGCGGCGGTGCTTCGACGGGGCTACCGTCGCGTCGCCGAGGTGGACGGCGTCCAGATCTGGCGACCCGACCGTCCGACATGAGTCGCCGATCGGACGCACTGTTCGTCGTGGTCGTCGTCGCGGCGGCGCTCGCATGGGTGCTGCCGTTCCGGCAGCCCGACTGCAACACGGGCTCGCACTTCGCGCTCGTGCAGACGCTGGCGAGCGGTTCGCGGACGATCGACAGCGTGCACGGGCAGTCCTGCGACATCTCGTGGTGGCACGGCCACTACTACGCGAACAAAGCGCCCGGGCTCGCCCTGGTGACGGTGCCGTGGTACCTCCTCGTCAAGGCGGTCGGCGGGCTACGCCCCGACCCCGACGCACATGGTGCGTTCCCGCGGGCCATGCGGGCGATGCCGCGCCGCGACCTCTGGCTGATGGGTCTCTGGGGCAGTGTTCTGCCCGCGCTCGGGCTGCTCGTCCTCGTCCGCCGGCTGACCGACCGGCTCGCCCCGGGGAGGGGCACGGCCGCTGCCGCGATCCTCGCCTCCGCAACGCTGCTCGCGCCGTTCGGAGGCCTGTTCTTCTCGCACGCCCTCGGCGCGTTCCTCGCGCTGGCGGCGTTCTCGGCCGTGGCGGCGTCGCCGTCGCTCCGCCGGACGGCGGCCGCCGGGCTGCTCGCGGGAGCAGCCGTCGTCGTCGAATACCCGAACGCGATCATCGCGCTCGTCGTGGGCCTGTACGCGGTGGCGGGCACGCACCGGCGTGTCCGCGCGGCCGTGCTCTACAGCGTCGGCTGCCTGGCCGGCGTCGCGCCGCTGATCGCGTACGGCTGGTGGACGTTCGGCACCCCGCTGCACCTCTCCTACGTCGGCGCGGTCCTGATCCCCGGCGTCACCGGCCACGACGTGCTGGGCGCGAACTCGGTCGGATTCTTCGGCGTCGGCCTACCCTCGGCCGGACGCGCGATCGCGATCCTCGCCGGCGGCAAAGGCCTGCTCACCGTGTCGCCGGTCCTCGTCCTCGCACCCTGGGGAATCAAACGGCTCTCGCAGACGGGGCGCCGCCGCGAAGCTGCCGCGATCGGCGCAGCCGTCCTGCTCTACCTGCTCTACAACGCCGGCTACTACAGCCCCCTCGGCGGCGCAACACCCGGCCCACGCTTCCTGATCGTCATCCTCCCGTTCCTCGCGATCGCCGTCGCCGCGGGCGCGGGCGAGCATCCGTTCGCAACGGCGGCGCTGACCGTCGCAAGCGCGCTCGTGTTGCTCGCCGCTGTGGTGACCCAACCGCTCATCTCGCCTCCGTACACGACCGGCGACTGGTGGCACTGGGTCTGGCACGGCAAGTTCACCTCGACGATCATCGCCGCGGGTCAGCACTCGTGGCCCGGCGCCGCGCTGATCGCGTTCGCGGTCACGGTGGGCCTCGCGGCCGGGGCCGCCTCGCTCGTCGACCGGACGCCTGTCGGCGGCATCACCCCGACACTGACCGCGCTCGCCGGTTGGAGCTGCCTGCTGCTCGGGTTCGAGGAGCTCAGCCACTCGACGGCCGGCCGGGTTGCGATCCTCGTGTCGATCGTCGCGCTCCTGGCGTCGTCCCGCCTCGGGACGGTCGGCGTCGTGACCGCCGCCGCAACCGCGCTCGCGGTCGCCCTCGCCGCCAGCCCGCAGGTCTGCCTGGCCCTCACCGCAGCCATTGCGATCGCGACCCTCGCTCTCTCGGTCACCCGCCCCCGTGCCCCGGCCGCGACCAGTTGAGCGTCGCCTCCTGCGAGAGCCCTATCGTCCTACCAGCCGTACCGCGAAACCTCGAGCGCGAGCTCGGCCGGCGTGAACTCCTCGTCGATCTCCGCAACGGGAAGCGGCGCCGGACGCGCCTCGAGCCGGGCACCGCGCACCCGCGCCGGGCCCGACACCCGTGGGCCACCGGTCCGGCGCGAGCGCGGCTGCCGCCGCTCGCGCGCCGACGCGCGCACGATCCGCCCGAGCGCACCCCGTTGCGTCAGCGCAGTCACGACGTACCCCGCTCCTGCGACGACGAGACACGAAAGCGCCGCCCCGGCACCGACGCCGGCCCACACCGCCGCGACCGCCAACCCGAGAGTCGCGCCGAAATACCGCTGCAACTGCTGCTCCACCACAGACCTCCGTTCACAGGACCCGCCAAAGACGGACCCAGTTCGCGTCCGGCCGACGACTTCCTCGGTGTCGAGCTACGCGCAGGGGCCGGTCGTGGTCGTGACGGCGGGGATGGCGCCGCTCTTGCCGGTGGCGCTGAGATGGACGCAGACGTTGTGGCCCGGGATGAAGAAGCGCATTGGGGCGTTGGCCGTGAGGAGGCCGCTGAACGCTCCGGGCCGGTCGAGGTTGAAGACCTCGATCCCTTGATTCGACCTGTCGAAGAACCCGTAGGCGATGATCGGTGCAGGCGACTTGCGGAAGACGGTGTTGTCCTCACCGTCGCACCACGCTTCGCCGGCACGGATCCGTGCGTCGGCGCTCCAGAGCACCCAGCCGGCCCATTTCCCCTGCACATGGCTCGACGCGAACGACGTTCCCTGGCGGGCGGCGAGATCGCCCCAGCAGTAGCCGTTCGTGTTCTGCCTGGCTGCGGCAAGCGCGATCGTCGCCCGTTTCGGCCATCTGCTGATCTGCAACACCCCCTCGAAGGTCGCGGCGGCCTTCAGCGCCGGCAGCGGCGTCCCGCTGAGACTGAGGCCGATCGTGCCACCGTTCGGATCCCAGCCCGCCCCCTGGAAGAAGAGCTCGATCGCCGTGCCCGTGACTTTCCGGAAACCCGCCTGCAGCGTCGGCGCCTCGCAGGCCGTCGTCACCCCGGCCTTCCGGGTCGGGGCGCACGCGAAATCGACACCGCTCACCGTCGACGCGTCGACCGTCACCGACCGTGACGCAGGCAGGAGCACCTTGTTGCGGTACGCCGCCGTGACGGTGTACACGCCTTTCGACACGTCGATCGAATAGGTGCCGTCGAAGCCGGTTCTCGCCTGACCGCCCGCGGGGCCGTTCGCGGTGACCGTCACTCCTGGCAGCGGCTTCGCCGGACAGGCGGCGGGGGTCGCACAACTCGGAGCTGCGACCACCGTCCCCTCGATCGCCAGCTGCCGGATCACCTGGAACCGGCCGCCGACACCGTAGGCGCGCCCGTTGCCGCCCTGCACCGTCGGATCGTCGAACAACGCCAGCGCCTCGACCTTGTAGACGCCGTCACCCCTTGCGACATCGAGCGTGAACGACCTCGCCACGACCGCGCCGGGAGCAAGCGTGCCGAGCCTGGCCGGGAACGACGAGGCCGGGAAACCCAGCTTCGGCGGCGCCGTGCTGCGATCGACCGGAACCACCGACAGCGAGAGCAGCTGGAGATTCGCCGCCGGCCGGGTCGAGGGATTCCTGAACGTCACCGTCACGGCCACCCGGCCCGCCGGCCCGCCCGCCGTCTGTCCGACACCCGGGACAGCGCTCTTCGACGGGACCGTGACCTTCGCCGGCGATGCCGACACGGAGACGTCGACCGACGGACGCCCGGCACGGCTCCCCGTCACACTCAGGGTCCGCGAGATCCCCGACGACTTCTCCGTCACGATCCACTTCCCGGTGAACGACGCACCGTCGGCCGACATCCTCACGGGAAGCCTGATCGAGAACGCGGTCGAGACGAAGGTGAGCGTCGCTGTGAACCCGGACGCCGTTCCGCTCGAGACGGGGATGACACCGCCACCGTCGGCCGCGAGCCTCCCCGAGATCGCGTTGCCGCTCTGGACGAGATCGAGCGTCGCCGTCCCGCTCGCGCAGTTCGGATACGGACACGTATAGACAACCGCCCAGCGGCCCGTCCAGCTCGGCGCCCGCGCCGCAGAACCCGCCCCCGCCGCCTGAAACACCGCGACCGCAGCCACCAATCCGGCGAGCGATGCTCCGATGGCGCCCCTCACAACCACAACCGGAACCCTCCCCGAGGAAGCAGGACGCGAACGAGCCTACACCCGCCGGCGCCGACGGACACCCCCGCCTGCGGTGGCTCCTTCGCTACGGTTCGGTCGTCGGTGAGCAGACAGATCCTGAAGTTCGTCTCGAGGCTTCACGTCGCTGTCTACCGGCTGAGCGGAGGCCGGCTCGGCGGCCGCTTCCGCAAGACGGCGCCGGTCCTGCTGCTGACGACCACCGGGCGCAAGAGTGGGAAGAAGCGCACGACTCCGCTGCTCTACCTCGCGGACGAAGGGCGGTACGTGATCGTCGCCTCGGTCGGTGGAGCTCCCAAACACCCGGCCTGGTACCTGAACCTCCTCGGCAATCCGGCAGCGACGATTCAGATCGGAAGCCGAAGAATCGCAGTCAGCGCCGAGCCGGCGTCGCCGGGAGACCGGGCGCGACTCTGGGCGCTGGCGACGCAGATGTACCCGACCTACGACGACTACCAGGCAAAGACCAGCCGGGAGATTCCCCTCGTCGTTCTCACACCCGCGGCGGCGTAAGCAGCTGCGCATCCACCGTCCGTGCGGACGCGAGATCCTGCGGCCGGGAGAGCGGGGCCGGGCTGCGCTGAACGACTCAGGCTGCTCTGAACGGCTCAGGCTGTTCTGAAACTCAGTGGCCCGGGAGGGCGACCCGGAGCGCGCCCGGTTCGAGCACGACCTCGAGCGGAGTCTGCAACTCGACGGGCTCGCCGTCGAGCGCGACCACGAGCTGCCGCACGCTCGGCGCTTCGATCGTCAGCTCGGCTCGCGGCGGGAGCTCGGCCCAGCCTCGCGGCAGGACGTGCTCGATCCGATAGACGTGCAGGAGCCCCTCGTCGAGCCGTTCCCGGCTGCCCAGGTCGAGCCCCTTCAGGACGTAGGCGTTGCTGGCGATCAGCAGCACCCGGACCTCCGCCCGCTCGCCGTCGATCAGGAGCCGCAACGGCCGCCGGCTCCGCGCCGTCCGTACGACCGCCCGCAGCCGGGCGAGCGCCGCGCCACGACGGCGATGACGCTCCCGCTCGACGACCAGGTCGGCGTAGAGCCCGAGCGAGGCGTTGTTGACGAACGCCCTGCCGTTCGCCCGGGCAAGGTCGACGCGACGCTCGACCCCGCCGTCGAAGGCAGCGAGCGCGGCGACGGGGTCCGACCGGTCGAGGCCCAGATCGCGAGCGAAATGGTTCCGGGTCCCGAACGGGACGCAGACGAACGGCAGATCGCGTTCGGCCGCCACGCCGGCGACGACGCCGAGCGAGCCGTCACCGCCGGCCATCCCGACCAGCTCCGTGTCGACCGACCGCGCGAGGGCCTCCAGGTCATCGCCTTCGGCCAGAAGGTGAACCGAGATTCCGCGGACGCGAGCCTCCGCCGCAAGCTCGGCCGCCGTCGGCCCGCCGTCGCCCGA
>CAYXXE010000032.1:0-4425 GCA_964468985.1 uncultured Gaiellales bacterium | reverse complement strand
CGTAGGAACGCGAGCCCGCCGGGTCATCACCCAAGCGGGTCATCGGCCGCCGCGCGCGCCACGATCGAGGAGAAGGGTCGTGGCCGGGTCAGGGAGCGAGCGCGACGAGCGTCGCCGGCCCGACGACACCGTCCGCCGTCAGGTGGTGCGCCCGCTGAAAGGCCGTGACGGCCTTGCTGGTCGCGGCCCCGTAGTTGCCGTCGATCGTGCCGACGCTGTACCCGAGGCTCGCGAGCTCCTGCTGCAGCGCTTTCACCTGTGCGCCCGAGTCTCCGGGCTTGAGGGTGCTCGTCGGCGGAGTCGGGGTCGTCTTCGTCGCCGTGGTGGCCGTCGTCGTCGTCTTCCCCGTCGTCGTCAGGGTGGCGCCCTGCCCGGCGGGCGGGGCTGTCACGGTGCCGATCTGGAGCACCGGCGCCGGCGTCGCGCCGCCGAAGGCGCCGACGGCGGCGAGCAGAGCAACGACGAAGACGACGGCGAGTCCGAGCGGGACAAGCAGGCGGGGCTCGGCGCGCGACCACGGGTCGAAGGTCGACGCCCGTAGGGGCGGGTCGCCGCCGGCAAGCCAGAGCTCGTCGGACGGGACTCGAGCCGCGCCCCGGGCGGGGCCCGGGTCGACCGAGGGAAACCACTCGTCCTCTGGCGGCTGCGCCATGGGTGGACAACGTAGCGCGACGGCGACAGGTTTCGCCAACGCCCCGCCGAGCGCTCAGCGCCGTGCTCAGGCGTCGAAGGCGTAGTCCAGGTATGCCTTCGCGTGCTCGCCGAGCTTCGCGCTGAAGCCGCCCGACCCGCTCAGCGTCGCCAGCTCGCCCGTGCCCGAGCCGGGGACGACGAACCACTCGCCCTCGACGTTGCCCTCGGTGTCGAGCGTGCCCTTGTCCTGCAGGACGAACGTCCCGGCACGGCCGGCCAGGGTCGCCGTCACGCGCTCGACGGCGACGAAGCTCGCCGAGCCGTCGCCGCGAAGGACCTGCAGCAGCTCGGCGCTGCCGGTACCGGTCACGTCGCCGGCGAACGACTCCTCGACCGAGATGCGGACGAGCGACGGCGCCCCGGCCGGCTCGGAGAACACGACCGGTGACCACGCGCGAACCTCGATCTGGATCTCTGCCTTCTCTGCCATCTCGCTCCTTTCATGAGACGAACCGGTTCGTCTCGATCGAAGGAGAGCCTAGCAGCAGGCGAGACGCACCGGTTCGTTCTATGATCGGCGCGGTGCAGGCGAGAGTGCAGGCGAGACGGCGCAACGCGGCAGCGGAGCGGGCGATCCTCGACGCCGCCGACGAGCTGCTCGCCGAGCGCGGCTTCGCCGGCACGAGCATCGAAGCCGTCGCCGCCCGCGCCGGTGTCGGCAAGCAGACGATCTACCGCTGGTGGCCGACGCGGGCCGATCTCATCCTCGACGCGTACCTCGAACGGACGGAGCGGGAGCTACCCGGGCCGCCGGCCCCCGGTACGGCGACCCAACAGCTCCGCGGGCTCCTGCGCGGGCTCGTGACGATTCTCGGCGACACCGACTCAGGGCGCATCGTGGCCGGGCTCGTCGCGCAGGCCCAGCACGATCCCGCGTTCGCGAGTCGCTTCCGCGACCGCTTCATCGCCCGCCGCCGCCAGATCCTCGCGGCCGTGCTCGAGCACGGCCAGGCCACGGGCGAGCTCCGCGCCGACCTCGACCTCGACGTCGCGATCGACGCCTTCTACGGCCCGATCATCTACCGGCTCCTCTTCGCCCATGCCCCCCTCGATCGGACGTTCGCCGACACGCTCACCGACGAGCTGCTCCGGAGCTTCGCGATCTAAGAGGCTCTCAGAGCTCGCCGATCCGCTCGGCCGGGAACCGCCGCTCCGACTCGGTCGGCGTCAGGGCGAGAGCCAGCAGGTAAGTCGGCGGCGGCGAGGAGCTCGCCGAGGTCGAGCGGCCGGTCGAGGTAGTCGGCGTTGTCGGAGCCGTAGCGCGGCCACTGTTCCGGCGGGCGGTCCCAGGCGAGCTCGAGGTCGTTGCCGTCGGGGTCGGAGAGGTAGACCGCCAGGTGCGTGCCGTGGTCGGTGAGCTGGCGCAGCGGGATGCCGGCGTCGACAACGCGCCGAACGGTCTCGGCGAGCCGGGCGCGGGTCGAGAAGTTGAGGGCGACGTGGTGGAGGCCGGCGACGCCGTCGGGCTGCGGCGGGCCGCCCGCCGACTTCCAGGTGTTGAAGCCGAGGTGATGGTGATAGCCGCCCGCGGAGACGAACAGGATGTCGCCGGTCGTGCCCCAGCCCGGGACGTCGCGGGCCTCCAGGATGACGTCGAAGCCCATGATGTCGACGTAGAACGCACGGACGCGGTCGATGTCCGCGGTGCGCAGGTGGACGTGGCCGATGCGCACGAGCGGGTCGATCGGCCGCTCTGCCGCGACGGCCGGCTCGAAGGAGCCCTGCGGGCCGCTCACGACGTGAGGCGGGCGGGTCTGGGCGCGGTGCGGAGCTGCACGATCGGAAGCTACCTGCTGCTCGCTCAGGGCCGAACGGTCACGTCGGCGCGGGTGGGCGTCTGCTCGCGGCTGAGCAGCGCCTCCTCCTGGGCGGCCCAGCGGTCCCAGTGGGGGCGGTAGAGGTCGCCGTCGCGCGCGAGGGCGCGCTGCCGGCGCTCCTCGTCAGGGAGCTCGACCCAGACGAGTAGCACGGCGTGCGCCGCTGCCGCACGGACGCCCGCGCCGACGCCTTCCACGACGAGGACCTCGGGGCGACCGAGCGGCCACGGCTCCCCCCAGCGGCCGGCGGCCCAGTCGTAGCGGGGGACCGACACGGGGAGCCCCTGCGCGAGCGGCTCGAGGACCGCCGTCTGCAGCAGCTCGATCCCGCTCTCGAGACCGTCCCAGCCGGCATAGAGGTACTCGAGCTCGACGACGGGCGCGTCGAGCGCGCCTGCCAGGCGCGTCGCGAAGGCCGTCTTGCCGGAGCCGGAGCGGCCGTCCACGAGCACCACCCGCGTGGTGCCGGCGCGGGGTGTGGCCGCGCGGACGCGCTCGGCGAGCGCCGCGATCCCCGCCTCTGACGGCGTGGGACTCACGCCGGCTCCAGAAGCTCGTTGGTGGTCGCCTCCGCCCAGACGTCCGGCGAGCGGAGGAGCCCGTTTGCCGTGAGCCAGGCGGCGTACGGCTCGACCAGGTCGCGCCGCAGCTCGCCCCAGCGGCCCTCATGCCTCCAGGTCGGCGCGATCAGCTCGAGCGAGCGGGCGAGGATCGGGCGCGGGAAGTACGGGACCACGCGCTCCAGCACGCCGAGGGCGAGCCGCGGGGTCGCCGCGGCGGCGGCGAAGCCCCGCTCGGTCGCCCGCAGGAACGCGCGCAGCGGCTCGGGGTCGCGGAGCAGGCGCTCCTCGCCGGCTGCGAGGAGATAGCTGCAATACGGCGGAGCGCCGATCTCGTCGACCCGCCAGACGACGCGCTCGGCGTCGGGCAGCAGTCCGAACAGCGCGTCCCAGGCCCAGTAGCCGCCGAAGGTCGCGTCCACCTCGCCCGCGGCGATGTCGTCCACGGTCAGCTCGCGGACGCCGCTGTCGACCGTGACGACGCGACCCGGGTCGCCCCCGTCCGCTGAGACGAGGTGGGCGACCAGCGCGGCGCCGCGCGGCGTCGGGTTGTAGGCGACCCGCCGCCCCTCGAGCTCGCGGGGCCGCGTGATCCCGGTCGCGACCACCGTCTGGATCGTCTCGAGCGCACGCTGGTTCACGGTCGCGATCCCGACCAGGCGCTGCCCCGAGTCGCGCCGCGCGAGCAGCCGGTTCGTCGGCGCGACTGCGAGGTCGGCCTCGCCACGGGCGAGGTACTCGAGCGCGTCGCCGCGCAGCGGGTCGACCACGCCGATCTCGACGTCGAGGCCGGCCGCCCGGTAGTAGCCCTCGGCCGCGGCGAGGTGGAAGCCGGCGTCGTTCGGCCAAGGGTGGAAGTACCCGAGCACGAGCCGCAGGCGTGTCAACTCGTCGCCCGCACGCGACGGCGGCGCGCCGGATGCCGGTCGGGCAGGTTCGGGCCGGCACCGAACAGCTTCTCGCGGAACGTCCCGGGGGCGTACTCGCGCTGCACGAGCCCACGTTGCTGGAGCACGGGCACGACGTGCTCCCCGAACTCCCGGAAGGCGCCGTGAGCAGGCACGTCCATCACGTTGATCCCGTCGATCCCGGCCTCGGTCCACGCCTCCAGCTCGTCGGCGATCTGCTCCGGCGTCCCGACGATGCGGGCCGAGAGCAGATGCAGCACGAGGTCGCGGAAGGTGCCCGCCTCGCCGCCGGCCCGCTCCTTGAGGCCGTCGACGATGCCCTGCACGCCCGCGACCGCCAGCTCGCCCACGGGCGTCTCGAGGTCGATGCCGCTCAAGTCGATCCCGATCTTGCCGCTCAGGTCGGCGAGCACGCCGTCGAAGCTGACCCAGTCGAGCAGCTCCGCC
>CAYXXE010000031.1:0-17977 GCA_964468985.1 uncultured Gaiellales bacterium | reverse complement strand
GTAGTCCACGGCGCCCGCGAGCACAACCTCAAGGACATCACCGTCCGGCTGCCGCGGAACGCCGTCATCTGCATCACCGGCCTGTCGGGCTCCGGCAAGTCGAGCCTGGCGTTCGACACGATCTACGCCGAGGGCCAGCGGCGCTACGTCGAGAGCCTCAGCGCCTACGCCCGCCAGTTCCTGCAGATGATGGAGAAGCCCGACGTCGACTCGATCGACGGGCTCAGCCCCGCGATCTCGATCGACCAGAAGACGACCTCGCGCAACCCGCGCTCGACCGTCGGCACCGTCACCGAGATCTACGACTACCTCCGCCTGCTCTACGCCCGGGTCGGACGCCCGCACTGCCCCGTCTGCGGGCGATTGATCGCCGGCCAGTCGATCGACTCGATCGTCGAGCAGATCCTCGCGCTGCCGGAGGGGACGCGCTTCACCGTGAACGCGCCGATCGTGCGTGACCGCAAGGGCGAGTTCCGCGAGCAGTTCGAGAGCCTCCGCAGCGAGGGCTTCTCGCGGATCAAGGTCGACGGCGAGCAGCACACGCTCGAGGAGCCGCCGACGCTCGACAAGAAGTTCAAGCACTCGGTCGACGTGATCGTCGACCGGCTCGTGCTGAAGCCGGATCTGCGCACGCGGCTGACCCAGTCGGTCGAGACCGCGTCGCAGCTGGCCGACGGCCTGGTCGTCGTCGACCTCATCGCTCTGCCGAACGGCGAAGATCGTCAAGACGATCTTCGCATCGGCGAGAGCCGCACCTACAGTGAGAAGTTCGCCTGCCCCGAGCACGGCGTGTCGCTGCCCGAGCTGCAGCCGCGCATCTTCTCGTTCAACTCGCCGCACGGCGCCTGCCCGCGCTGTACCGGCCTCGGCGCGCAGCAGGAGATCGACCCCGATCTGCTCGTGCCCGACCCGACGCTGTCGATCGACGACGGCGCGCTCGTGCCGTGGGCCGTCGGCGGCTCGGGCTTCTACGAGTCGGTGATCCAGGCGGTCGCCGACCGGTACGAGATCCCCACGGACGTCCCGTGGGAGGAGCTGACCGCCGAGCAGCAGGGCCTGTTCCTGAACGGCACCGGCGGCGACAAGCTCTACGTGCAGTACCGCAACCGGATGGGCCGCCGCCGCTCCTACATGCTCGCCTTCGAGGGCATCGTCGCGTCGCTCGAGCGGCGCTACAAGGAGACCGACAGCTCGAGCCAGCGCGAGCGCATCGAGGAGTACATGTCGTTCCGGCCGTGCCCCGCGTGCAAGGGGGCGCGCCTCAAGCCCGAGGTGCTGGCGGTGACGATCGGCGAGCGCAACATCCACGAGTTCACGCGGCTCTCGGTCTTCGGGGCCCTGCGCTTCCTCGACTCGCTCGAGCTGACCGAGACCGAGCAGCTGATCGGGGTGCGGATCGTCAAGGAGATCCGCGAACGGCTCACCTTCCTCGACGACGTCGGCGTCGGCTACCTGCAGCTCGACCGTGCCTCCGCGACGCTGTCGGGCGGCGAGGCGCAGCGGCTGCGGCTCGCGACCCAGATCGGCAGCCAGCTCGTCGGGGTGCTCTACATCCTCGACGAGCCGTCGATCGGGCTGCATCAGCGCGACAACGACAAGCTCATCGGCACGCTCGAGCGCCTGCGCAACCTCGGCAACACCGTCGTCGTCGTGGAGCACGACGAGCAGATGATGCGTACCGCCGACTGGCTCGTCGACATGGGGCCGGGCGCGGGCGAGCACGGCGGCCACGTCGTCGCCGAGGGGACCGCCGAGAAGGTGATGCGCAACAAGAGGTCGATCACCGGGCAGTTCCTCTCGGGCGCGCGCACGATCGCCGTGCCGCCGCGGCGCGACGAGGACAACGGCTGGTTCGGGGTCCGGGGCGCGGCGCAGCACAATCTCAAAGGGATCGACGTCGACTTCCCGATCGGCAAGTTCATCGCCGTGACCGGAGTCTCGGGCTCCGGCAAGTCGACGCTCGTGAACGAGATCGTCTACAAGGCCGCGGCCAACGCGCTCTCGAAGCACCGGGTCAAGCCGGGCGCCCACGAGAGCGTCGAGGGCATCGAGGCGTTCGACAAGGTGATCGAGATCGACCAGCGGCCGATCGGGCGGACGCCGCGCTCGAACCCGGCCACCTACACCGATCTCTTCACGCACATCCGCGAGCTGTACTCGCTGACCCCCGACGCCAAGGTGCGCGGCTACAAGCCGGGGCGGTTCTCGTTCAACGTCAAGGGCGGCCGCTGCGAGGCGTGCAAGGGCGACGGCCAGATCAAGATCGAGATGCACTTCCTGCCCGACGTCTACGTCCCGTGCGAGACCTGCAAGGGGAAGCGCTACAACCGCGAGACGCTCGAGGTGCGCTTCAAGGGCAAGACGATCGCCGATGTCCTCGAGCTGTCGGTCGAGGAGGCGCTCCGGTTCTTCGCCAACATCCCGAAGCTCCGCCGCCGGCTGCAGACCCTGCACGACGTCGGCCTCGACTACATGCGGCTCGGACAGCCGGCCACGACGCTCTCCGGCGGTGAGGCGCAGCGCGTCAAGCTCGCCTCCGAGCTGTCGAAGGTTGCCACCGGCCGGACGCTCTACATCCTCGACGAGCCCACGACCGGGCTGCATTTCGCCGACATCGAGAAGCTGCTCGACGTGCTGCAGCGGCTGGTCGATACCGGCAACACGGTGCTCGTGATCGAGCACAACCTCGACGTGATCAAGCAGGCCGACTGGCTGATCGACCTCGGCCCGGAAGGCGGCGAGGCCGGCGGCGAGATCGTCGCGGTCGGCACGCCCGAGGACGTGGCCCAGGTGCCGGAGTCGTTCACCGGCCGCTACCTGCGCCCGCTGCTCGACCTCGCCGCCGTCGCGGCATGACGCGCATCGATCTGCGCAACCGACGCACGGTGCTGCTCGGCATCGCGGCTGCGGCCGTCGTGCTGTTCGCGGCGGGGTTGATCGTGGCCTACCAGTCGCGCAACGACCACATCTGCCCCGACGGCAAGCCGCCGATCTCGGAGCGGCAGGGGATCCTCGAGCCGACCGAGTACCTCTGCCACGGCGGCACGATCGTCACGAAGTAGCGTTCGAGGATCGTGACCACGCCCGCCTCTGCGGCACCTGCTCCCGACGACCGCGGCGCGCGCGACTGGTGGCTCCGCGCCCTGCTCGTCCTGCAGCGGCCGCGCCCTGTCTTCGTTGCGCTCCGCGACGAGTCGAAGGAGTCGCTCTCCGACCGTACGGAGCCGATCCTGCTGATCGTGCTGCTCGCGGGCATCGCGGTCGTGCTCGCGACGCGGACTGCCGGCCGCCTGCTCGACTACGGCAACCTCGACGACAAGACGCTCATCCCGTTCTGGGCGTTCATCGTCGGCAGCCTCAACGGGGTCGTCGGGTACTTCGTGGTCGGCGGCGCGCTCCACGCAGGCGTGCATGCGATGGGGTCGCAGGGGACGTTCCGCCGGAGCCGGCAGCTGCTGGCGTTCGCAGCGACGCCGCTCGCGCTCTCGCTGGTTCTCTGGCCGGTGAAGCTCGCCCTGTTCGGCGGCGACGTCTTCCGCTCCGGCGGCTCGGATTCGGGTTCCGCCGGGGCGGTGTTCGCCTGGCTCTGGCTCGGCTTCGTCGCCTGGTCGCTCGTCCTGCTGGTCACCGGCGTCCGGTCGGTGCACGGCTGGACCTGGGGCCGCTCGGCCGCCGCGTGCGTGCTGGCCGTCGTGCTCGTCGCGGCCGCGGCCGCCGGCCTCTCAGGCGTCTGACACGACACCCACTGCGGCCTCGAACAGCGCCAGCTCGTCGTCCGGGATCGCGTACGTGTGGCGCTCCTCGGGGAACGAGCCGCTGCGGACGTCCGCCCCGTAGCGCGCGATCGCGTTCTCGATCACCGGCGCCAGCTCGGCGTACTGCTTCACGAACCGGGGGGCATGACCCTGGTAGACGCCGAGCAGGTCGTGCCACACGAGCACCTGTCCGTCGCAATCGGCACCCGCCCCGATCCCGATCGTGGGAATCGCGAGCGCGCGGGTGATCGTCGCGGCCACCGGCGCCGGGACCGCCTCCAGCACGACGGCGAAGCAGCCGGCCTCCTCGAGGGCCAGGGCGTCCTCGAAGATCCGCACCGCCTTCGCCGAGGTGCGGCCCTGCGCCTTGAAGCCGCCGAGCATCGTCGCGGTCTGCGGCGTCAGGCCGACATGGCCCATCACGGGAATCCCGGCGCCGACGACGGCGCGGACGCGCGAGAGCATCGGGCCGGCGCCCTCGAGCTTGACCCCGTCCACGCCGGTCTCCTTGACGAAGCGAATCGCGCTCGAGACCGCCTGCTCGTCGGAGACCTGGTACGACCCGAACGGCAGGTCGGCGATCACCAGCGGCCGGTGCGCCCCCCGCGTCACCGCGCGCGTCAGCATCAGCAGCTCGTCCATCGTCGCCGGCACGGTGGAGTCGTGGCCGAGCACCACCATCGCCGCCGAGTCCCCGACGAGGACGACATCGACGCCCGCGGCGTCGGCGCTCGCGCCGCTCGGTGCGTCGTACGCGGTCACCATCACGATGCGGTCGCCGCGTCGCTTCATCTCGGCGAGCTCGGGCAGCGAGAGCTTCCCCGGCGCCGGTGTTCCAGGGGCTGGCTTGCGGGGCCTGGTCGTCATGCGCATGCTCCTTCCTCGAGCGGGATGTTGTCGATGAGGCGGGTGGTGCCGATGGTGGCTGCGATCGCGAGGGTCGGGCCGACCAGATCGGCCACCGCGACGTAGTCGGGCTCGATCCCGGCCTCGGCGAGGATGCGGCGGGCGGCGGCCTCGCTCCGGGTCGCGAGTGCGCGCGGGATCGCGACGGCCCGGCCCCGCTCGGCCGGGCTGAGGCGGGCGTTGCGCGACGAGAGCGCCAGGCCGTCGACGTCGCGGACGGTCTCGACGACCCGGATCTCGACCTGCAGCTCGAGGTCGCGCACGAGCTGCCGGACGACGGCGACCTGTTGCGCGTCCTTGCGCCCGAACCAGGCGATCTGCGGCCGGACGATGGTGAACAGCTTCAGCACGACTGTCGCGACGCCGCGGAAGTGGCCGGGGCGGTGGTCGCCTTCCAGGCCGAGCGCGGCGCCCTCCGGCTCGACCCAGGTCGCGAAGCCCGGCGGGTACATGACGTCGTCCGCCGGCGCGAACAGCAGGTCGACGCCCGCCGCCTCGGCGAGGGCGGCATCGGCAGCGGCGTCGTTCGGGTAGGCGACATAGTCGGCGGCGTCCGCGAACTGCGGCCGGTTGACGAAGCTGCTCGCGACCAGGACGTCGCACGCCGGCCGGGCCGCCTCGAACAGGGCCCGATGGCCGGCGTGCAGGCCGCCCATCGTCGGCACCAGACCGACGGTCACCGCGCCGGTGAGCTCACGGCGGACGTCGGCGACGGTGCGCACGGTCCTCATGGGCGCGTCCACTCGGCGAGCGCCGTGTAGACGGGCTCGAGTTGGGGCTCCCGCTCGCGGATCGCCTCCAGATGGCGCTCGACGGTGCCCAGGTCGCCGCGGGCGATCGGGCCCGTCAGCTCGAAGCCGTTGTCGATCGTGCGCCGCATCAGGGGCAGGAGCGCTTCGGGGGGCGCGCCCGCCTCGACGAGGAGCAGCTCGGCGGCGCGGTGCAGGGTGACCAGGAAGTTCGAGGCCATCACCGCGCCCGCGTGGTAGAGCGCGCGGGCGTCGTCGGCGAGGACGAACGGGCGCAGGCCGAGGGTCTGCGCCAGCCACCGCGCGCGCTCGAGCGCTGCGGGAGTCTCGCCGGTCACGGCGGCCCAGGCCCCGTCGAGCTGCTCCGGCCCGCGCGAGCGGACGAGGGTCTGCAGCGGGTGCACCGAGAACCTGCGCACGTGCGGGGCGAGCGCGCCGAGCGGGGTGGCGCCGGAGACGTGCGCGACCCACGGGCCGGCGGTGATCGCGGCGGCGACCTCGGCGATCGCCGTGTCCGGCACGCAGAGCAGCTGCAACTCGCCGCCGGCGCGGACGTCGACGCCCCGCTCGCGCAAGCGGGCGGCGATGGCGGATCCGGCGCGGCCGGAGCCGATGACGGTGACGTGCTCGAACATCTGACGCTCCAGTTCCAGTGGATACCGGGCTTGCGCGGGAGTCTACAGCCGCCGGTACGTCCGGGGCGCTCGCGAAGATGCGTCTCGTCCCGGAGGGCGAGGTTGGTAAGGTGAGGGCCGCGTGCCGATCTACGAATACGTCTGCATGAGCTGCGAGTCCCACTTCGAGGATCTCGTCGGGATGTCCGCGCCGGATCCGGCGTGCCCCGACTGCGGTCACGAGAAGGTGGCCAAGCAGCTGAGCGGGTTCGTCGCTCACGGTACCGTCGGGCAGCCCTCCTTCGGTGGTGGCGGCTGTTGCGGCGGTTCGTGTGGCTGCGGCTGAAGCCGAGCTCGCTCTCCTCGCCTACGGCGACGCCGTCGCCGGCTGCGAGCGCTGCGCGCTGGCGGCGACCAGGACGCAGGTCGTCTTCGGCTCGGGTGCGCCCGACGCCGACCTGATGTTCGTCGGCGAGGCGCCCGGCTTCCACGAGGACCGGCAGGGCGTCCCGTTCGTCGGCGCCGCCGGCCAGCTCCTCTCGAAGCTGCTCGCGGGCGTGGGGCTCAGTCGTGACGAGGTGTACATCGCGAACGTGATCAAGTGCCGCCCGCCGGGCAACCGCGACCCGCAGCCGGGCGAGATCGAGGCCTGCGAGTCGCACCTGTTCAAGCAGATCGAGCTGATCCGGCCGAAGCTCGTCGCGACGCTCGGCAATTTCGCGACGAAGTTGCTGTCCGGTAAGCCCGACGGCATCACGCGCGTCCACGGCGTGCCGCAGGAGGTGTCGCTCGGCGGGAACCGTGTCTTGCTGTTCCCGATCTTCCACCCGGCCGCCGCGCTCTACACGCCGCGGATGCTCGAGGTGCTGGAGGCCGACTTCCGCCGGATCCCGGAGCTCCTGGGGACGGCCGGCCGCCAGACCGCGGCGCAAGCCCCGCCGCCCCAGGCGCCTGTGCAGGCAGTGGCCGAAACGGCCACCCAGCTCGGCCTCTTCTAGCCCTTTTCCCACCTGGCCCTGAGGGCCCCTTCTGAGGTCAGACCACGGGTTGTGGAAAAGTGCCGCCGCCCGCCCGGATCGCATGACTGTGCGGGTTCGGGCCTGTTCTGCTCCTGTTCGGACCCGTCTGCAGGGGCGTACTCTGGGGTCAGACCAGGGTTACAGAAGTGTGACGAACGATCCACAGGGGACTCCAGCCTGGCCATGGCTCTATCGTCTTCGGGGATGGAGGTCGTCACCGGCTCACCCGAGGAGACCGAGGCGGTTGCTGCTCGGCTGGCTGCGACGTTGCGGGCCGGTGACGTCGTCTCGGTGTCCGGCGAGCTCGGGGCGGGGAAGACGACCTTCGTCCGCGGCGCCGCGCGCGCGCTCGGCGTGACGGGGCCGGTTGCGAGCCCGACGTTCACGATCGGGCACCGCTATGACGCCGTCGTCCCGGTCGCACACCTCGATCTCTACCGCCTCAGCGGCATCGCTCCGGCCGAATGGGGCGACCTCGAGCCGTACTTCGACGGGACGATCGCGTTCGTCGAATGGCCGGAGCACGGCGCCGGCGGCCTCCCGAGGGCACGCGTCGCCGTTACCCTCAACCACGTCGACGAGAGCCACCGGCGCATCTCGATCACCGATGCCGATCATCCTCGCCCTTGATACCGCCACGTCCGTCGCCTCCTGCGCCCTGCTCCGGGACGGTGCGCCACTCGGCGAGCGCGAGACGGTGGCCCGCTCGGTGCTCGCGGCGGCCGACGACCTCCTGGCGGCGGCCGGGCTCGAGCCGACTGACCTGGACGGCATCGTCGTCGGGACCGGGCCGGGGAGCTTCACTTCCATCCGCATGGGGCTGGCGTTCGCGCGCGGTTTGGCGCTCGCGACCGGAGCTCCCGTCGCGGGCGCGTCGACGTTCGACGCCTTCGCCGGCGGTGACCCGGTGATCGACGCCCGGCGAGGCGAGGTCTTCGCGGCCGGCGGGGTGGTGGCGCGCCCGGAAGAGCTCACGGTCGCCGGGCGGACGCTCGTCGGCGACGGCGCCGTCCGCTACCGCTCGGTGTTCGAGGCGGCAGGCGCGACGGTCCCGCCCGACGACGACCCGTCGCACCGCCCGCGCGCTGCGCTCCTGCCGGCGTTCGCGTCGGCGTTCGGGCCGGCCGCCCTCGTCGAGCCGACGTACCTGCGCGCCCCCGACGCGGTCGCGCCCGCCCGGGCGGCCCGGTGATGACGGCGCTCGCGCTCGAGATCCGCCGGCTCGACCTCTCCGACCTGAACGCGATCGAGGCGATCGAGAAGCGCGCCTACCCGACTCCGTGGTCGCGCGCGATGTTCGCCTCGGAGCTCGCGAAGCCCGCCTCGATCTGCCTGGGCGCGTTCGACGGCGACCTCCTCGTCGGGTACGCCGTCAACTCGCGCTACGTCGACGCCTGGCACGTCATGAACGTGGCCGTCGAGCCGGAGCACCAGGGCCGCGGCATCGCCCGCAGGCTGCTCGAGCGGCTCTTCGACCTCACGCGCGACGACCAGCGGCGCGGGTACACGCTCGAGGTGCGGGTGTCGAACGACACGGCGATCCGCCTCTACGCGGGCCTGGGCTTCGAGACCCGCGGGATCCGGCGCGGCTACTACACCGACAACCGCGAGGACGCGCTGATCATGTGGCGCGACGCAACCCGGCCGGAGTAAGTGTTGATCCTCGGGATCGAGACGTCGTGCGACGAGACGGCCGCCGCGCTCGTCACCGCCGACGGCGAGATCCGCTCGAGCATCGTGGCGTCGCAGGACGAGTTGCACGCCCGCTTCGGCGGGGTCGTCCCGGAGATCGCGAGCCGCCGGCACCTCGAGCTGGTCGTGCCGGTGATCGAGGAGGCGCTCGCCGTCGCCGGGGCGACGCTCGAGGAGGTCGACTCGGTGGCCGTCACGACCCGGCCCGGCCTGATCGGCGCGCTGCTCGTCGGCGTGAGCGCAGCCAAGGCGATCGCCTGGGGGCGCCGGCTGCCGCTGGTGCCCGTCGACCATCTCCACGGCCACGTCGCCTCGCTCTACCTGCGGCCGCTCGATCTCGAGCCGCCGTTCACCTGCCTGCTGGCGAGCGGAGGCCACACGCTGCTCGTCGACGTCCCCGAGCGCGGGGCGTTCGAGGTGCTCGGGACGACGCTCGACGACGCCGCCGGCGAGGCCTTCGACAAGGGCGCGCGCCTGCTCGGCCTCGGCTACCCCGGCGGGCGCGCGATCGACACGCTCGCGGCGACGGGCGACCCGGCGGCGTACTCGTTCCCGGTCGCGCGGGTGCCCGGCCACGACTTCTCGTTCTCGGGGCTCAAGACCGCGCTGCTCTACCGCGTCCGCGACCTCTCCGAGCAGGAGCTCGCCGCGCGGCGCGCCGACCTGGCGGCCTCGTACCAGCACGCGATCGTGCGCGCGCTCGTCGAAGGCATCGAGCGGCTCGGGCAGGGCCGGCGCGATCGCATCGCGGTCGTCGGCGGCGTCGCCGCGAACTCGGCGCTCCGGGCGGCCCTGCCGGGCGCGGCCCTCGCGCCGCTCGCGCTCTGCACCGACAACGCGGCCATGATCGCGTCGGCCGCGCGCTACGCGAGGCCCGTCCCACTTCCCGAGTACCTTTCGCTCGATGCCAGCGCGGCGGCCGGTTGAGACACTGCTCGCGCTCGGCGCGACGGCGCTGGCGTTCGCGGTCGCCCTGGTCTGGGCGCTCGGAACCGGCCACAACCAGACGACGAGCGCGGCGGTCGCGCAGGGCAGCTGGCGCGGCCTGGTCGGCGAGTCGCCGACCCAGGTCGCGACCGCGCAACGGGAGATCGTCTTCCTGAAGACGCCCTCGCTCGCCGAGCGGGTCGCCGCCGCCGCCGGCGGGAAGGCGACGGAGACGCAGGAGCGGGCCTGGACGGCGGCCGCCTACGCGGCGCAGCGGCAGGTGATCGGCCGGCTCGCCCTCGACGGCATCACGGTCCGCCCCGACTACCGGTACGCGCGGGTCGTGGACGGCTTCGCCGCGAGCCTCGACCCGCGCGCGATCGTGCTGCTCGAGCACGATGCACAGGTCGAGTCGATCTATCCCGTGCGGGCGGCGTTCCCGGCCTCGCTCCCGGCGCGGGCGGCGGGTGGGGGAGTGGCGCCGACGCCGGCGCAGGGCCCCGGAGCCGGGCTGCCGGGGCTGACCGGGCACGGTGTGACGATCGCGCTCCTCGACACCGGCGTCGACCTCACCCATCCCTATCTCGGCGGCCGTGTGCTCGGTGGGATCGACGTGGTCGACCACGGGGTCGACGCCTCGGCCCGCTCCGACCCGCAGGACGCGGCCCAGGTCGAGCAGCACGGCACCGAGCTCGCGGGGCTCCTGGTCGGCGCCGGCGGGCCGGGCGGGCTGCACGGCGTCGCGCCCGGAGCGACGATCCTGCCCATCAGGATCGCGGGCTGGCAGGCCGATGCCAACGGCACCGACCGGATCTTCGCGCGCACCGATCAGCTGCTCGCCGGGCTCGATCGCGCCGTCGACCCCAACGACGACGGGGACGCCCACGACGCGCCCCGCATCGCGCTGGTCGGTGTCACGGAGCCGTACGCCGCCTTCGCCGACGGGCCCGAGGCCCGCGCCGTCCAGGGCGCCCTCGCACTCGACATGCTCGTCGTCGCGCCGGCGGGCAACGACGGCGCCGCCGGCCCGTCGTTCGGGTCGGTCGGCGCGCCCGCGTCGGCGCCGGGGGCCCTCGCCGTCGCGGCGACGGACGGCCGGCCGGTGACGCCGAGCGTCCGGGTCGTCTTCCGCCGCGGCATCGACGTCCTGCTCGACCGGCAGCTCGCGCTGGCCGGCGCCGTCGCGCCCGTGCGGGCCTTCACGCTCGCCCCGGCCGCCCCGCTCGTGACGCCGGGCGGGGCGATCGTCTTCCGCGACGCCCGCGGCGTGAGCCTCGTCGCCGGGCGCGTCGCCCTGGCGCCCGCCGGCAACGACCCCTTGGCGGTCGCCCGGGCCGCGGCCGCGGCAGGCGCGGCGGCCCTCGTCCTCTACGGCGACGTCCTGCCGGCCGGGTCGCTGAGGGCCGTCGACGGCGTCGGGATCCCCGTGGTCGGCGTGCCGGCCGGGCCGGCTCTGGCGCTGCTCGCGGCGCAACGCCAGGGCATCGACGTGGGGGTGACGCTGGGCGAGGCCGCCTCTCCGCCGAACGACGCCCGGGGTGCGGTCGCGTCGTTCTCGTCGCAGGGCCTGGCCTTCGACGGACGGGTGAAGCCGAACCTCGCCGCCCCCGGCGTCGCGCTCGAGACCAGCCGGCCGGGCGGGCGTTACGGCGCGATCACCGGTACGAGCGCGGCGGCGGCCACGGTCGCCGGGGCTGCTGCGCTGCTGGTGGAAGCGCGCCCCGCCCTCGACGGCGCGGCTCTCGCCAGCCTGCTCGCCGGCTACGCCGACCCGGGCACCGACGTCGCCGCGACCGGCGCCGGCAGCCTCGACCTGGGCGCGAGCGCTGTCGGCGAGGTCGCCGCCGCGCCCACCTCGCTCGCGTTCGGCAACTGGACGGGGCCGGACTGGCAGTCGACCCAGACGATCACCGTCCGCAACGTCTCGACCCGGCCGCTGCAGGTGTCGCTCAGCTCCGTCTCCGGCGACGACGCGGCGGCGCTGCAACTCTCCATCGAGCCCGACCAGCTGGTCCTGCCTGCGGGCGGGAGCGCCGAGGCGACGATCACGGTGAGTGCCTCGTCGCGGCCCGGCCCCGCGCTCGTCACCGGCGCCGTGCTCGTCGCGCCCGCCGGTAGCGGGGCGCTCCGGATCCCCTGGGCGATCTCGTTCGACCGCCGCACGCCCGAGCTGATCGCCGCCGCGAGCCTCGACCGGTCGACGTTCAAGCCGTCCGATCTCGGCCCCGCGGTCCTCACCGTGCAGGCCGGCTCCGTGTCGCGGCCCGACGGGCTGCTCGAGGTGCAGCCGGTGGCGCGGCTCGACCTGTTGCTCTACACCAGGGGCGGCCGCTTCCTCGGGGTGCTCGCCCGGCTGCGCGACCTCCTGCCCGGGGCGTACAGCTTCGGCATCACGGGCCGCGCCCCGACCAGCGTCCCGCTCGCGCCCGGCCGGTACGAGCTCCGGCTCGTCGCCTGGCCGACGATCCCGGCGAACGCGCGCCCGGCCCGGGCGAAGGTCCCGTTCACGATCCGGTGAGAGAGGAGTAGGGTCAGGGCCGTGACGGCTCCCGCACGCGAATCGCACCTCCGCGTCAACCCCTTCCGGGTCGCGCAGCAGCAGCTCTACGACGTCGCCGAGACGTTCAACATCGACGGGCGCATCCTCAGCATCCTCCAGGAGTGCAAGAAGGCGGTCGAGGTGTCGATCCCGACGTCGCTCGACGACGGCACGATCCGGGCGTTCACAGGGTTCCGCGTCACGCACAACGTCGCGCGGGGGCCGTCGAAGGGCGGCATCCGCTACCACCCGGACGTCACCCTCGACGAGGTCAAGGCGCTCGCGATGTGGATGACCTGGAAGTGCGCCCTGATGGGGCTCCCGTTCGGCGGCGCCAAGGGCGGCGTCACCTGCGACCCCAAGGAGCTGTCGCGGGGCGAGCTCGAGCGGATGACCCGCCGCTACACGACCGAGATCATCAACGAGATCGGTCCCGAGAAGGACATCCCGGCGCCGGACGTAGGCACCGATGCGAGCACGATGGCCTGGATCTTCGACACCTACTCGATGAACAAGGGGCACTCGGTGCTCGGCGTCGTCACCGGCAAGCCGCTCGCGATCGGCGGCTCGCTCGGCCGGGAGGAGGCGACCGCCCGCGGCTCGCTGTTCTGCCTCGCGGCCGCGCTGCGGAAGCTCGACCGGCCGCTCACGGGCCTGCGGGTCGCGGTGCAGGGGTTCGGCAAGGTGGGCTCGACGTTCGCGCGGGTCGCGGCCGAGGAGGGCGCGACCGTCGTCGCCGTCTCCGACTCGTCCGGCGGGGTCTTCAACGCGAACGGCCTCGACGTGGCCGCGGCACTGGCCCACAAGCGCGGCGGCGGGACGCTGCGCGAACTGCCCGGCGGCGACGCGCTGACGAACGAGGAGCTGCTCGCGCTCGACTGCGACGTGCTCGCGCCGTGCGCGCTCGAGCAGGTGATCACCGGCCACAACGCCGACCGGGTGCAGGCGTCCCTGATCGTCGAGGGCGCGAACGGCCCCGTCACCCCGGACGCCGACGCGATCCTCGAGGCGAACGGCATCCTCGTGCTGCCCGACGTGCTGGCGAACGCCGGCGGCGTCGTCGTCTCCTACTTCGAGTGGGTGCAGGGCCTCCAGGAGTACTTCTGGAAGGAGGACGAGGTGAACGAGCGCCTGAACGAGATCGTCACCCGCGCGTTCGAGGAGACCTGGGCGACGAAGGACGGTAGGGGCGTGTCGCTGCGACTCGCCGCCTACGGCCTCGCCGTCCAGCGTGTCGCCGAGGCGACCCTGACGCGCGGCCTCTACCCGTAGCTTCTGCTCGTGGGCCCGCTCCCGGCCGTCACGCTCTACCACGCAGCCGGCTGCCACCTCTGCGAACGGGCGCAGGCGACCCTCGAGCGCCTCCACGCCGAGCTCGGCTTCCCCTTCGCCGAGGTCGACATCACGGGCCGGCCCGAGCTCGAGGCGGCGTACCGCGAGTGGCTCCCCGTGGTCGAGCTCGACGGTCGCCGGGCGTTCGTGTACCACCTCGACGAGGCCGCGTTGCGGCGGCGCCTGGGCGTCTCCGACGCTGTCACAAAGTCCCTCCCGCTGACCGGCTTGTGACATCGAGACGGCTGGCCCAGAGCCTTCGGGCACAATGATCGTGATGTTGCAAGCTTCGATCCCAGGCCCGTTTCCGGGGGAGCGCGTCACGGTCGGCGTCGCCGCCCGCCTGTCGCGCTACCTGCAGGTCCTGACGCAGGCGCAGAAGATGGGAAAAGAGCGGATCTCGTCGCAGGAGATCGCGGACTACACGAACATCAACGCGACCCAGATCCGCCGCGACCTCTCCAACTTCGGCAAGTTCGGGAAGCGCGGCGTCGGCTACTCGATCGACTCGTTGCTCGGCGAGATCCGCAAGATCCTGCGCACCCAGGGGCAGCACAACATCGCGCTGATGGGCGCCGGGCGGCTCGGCCAGGCGATCGCGAGCTCGCCGATCTTCGCCGAGCACGGCATCACGATCGCGGCCGTCTTCGACACCGACCCGGGCAAGATCGGGACGCTGCTCGGCAACGCCCTGATCGAGGACGAGCGGGGTGTCAAGGACGCCGTCCGCGAGAAGAACATCGTCGTCGGCGTGCTGGCGGTGCCGGCCGAGGCGGCACAGGGGGCCGCGGACGACCTCGTCGAGGCCGGCGTCAGGATCATCTTCAACTACTCGGAGGCGCTCCTCGACGTCCCGAGCGACGTCACCGTGCACACCTCGAACCCGGCGGTCGAGCTGCTGCACGCCCTGTACTTCCACCTCGCTTGACGCAGACGCCCGCCGTCGGGGGGTCGGCGTGAGGATCCTCGTCTGGCACGGCTATCTGCTCGGCGGCACGGGCTCGAACGTCTACACCCGGGCGCTCGCCCGCGAGTGGTCGCGAGCCGGCCACGACGTCGTCGTCGTCTGCCAGGAGCGGCACCCGGAGGCGTTCGACCTCGGCGGCGCGCAGGTCGTCGTCCCGGAGTTGCCGGGAGGGCTGCTGCCGGTCTTCGTGCTCGACCGGTACGCGGGCCTCGAAGCCCGGCTGCTCCAGGACTTCACCACCGCCGAGCGCCGCGCCTACGTCGACGCGAACGCGGCGGCCCTCCGCGGGCTGCTGCCCGCCGAGCTCGTCTTCGCCAACCACGTCCTGATGGGCGGCCCGGTCGGGGCGGCGACCGGCGCGCGCTTCCGGGTGAAGGCGCATGGCTCCGAGCTCGAGTACTCGATGCGCGGCCGGCCGGAGCTCGAGTCGCTCGGCCGCACGGCGCTGGCGGCGGCCGAGGCGACGTACGTCGGCTCCGGGCACATCCGCCGGGTGCTGGACGAGGTCGTCGGGCACGTCGACCGGGTGTTCGAGGTGCCGCCGGGCGTCGACGTCGACGAGTTCCGGTTCGAGCCCCGCAGGGAGGCGCTCGCGCTGCTCGTCGAGGAGGCGCGGCACGACGCCCCGAATCCCGGGAACGCGAGCGAGCGGCTGCCCGACGACGGCAACGCCGCCCGGTTCGAGGCGTTTCTCGCCGCGGACGAGCCGACGGTCGTCTACTTCGGGAAGCTGATCGAGGAGAAAGGGGTGCAGCTCCTGCTCGAGGCGATGCAGGGCATCGACGCCCGGCTCGTGATCGTCGGCTTCGGGCCGAAGCGGGCGCAGTTCGAGCGCGCCGCCCCGCCCGGGACGCTGTTCACCGGGCCGCTCGAGCACCGGCATCTCAGGCATCTGCTCCCGCTCGCGGACGTGACCGTCGTCCCGTCGATCTTCCCCGAGGCGTTCGGGATGGTGGCGGCCGAGGCCGCCGCCGCCGGCTCGCCGCCGCTCGTCGCGCGGCACTCGGGCCTCGCCGAGGTCGCCGCAGGGATCGAGGCGGAGCTGCCCGAGCGGCTCCGCGGGCTGACCTCGTTCGAGCGCGGCGACGCCGTCGATCTCCGCCGGCAGCTGGCCGCCGTCCTCGCCCTCGCGCCGGCCGATCGCGACGAGCTGCGCTCCAGCGGCCGCCGCGCCGTCGAGCGGAACTGGTCGTGGGCGGGCGTCGCGGCCCGGCTGATCGCGCCGGTGTAGTCGGCACGCGCGCCGGCGGGTACGCTTCGGCGCGGTGGGAGAGGAACAGCGCGGCACCTGGCAGGAGGTCTTGTCGAATGCCCGTGCGGCGTTCGACGCAGGCACCGACTTCACCCTCGCCGTCGAGGAGGAGTTCGCGCTCCTCGACCCCGACTCGCTCGACCTGGTCGACCGCTTCGAGGACCTGTATGCGGCGGCGCAGGAGACCGACCTGAAGCCGAACGTGGTCGGTGAGCTGATCGCGTCGGAGATCGAGGTCCGCACCGGCCGGTGCGCCGACTTCACCGAGGCCGCCGCGGCGATGGGGGAGCGGCGCCGGCAGCTCAACCTGCTCGCGCGGGAGACAGGGATCGCGCTCGGGGCCACCGGCACGCATCCCTGGGCGCGCTGGCAGGACCAGCGGATCATCGACACGCCCCACTACCGTCGCAACGACCAGCTGCTGCGCTACGTCGTCTGGCGCAACAACACCTTCGGCCTCCATGTGCACATCGGCATCGCGGGCGCCGACCGCGCGATCGCCGTGCACAACGCCGTGCGGAACTTCCTGCCGGAGCTCCTCGCCGTGTCGGCGAGCTCGCCGCTGGTCGAGAACGTCTTCTCGGGCCTGCACTCGGCCCGCACGGAGGTCTTCACCCGCATGTTCCCGCGCTGCGGCATCCCGGACACCTACGCCGGGTGGGCGGGCTTCGAGGAGTACGTCTCGCTGCTCTATCGCACGGGGTCGATGACCGAGCACACGCAGTTCTGGTGGAGCGTCCGGCCGCATCTCGCCTACCCGACGATCGAGATCCGCATCTGCGACGCGCAGCCCGACCTGGCCGAGGCGAGGTCGCTGGCGGCGCTCGCCTACGCGCTCACCGTCCGCTGCGCCCGCGCGATCGACGAGGGCGAGCCGACGCCCGACCTGCCGAACCGGCTGCTCGAGGAGAACCTCTGGCGGGCGATCCGGTGGGGGATGTCGGGAGAGCTGATCGACTTCGCCCGGGGCGAGGCCGTGCCGGCACGGGCGCGGCTCGAGGCCCTCCTCGACTGGGTCGCGCCGGTCGCCGACGACATCGGCGCCGCCCCGTTCCTCGACGTACCGGCGCAGAACTCTGCCGAGCGGCAGATCGCGCGGCTCGAGGAGGGCCTGACCCTGGCGGAGATCTACGCCGAGCAGGTGCGCGCGGGGGAGGCCGTCGGTGGCTGAGGAGGAGCGCCTGCCGGAGGAGCCGGACCTCGACGCGCTGCTCTCCGAGGTCGGCGGGCTCGACGTGAAGCAGCTGCTGATGGGAGCCGCGTCGACCCTCGCCTCGCTCGCGTACGCGAAGCTCGAACGCGGCGATCTGCCGCAGGCGAAGCTCGCGATCGACGGGGTCGGCGCGCTCGTGCCGCTGCTCGAAGGCGACCTGCGGCGCGATCTCGCCCAGGCGCTCGCCGGGCTCCAGTTGGCCTACGCCGAAGCAGTGAGGACGCCGCCCGCCGCCGGCTGAGCACGGCAGCGACCCTGGACAACCGGGGCTTGTGATACATAAATGCCCGCGCCGAAGCCCTTCGGTGCCCACTTTGTGACGGAAGGAAGCGGATGGATTGGTTCATGCATCACGCCGTGCTCCTGGGCCTCGTCTGTGCAGGCGTGGCGGTGCTCTACGGCGTCTACCTGACGGCCTGGCTGCTCCGGCAGCCGTCGGGCAACGAACGGATGCGCGAAATCGCGCAGGCGATCCAGGAAGGGGCGGCCGCGTACCTGCGCCGCCAGTACACGACGATCGCCGCGGTGGCGGTCGTGCCGTTCCTCCTGATCGGCTTCTACGACAAGCTCGGCTGGGGGACCGCGATCGGGTTCCTGATCGGCGCCGTGCTCTCGGCAGCGGCCGGCTTCATCGGCATGAACGTGGCCGTGCGCTCGAACGTGCGCACGGCCGAGGCGGCGCGTAAGGGCCTCGGGCCGGCGCTGAACGTCGCGTTCCGCGCGGGCTCGGTCACCGGCATGCTGGTCGTCGGGCTCGGCCTGCTCGGAGTCGCCGGCTACTACCTCGTGCTCACCGACTGGTTCAGCCGGTCGCCGAGCACGGCCATCCACGACCTGATCGGCCTCGCCTTCGGCGGCTCGCTGATCTCCGTCTTCGCACGGCTCGGCGGCGGCATCTACACCAAGGCGGCCGACGTCGGCGCCGACCTGGTCGGCAAGATCGAGGCCGGGATCCCCGAGGACGACCCGCGCAACCCGGCCGTGATCGCCGACAACGTCGGCGACAACGTCG
>CAYXXE010000030.1:0-18593 GCA_964468985.1 uncultured Gaiellales bacterium | reverse complement strand
GCTGCAGGCCGCGGGCGACCGACTTCGGCGACTCGACCTGGATCACCAGGTCGACCGCGCCCATGTCGATCCCCAGCTCGAGGCTGGAGGTGGCGACGAGGCACGGGATCCGCCCGGCCTTCAGATCCTCCTCGACGAGCACGCGCTGCTCTCGCGCGAGCGAGCCGTGATGCGCGCGCGCCACCTCCTCCTCGGCCAGCTCGTTCAGGCGCAGCGCGAGCCGCTCGGCGAGGCGGCGGTTGTTGACGAACACGATCGTCGAGCGGTGCTCGCGCACCAGCTCGAGGATCGCCGGGTAGATCGACGGCCAGATCGAGCGGGCTCCATGTTCGGTGCCGATGTCCATCTCCTGCCCGTCTGCCGGGACCGGGTGCGACAGGGAGGCGGTGGAGCCCAGCTCGCGAAAGTCGTCGACCGGCAGCACGACTTCGAGGTCGAGCTCCTTGCGCGAGCCGGCGTCGACGAGCTCGATCGGGCGGCCGCCGGCGACGAAGCGGCCGATCTCCTCGAGCGGCCGCTGCGTCGCCGAGAGCCCGATCCGCTGAAACGGTGTCGCGACCAGCTCGTCGAGGCGCTCGACCGACACCGCCAGGTGCGCGCCCCGCTTCGTCCCGGCGACGGCGTGGACCTCGTCGAGGATGAGCGTCTCGACGCCGCGCAGGGTCTCGCGCGCCTGTGAGGTGAGCAGGAGGTAGAGCGACTCGGGTGTCGTGATGAGGATGTCGGGCGGCTCCTTCACCAGCTCACGGCGCTCCTTCGCGGGCGTGTCGCCCGTGCGGACGCCAACCCTCAACCTGGACTCGAGGCCTGCGAGCGGGCCGCGCAGGTTGCGCTCGATGTCGTAGTTGAGCGCCTTCAGCGGCGAGACGTAGAGCACGCGGAGGCCCTGGCCCGGCGTCGCGAGCAGCCGGTCGATCGCGTAGAGGAACGCGGTCAGGGTCTTGCCCGAGCCCGTCGGCGCCTGGATCAGCACGTGGCCGCCGGTCGCGATCGCGGGCCAGCCTCGCTCCTGCGCCGGGGTTGGGGCGGCGAACGTCCGCTCGAACCAGGCCCGCGTCGCGGGCGAGAAGACGTCGAGTGCGCTCACCCCGGCCTACGCTACCGGCCGGGGTAGGATCGGGGCGTGCCGCGAGCGTTGTATTTCACCGACGACCCGAAGGCCTGCGAGCTGCTCGCCGAGGATCCCTTCGCGCTGCTGCTGGGCTTCGCGATCGACCAGCAGGTGCCGGTGCAGAAGGCCTTCGCCGGCCCCTACGTCCTCCTCCAACGGGTCGGGACGCTCGACCCGGCACGGCTCGCCGAGCTGGACCTGCAGGAGGCCTTCAGGCAGACGCCCGCGATCCACCGCTTCCCGGGGGCGATGGCCGACCGCGTCCGCGAGCTGGCGGCGGTCGTCGCGGAGGAGTACGGCGGCGATGCCGCGCGGATCTGGAACGACGCAGCCGACACCGCCGACCTGAAGCGGCGGCTGGGCGATCTGCCCGGCTTCGGGCCGATGAAGGTGCAGGCGCTCGGCTCGGTGCTCGCGCTCCGGTTCGGGCTCGAGACCGCGCGGCCCCTCGTGCCGACGCACGCCTGCCTCGGCGGGGTCGACTCGCCCGAGGCGCTCGTGCGCTACCAGACCGCGAAGCGCGAGCACAAGGCGAAGCTGCGCGCGGCGAAGTAGCGCCGGCTCACAGGTCGGTCGGCAGGCGCGACCAGATCTCGGTGTCGTCGCGCACGCCCTCCTTCACGTAGGTCGAGCGCAGCACGCCCTCACGGCGGTAGCCGCAGCGCTCGGCGACGCGCTTCGACGCGTCGTTCTCGACGCTGATCAGCAACTCGATCCGGAGCGCGCCGAGCTCGGCGAAGGCCCAGTCGGTCAGCAGCGACAGCGCCGCGGTGGCGACACCGCGGCCGCGGGCCGCCGGAACGACCAGGTAGCCGAGCTCGACGGTGCGAGCCTCGGCGTCGATCGCGGGTGCGAGCGCGGCTCCGAGGAACCCACCCTCCCCGTCGACGATCGCGAACGCCGCGCACGTCCCGTCGCGGCGCCCGTCCTCGTAACGGGCGAGCCAGGCAGCGGCGAAGCCGGGTGCCGGAGCGGCGGGAAGCCGCGTGAACCGCTGCACCTCCGGGTCGGCGAGCGTGGCGGCGAAGGCGTCGAGGTGCTCGCGCCCGAACGGCTGCAGGCGCAGCGTCGTCACGTCGAGCGTCACGTCGAGCCCCGCACCTGGACGACCACGGCCGCGATCACGATCACCCCGCCGGCGAGTGTCGTCGCACTCGGCCGCTCCGAGACGACGAGCCACACCCACAACGGGCCGAGGACGACCTCGAGCAGCGAGAGCAACGCGATCTCGGCGGCGGGAAGCAGCCGGGCGCCGATCGTCAGCAGCGCCAGCCCGAGGCCGATCTGGCCGAAGCCGAGCGCCACGATCAGCAGCAGGTCGCTGCCTCCGATCGTGGCCGGATGCGCGAACGGGGCGGCCGCGACCAGCACGAGCACCTGCGACAGGCAGATCGCAGGCGCCATCGAGATCGCCCGGCGATGGCGCGTGATCACGAGCCCGACCGCGAACGACAGCGTCATCACGATCGAGAGCGTCAGCCCCACCGGGTTCGCGCCGCCCGGCCCGCCGACCATCACCGCCACCCCGGCCAGGGCGACCACCATCGCGATCGCGGTGCGGCGCGTCACGGACTCGCGGAGCGCGAGCCAGGCGATCAGAGCGGCCGCGATCGGCGACACCGCCTGCATGAAGAGGACGTTCGCGACGGTCGTGTGGTTGAGCGCCACGATGAACGACCCCGAGGCGACCGCGGTGCAGGCGGCGACGGCCAGACCTGCCACGCCCATCGACGTGAACGCGCGCCGCGTCGCTCCTCGCTCGCCGGCGACGACGAACGACCCCAACGCCAGAACGGCGAAGAACGCCCGGCCGGCGACCTGCGTCGCGGTGCCGACGCTGAGCTCGCGCTGCAGGACGCCCGCGGTCGACCACGCGACTGCGGCGAGCACGATCGAGAGCTGGCCGCGACGGCGCAGGCCGCGGGCGTCGATACCCACCGAGGCGATCACCGGCGCAGTCAATCAGCTGATCAGAGGGCGCCGGGATCGGCGAGCACGAGCGCCGCGAGGGCTCCGGCGATCGTCAGCGGCACGAGCGCGAGCCCGAGCAGCGACGAGCGGACGAGCGAGGGGCGGGAGCCGGCACCACGGGCGGCGCGGTACCAGAGATAGGCGGACAGCGAGCCCGTGAAGGCCAGGTTCGGGCCGAGGTTCAGGCCGATCAGCAAGGGCAGCGGGTGCGGCGGGCGCTGCGCCGAGAGCAGCGTCGCCGCGGGGAGGTTGTTGACGAGGACGCTCGCGATCGCTCCGACCACCGCCTCCCCCACGCCGCCGAAATGCGCCACCAGCGTGGCCGGCCCGTGCCAGCGACGGGCGAGCGTGCCGAGCGCGACGGCCAGCAGGAAGAGCCCGCCGACCACGCCCGGCGAGACGTCGGGTCTCAGCCGCCGGTAGCCGACTGCGGCGAGCCCGACCGCGAGCACCGGCAGCGCTGCGTTCGCGAGCACCAGAATGAGCACGGTCGCGACCGCGGTCACGACGAGCCCGAGCCCCACCACGAGCGGCGGCGCCGGCTCTGCGGCGCCACCCTCGGCCCGCGGCCGGTAGACGAGGGCGAGGAAGGCGATCGTGATCGCGACCACGACGAGCCAGGGCAGCGCCATCGCGCGGGCGAACGCCGCGCCCGAGAGCGGCTCGTGGGCGAGCACGATCAGGTTCGTCAGGTTCGAGCCCGGCAGCAGCAGCGAGGCGCCGTTCGCCATGAACAGCGCGCCGTAGAGGAACGGCCGCTCGTCGCAGTCGCGCTGCCGCGCCGCATGGACGATGATCGGCGTCACGAACACGACCGCCGTGTCGAGGTTCAGGACGGCCGTGACGACGGCATCGAGCGACAGGAGCGCGGCGAGCAGGGTCACCGAACCGCCGCCGATGCGCTCGATCCGCGCTCCCACCGCCGCGAACAACCCGTCCGCCTCGACGACGGCTCCGATCAGCAGCAGCCCCGTGACGAGGACGAACGGCGGCCACACCTGCCCGGCCGCATGGAGCGCGGCGGAGTGCAGAGCTATCGCAGTGCCTTCAGGGCCGGCCCGAGCGCCTGCTCGGCATGCAGGACTCCCGCGAAGAGATCGCCGTGGGCCGCGACCCGCTCGAGCGCCACCGCCATCGAGAAGTCGCGCGGCCGGAGCGCCTCGGTCAGCTCGTCCCAGCGCAGCGGCGTCGAGACGGGCGCCCCCGGCTTCGGCCGGACGGAGTAGACCGAGGCGATCGTCTTGCCCCAGCCGTTCTGGCGGTGATCGACGAGCACGCCGGAGCGCTTCTTCTTCAGCCACTCGGTCGTCACCTCGCCCGGATGCTCCGCCTCGAGCCGGCGCGAGAGCAGCTCGGCGAACTCGTACGTGTCGGCGAAGGTCGACCGGCGGACGATCGGGACGACGACGTGGATGCCGTCGGCGCCGCTCGTCTTCACCCAGGCCGCCAGGTCGAGGGCGGCGAGCGCCTCCCGCACCCGGTGCGCGACCCGCACGCAGAGCGGAAAGGCCTCGGGGCCGTCCGGCGGGTCGAGGTCGAACAGCACGAAGTCGGGCCGGTCGGGCCGGTCGACCCGCGAGTACCAGGCGTTCATGTCGATGCAGTGCATCTGCACCATCCAGAGCAGGGCCTCACGCGAGTCGACGAGCGGGAAGTCGACGAGCCGCGAGCCGCCCTCGCGCGGCCACGTCTGGAACTGCCGCGTGTGCAGCCACTCGGGGATCCCCTTCGGCGCCTGCTTCTGGAAGAACGCCCCGCCCTCGAGGCCCTCGCGCCAGCGCTTCATCGTGAACGGGCGGTCGCGCAGGTGCGGGACGAGCACGTCGGCGACGCGGCCGTAGTAGTCGAAGAGGTCGCCCTTCGTGATCCCGTCGTCGGGGAACAGCACGCGGTCGGCGCTCGAGAGCTTCACCGCCGGGGCACCCACAGCAGCCGATTGTAGGAGGTCCGTGGAGGGACTACCGTGTCGGCCGTGATCCTGGCCGGCGGATTGATCCGGACGCTCGACCCGCAGATCCCGACGCAGCGCGCGCTGGCGATCGCCGGTGAGCTGGTCGCGGGCGGCGTCGGGGTGCACGAGACGGCGCTGGCCTCGCCCGAGGTGGTCGACCTGGGCGGCCGCGTGGTCGTGCCGGGCTTCAGCGACTCCCACGTGCACTTCCCGACCTGGGCCCTGGCCCAGACGGAGGTGAAGCTCGACGGCGCGCGGTCGCTCGCCGAGACGCTCGCACGGGTGGCGGCCGCACCGCGCCCCGGCGGCTGGCTGCGCGGGTACGGCTGGCGGAGCGGCGACTGGGACGCCGCCGCCGAGCCGACCCGCCACGACCTCGACCCGGTCACGGGCGACACGCCGACTGCGCTGATCGCCCGCGACTACCACTCGCTCTGGCTCAACTCGGCGGCCCTCGCCGTCGCGGGCGGCGACCTCGAGGTGCCCGGCGGGGTCGTCGAGCGGGACGCAGCCGGCGAGCCGACGGGCGTGCTGCGCGAGGAGGCGGCCTGGCGGTTCAAGGAGCGGCACCTCACGGTGCCCGACGACGTCTACGTCGAGGCGATGCGCCTCGGCCTGAGGCTCGCGAACGCGCGCGGCGTCACCTCGGTACACGACAAGGACGGCTGGCTGGGTGCGCTGCGGCTCTGGCAGCGGCTCGACCGCGCGACCGCGCTGACGCTGCGCGTGTGGCAGTCGATCCCGCACGAGCAGGTGTCCCTCGTCGCGGCGCTGGGGCTCCGGTCGGGCTTCGGGAGCCCGCTGCTCCGCCTCGGCTACCTGAAGGTGTTCATGGACGGCACGCTCGGCTCGCAGACCGCACGGCTGCTCGACGGCACCGGCGTGGAGATCACGAGCGGCGAGCGCCTCGCCGGGATCGTGGCGAGCGGCGCCGCGGCCGGGCTGCCGGTGGCCGTGCATGCGATCGGCGACCGCGCGAACCGCGAGGCGCTCGACGCCTTCGAGGCGACGCGCCCGCTGTGGGCACCGCTCGGCCTGCGGCCGAGGATCGAGCACGCGCAGCTGCTCGCCCCCGAGGATGTCGGCCGCTTCGCGGAGCTCGGCGTGGCGGCGTCGGTGCAGTTCTCGCACGCCCCGTCCGACCGCGACCTCGCCGACCGCTTCTGGGCGGGCAGGACGGCGGGCGCCTACGCGTACCGGTCGCTGCTCGACGCGGGCGCCGTGCTCGCGAACGGCTCGGACGCGCCGATCGAGGAGCTCGACCCGCTGGCGGGTATCCGCGCCGCGGTCAGGCGCACGATCGACAACCGGCCGCCGTGGCATCCCGAGCAGGCACTCACCGTCGACGAGGCGTTCCATGCGACGTGCGTCGCCCCCGCCTGGCTGTGCGGCGACGAGCGCCGCCGCGGCACGCTCATCCCCGGCCGTGACGCCGACCTCGTGGTGCTCGACCGCGACCCGTGGGACGACCTCGACGCGCAGGTGGTCGCGACGATGGTCGCCGGCCGCTGGGTGCACAACCCGCCGCCCTGGTAGTGGCCGGCGGATCCCTCCGCGCCTACGACAGCTCGCCGAACGCGCGGAACAGCTCGCGCGCCGCCGCGATCCCGAGCGGGACGTAGGCCGCGAGCAGTCGCTCGTTGGGCGAGTGGATCTGGGCGTCGGGCAGACCGAAGCCCGTCACGACGACCGGGATCCCCCGGTCGCTGAGAGCGGGAACGATCGGGATGCTCCCGCCGGAGCGGATCAGCGCCGGGCGGACGCCGACGACGCGCTCGAAGGCGTCGAGGCCGAGCGTGATCGCCTGCGAGTCGGGCGGGACGAGCCCCGGCGGCGACCAGCTCCACCGCTCGATCTCGAGCTCCGCCCCGTCCGGCAGACCCGCTCGGAGCAGCCGCTCCACCTCGGAGGCGATCTCCTCGACCTGCTGGCCCGGAGCGAGCCGGATCGACACGTTCGCCACCGCCTCGACCGGCAGCACCGTCTTCTGGAGGTGCGGCGAGCCGGAGAAGATGCCGTTCACGTCGAGCGACGGCTCCGCGAAGGTGCGCAGGTAGAAGTCACGGGCGGCGGCCGCATCCTTCGGACGGGCGCCCATCTCGCCGAGCTCGGACGGGCCGCCGGGCAGCTCCTCCCAGCCGCGCAGCTCACCGTCGGTGGGCGGGACGATGCCGCGCCGGAGCTCGTCCACGAGCAGGCCGTCGTGCGCGATCAGCGAGTCGAGGATGCGGACGAGCACGTGGATCGCGTTCAGCGCGGCGCCGCCGTAGATGCCGGAGTGCAGGTCACGCGCACCGGTGCGCACGGTGAGATGGAAGTAGGTCATGCCGCGCACGGCGACGTCGAAGGCCGGCAGCCCGCGCCGGATCATGCCGCTGTCGAAGACGACCGCCGCGTCGGCGCCGCGCTCGTCGGCCTCGAGGAACTCGACGATCGAATGGCCGCCGGTCTCCTCCTCGCCGTCGCAGCAGAAGCGGACGTTCACGGGGAGGTCTCCCGCGACGGCGAGCTCGCGCGCCGCGGCGAGGAGCATGTACAGCTGGCCCTTGTCGTCGACCGTGCCCCGGCCGTAGAGGTACTCGTCTCGAAGCTCCGGCTCGAACGGAGGCGACTCCCACAGGTCGAGCGGGTCGGGCGACTGGACGTCGAAGTGCCCGTAGCAGAGGACGGTCGGGGCGCGCTCGGGCGCCGACGACGCGCGGAGCTCGCCGATCGCGAGCGGCTGGCCGTGCCAGTCGACGAGCTCGCAGGTCCCGCCCGCAGCCCGGATGAAGTCGCGCACCCACTCGCCGGCCCGCACGACCTCGCCGGCGAGCGCAGCATCGGCGCTGATCGACGGGATGCGCAAGAACGACGCAAGCTCCTCGAACCACGGCTCGGACATGAGCGCGAGCCTACCGGCAGGCCGCCCGCGCGGCCCGGTCAGGCTACGTCGGAGAGCTTCTGCGAGTCGGCCAGGGCGCGGAGTTTCTTCAGGCCCTGGTTCTCGATCTGACGGATGCGCTCCCGTGTCACCTTGAAGGCCCGTCCGACCTCGTCGAGTGTGCGTGGCTGCTCGCCGTTCAGGCCGTAGCGCAGCTCCAGGACGCGCCGCTCGCGGACGCTCAGGGACGCGAGGCACTTCGTGAGCGCCTCGGAGCGAAACGCCGTGTCGGCGGCCTCGTCGGGCAGCGGCGCCGTCTCGTCCTCGAGGAAGTGCCCGAACTCCGACTCGTCGTCGTCTCCCACCGGCTTCTCGAGCGAGACGGGTGTCTGCGACGTGCGGCGGATCGACTCGACCTCCTCGACGCTCAGATCGAGCTCGGCGGCGATCTCGGCGCTCGTCGGCTCGCGGCCGCGCTCGGCGCGGAGCTTCCGCTCGACGCGCACGATCTTGTTCAGCTTCTCCACCACGTGCACCGGCATCCGGATCGTGCGCGCCTTGTCGGCGAGCGCCCGCGCGACGGCCTGCCGGATCCACCAGGTGGCGTACGTCGAGAACTTGTAACCCTTGCGCCAGTCGAACTTCTCGGCGGCGCGCACGAGCCCGATCGTCCCCTCCTGGATCAGGTCGAGGAAGGGCAGCCCCTGGTTGCGGTACCGCTTCGCGATCGACACGACGAGGCGGAGGTTCGCCTCGACCATCTCCTGCTTCGCGCGATGGTCGCCGCGCTCGATCCGCTTCGCGAGCTCGACCTCCTGCGCCGCCGTGAGCAGCTCGACCTTGCCGACGTCGCGCAGGAAGAGCTGCATCGAGTCGGTCGAGAACTCGAGCGCGCCGAGCTCCTCGGCATCGTCGGCCGTGCCGCCGTCGAGCGCCGCAGAGAAGTCGTCGGCCGCGCCGACGTCATCCCGACCGAGACCGTCGAGCGGCGTCACGGCATCGTCGTCGGCGTCGTCGTCCTCGTCGTCGGCCTCGACCGCTTCGAGTTCCGAGTCGAGCTCCGGGTCGGATTCGGAGGCCGGCCGGTCGGCCGCCGCCAGAGATGTGTCGTCGCCAGGGATGCGCAACTCTCGCACCGCCGCCGGACAGACCACGCGGCTCGCGTCAGCCCGGCGTCGTCGAGGTGCCGGCCTTGACGAGGCCCGCGAGGAACTGCGCCGCCTCGCGCCCCTCGACCGTTCCCGGGCCGAGGCTCCGCGCCAGCGTGAACTCCTTGACGGCGAGCGCGCGCTGTCCCGTCCAGGCGAGCAGGAGGCCCAGGTGGTAGCGGACGGTCTGGCTCGTCGGGAAGCGCTTCACCAGCGGGCCGAGGTGCGAGAACGCCGCCGTGATGTTGTCCTCGTCGAACCGCCCGACGGCCGCGGCCACCTGTGCGTCGGGATCGTCGGGATGGAGCCGTGCGGCTTCGAGGTACAGCTGCTCGGCCGAGTGCTGGTGCAGCTCCCGCTGCAGCACGACGCCGCGGGCGAGCAGCGGGTCGGGATGCGTCGGCTCGAAGATCGGGTAGGCCGGCCCGTCGCCGGCCGCCGGCTGGAAGTACTGCGGATGCAGGATGTTGTCGGCCTCGACCTCGTAGTACGTGTCGCGCCCTGCCCGCTTCGCCAGCCGGAACGCGCCGGTCGCGTCGGCGAGGTACCCGCGGCAGAAGAGGAGCGTCGCGTAGTTGAACTGGACGACCGGGTCGGACTGGTTGTCGATCGCGAGCAGCTCGAGCGCGGCCAGGTCGCCGGCGGCCAGCGCCCGCCGCACCGCTGCGGCATGGGTCGTGGGCACGCCGGGGACGATGATCGCCGCCGGCGGCTTCCGGCACTGCGCCTTCGGCTGCGCCGGATCCTGGCGCGTCGCGAGCACCACGCCGACGACCGCGCCCGCCGCGACCACCGCGGCGCCGAGCACCACCAGCCGCACGCGAAGTCCCGCCGACACGGGGGCACGGTACCCCGCCGGCGGGAATGGGCGGCCGGGTCGATATCGTTTACCCCTCTATGCCGACCTATCGTGAGTTGCTGGAGCAGGTCAAGACGGAGATCGCCGAGGTCGATGCGCGCACGGCGCGGGCGATCGACGGTGCCGCCTGGATCGACGTGCGCGAGGACGACGAGTGGCAGCAGGGCCACATCCCCGGCGCGACCCACGTCCCGCGCGGCTACCTCGAGTCGCGGATCGAGGATGCGGTGCCCGACAAGGCCTCGCCCGTCGTCGTCTACTGCGCCGCCGGCGCCCGCTCGGCGTTCGCCGCGAAGACGCTCACGGAGCTCGGCTACACGAACGTCGTCTCGCTGCACGGCGGGTTCACCGACTGGAAGCGCAACGGCAACGAGATCAAGCTGCCGCGCACGCTCTCGCCCGAGCGGCGCACGCGCTACTCGCGCCACATCCTGATTCCCGAGGTCGGCGAGGAAGGCCAGCTGAAGCTCCTCGACGCGAGCGTGCTGCTGATCGGTGCGGGCGGGCTCGGCTCGCCGGCGTCGCTCTACCTCGCAGCGGCCGGAGTCGGCCGCATCGGGATCATCGACGCCGACATCGTCGACGAGACGAACCTGCAGCGCCAGATCGTCCATTCGCTCGACACGCTCGGCACCCCGAAGGTCGACTCGGCCAAGGCGACGCTCGAGCGGCTGAACCCCGACGTCGAGGTCGTGGGCTACCGCGAGCGCCTGACGTCCGAGAACATCGACCGCATCCTCGACGAGGGCTGGGACATCATCGTCGACGGAGCCGACAACTTCCCGACCCGCTATCTGGTCAACGACGCCTCCGTCTGGCGCGGGATCCCGGTCGTGCACGGCTCGATCTACCGCTTCGAGGGCCAGGCGACCGTGTTCAAGCCGCACGAAGGCCCGTGCTACCGCTGCCTCTTCCCCGAGCCGCCCCCGCCCGAGCTGGCCCCGTCGTGCTCCGAGGGCGGCGTCCTCGGCGTGCTGCCCGGGATCATCGGCTCGCTCCAGGCGAACGAGGCGATCAAGCTGGCCGCCGGCATCGGCGAGCCCCTCGTCGGGCGCCTGCTGCTCTTCGACGCCCTCTACACCGAGTTCACCGAGGTGAAGATCGACCGCAACCCGAACTGCCCTGTCTGCGGCGAGCATCCGACCATCACCGGCTACATCGACTACGTGGAGTTCTGCGCACGATGAGTACCGTGCGCATCCCGCCGGTGCTGCGGAGCGAGACCGGCGGCGCCCGCGAGGTCGAGGCCGACGGCGCGACCCTGCGCGAGCTGATCGAGAACCTCACGGGCCGAATGCCGGCGCTCGGCGCCCGGATCTACGGGGAGGGCGAGCTGCACTCGTTCGTGAACGTGTACGTCGACGGCGAGGACGTGCGCCTGCGCGACGGCCTCGACACACGGCTCGACGACGCCTCGACGGTCATCCTCCTTCCGGCCATGGCCGGTGGTCGATCTCACGCCTGAGCTGACGGCGCGGCCGGTCGCCGGCTCGCTGCTCGACCTGATCGGCAACACCCCTCTGGTCGAGCTCCGGCACCTCCAGCCCGAGGGCCGGCGCATCTTCGCCAAGCTCGAGGGCCAGAACCCGACCGGCTCGATCAAGGACCGGGTCGCTCTTGCCATGGTCGAAGCCGCAGAGCTCGCACCGGGAGCCGAGCTGCTCGAACCGACGAGCGGGAACACGGGCATCTCGCTCGCCCTCGTCGCCAAGCTGCGCGGCCACAGGCTCACGTGCGTGATGCCCGCCAATGCGACGCCCGAGCGCAGGCAGCTGATCGAGCTCTTCGGCGCGACGGTGATCGAGTCGCCCGCCGAGCTCGGCTCCAACGGCGCCGTCCGCCTGGCCCAGGAGATCGCCGCCCGCGACGGCCGTTACACGATGCTGTTCCAGTACGCCAACGAGGCGAACCCACGCGCCCACTACGAGGGGACGGGCGCCGAGATCGCCGCCGATCTCGACCGGGTCGACGCGCTCGTCGCCGGCCTCGGCACGGGCGGCACGCTGATGGGCACCGGCCGCCGGCTCCGCGAGGCGTTCCCCGGCATCCAGGTCGTCGCTGCCGAGCCGCTGCCCGGCGACCCGGTGATGGGGCTGCGGTCGCTCGAGGACGGCTACGTGCCGGAGATCCTCGACATCTCGCAACTCGACCGCAAGCTGCTCGTGTCGAACGCGCAGGCTGTGTCCGCGGTTCGCGCCCTGCTCGACCGGGAGGGCCTGTTCGCCGGTGTCTCGGCGGGGGCCGTCGTCCACGTCGCGAGGCGCATCGCCGACGAGCTGCCGGAGGGCGCCGTCGTCGTCTGCATCCTCGCCGACGCCGGCTGGAAGTACCTGTCGGCGCCGTTCTGGGCTGCGGCCGACGTCGAGGAGTCGATGGAACGGACGCTCTGGTGGTAGTCGCGCCGCTGGTCGTCGGCCCAGAGATCCGGGCCGAGCTGCACGCGCACGCGGCGGCGGAGGCACCCAACGAGTGCTGCGGCCTGCTCGTCTTCCGCGACGGCGTGGCCGAGCGCTACGTGCGGGGCCGCAACCGGCTCGCGTCGCCCTACCGGTACGAGCTCGAGATCGACCCGGCCGTCTGGTTCCTCGAGGACGAGGGCTACGAGCTGGCCGTGTTCCACTCGCATCCCGAGACCGAGCCGCGGCCGTCGCGCACCGACCGCGAGCTGGCGGGGCTGTGGTCGGGCAGGCCGTTCCTGATCTACGGGCTGAAGCTCGAGGAGCTGCGCGCCTGGACGATCGCCCGCGACGAGGTGCAGGAGCTTCCGCTGGCCGCAGAGTAGGCTCGCTCCGTGACCCTGGAGTCGATCCTCCCGGCGGAGGCGATCGTCGCCCCGCCGTTCGGGCAGTACCTCGCCGACCTGATGGGCCGTGGTGTGCAGGGCCGCGCCGACGCGGTCGTGCTGCCGTCGACGGTCGACGAGGTCGCCGCGGTGATGCGCTGGTGCTACGCGCACGACACGCCGCTGACGGCGCGGGGCGGCGGCACGGGGCTGGCCGGCGGCGCGATCCCGGTCGAGGGCGGCGTCGTGATCGGCTTCGATCGCCTGAACCGCGTGAGGCAGTTCGATCCGCTGCTGTGGCGGATGGAGGTGGAGGCGGGCGTGACGACGGCCGCCGTCCAGCGGCTCGCACGCGAGAGCGGACTGCGCTTCCCACCCGACCCGGGCGTCGCCGAGCTGTCGCAGATCGGCGGCAACATCGCCTGCAACGCGGGTGGCCCGCACGCGTTCAAGCACGGCGTCACGGGCAACTGGGTCACCGGCATCGAAGCGGTCGTGCCACCGGGCGAGGTCGTGAGGCTCGGCGGGCCGCTCCGCAAGGACGTCGCCGCCTACGACCTGAAGTCGCTGCTGATCGGCTCCGAGGGCACCCTCGGCCTGATCACCGCGGCCTGGCTCCGCCTGATCCCGGCGCCCGAGCTCGAGCTGCCCGTGATCGGCCTCTATCGCGACGCCGAGGCGGGCATCTCTGCGATCGAGCGGGTGCTCGCCTCGGGCGTCGTGCCGGCGGTGATCGAGTACCTGGACGGCGTGACGCTCGACTACGCGGGTGGGTCGTTCCCGTTCGAGCTGCCGGACGGCACCGGTTTCATGGTGATCACGGAGGCCGACGGTGCCGCGGTCGAGGCGCGGCACGTCGCCGCCGAGCTGCGGGCGGCGCTCGCCGACGACGCGGTCGCAGTCCATGCGCCCGACGATCCGGCCGAGGTCGCCGCGCTCTGGCGCTGGCGTGGCGGTGTCGGCTTCGCGGTCCTCGCGCAGCGCGGCGGGGTGTACAGCGAGGACATCGCGGTGCCGCTCGACCGGCTGCGGGACGTGGCGGCCGAGACGCTCGCGATCGGCGCGCGCCACGGCGTCCCTGCCCTCTCGTTCGGGCATGCGGGCGACGGCAACATCCACTCGAACTTCCTCTTCTCGCCCGACGAGCCGGGCGACGCGGAGCGCGCGGACGCCGCCTGCCACGACCTGTTCGCCCTCGCCCTGCGCCTCGGCGGCACCGTGACGGGCGAGCACGGGATCGGCTGGCTGAAGCGCGGTCAGCTCGAGGGGCAGCTGGGCGAGGTCGGCTACGACCTGCATCGGCGGATCAAGCAGGCCTTCGACCCGAAAGGCCTGTTGAACCCCGGCAAGAAGCGCTGAAGCGCGCGCGGCGTACTCTCTACCGATGCAGCACTGTCGCGCCTGCGGCCAGGAGAATCCCGCGATCGCCCGCTTCTGCCTCGCCTGCGGCAGCCCGCTGGCCGCGGGCGGCGCGCAGGCGGTCGAGGAGCGGCGCGTCGTCAGCGTCGTTTTCGTGGATCTGGTCGGGTTCACTGCGCGCGCCGAGCGGCTCGACCCGGAGGACGTGCGGGCGATCCTGACGCCCTACCACGAGTGCGTCCGCCGCGAGATCCAGTCGTTCGGCGGCGTCGTCGAGAAGTTCATCGGCGACGCGGTGATGGCGGTCTTCGGCGCACCGACCGCCTTCGGCGACGACGCCGAGCGCGCGACCCGCGCAGCCCTGGCGGTGCGTGAGAGCGTCCGCGCCCTGAACGAGAGCGACGAACGGCTCGACCTGCAGATCCGGATCGCCGTCAACACCGGCGAGGCGCTCGTCTCGCTCGGGTCGAGGCCCGAGCTCGGGGAGGCGATGGTCGCCGGCGACGTCGTCAACACCGCCTCCCGCCTGCAGTCGGCCGCGCCGGTGAACGGCATCATCGTCGGCGAGGAGACGTACGCCGGCACGCGGGACGCGATCGTCTACGAGCCGGCCGAGCCGGTGATCGCGAAGGGCAAGTCCGCCCCGCTCGCGGCCTGGGTCGCCGTTCGCGCCGCGATGCCGGCCGGCGAGCGCCGGCTCTCGAGCCGGCCGCTCGTCGGGCGCACTCGCGAGCTCGACGCGCTCCGCGGGATCTGGGAGCGGACGGTCGAGGAGCGGCGGCCGCAGCTGGTCACGGTGCTCGGGACGGCGGGCGTGGGCAAGACACGCCTCGCGGTCGAGTTCGGGAGCCGGATGGGCGAGCTCGAGGGCCGCACCGTGCGCGGCCGGTCGCTGCCGTACCGCGACTCGAGCGCCTACGGCGCCTTCGCGGCCCAGCTCAAGCAGCTCTGCGGCATCTTCGAGAGCGACCCGGTCGAGACGGGGATCCGGAAGCTGCACGACACCGTCACCGCGCTGCTCGGCGTCGATGCGAACGCCGTCGCCGACCACCTCGCCATCCTGCTCGGCCTCGACACCGAGGGCACCGTCGCAGACCGGGAGACCCTGTTCTTCTCGGTGCGCGGCTTCATCGAGGCGGCGGCCGAGGGCCGCCCGCTGGTGCTCGTCTTCGAGGATCTGCACTGGGCCGACGCGAGCCTCCTCGACCTCGTCGACATGCTCGCCTCGCGACTGCGCGACGTACCGGTGCTGCTGCTCGTGCTCGCCCGGCCGGAGCTGCTCGACGCGCGCCCGGCCTGGGGCGGCGGCCTCCCCGCCGCCACGTCCCTGCAGCTGGAGTCGCTGTCGGGGCCCGAGGCCCGCGAGCTGGCGACGCAGCTGCTGACGACGCTGCCGCTCGGCCGGCTCGACGAGCGGGCCGAGCTCTTCGCCGAGATGGCCGAAGGCAACCCGCTGTTCATCGAGCAGCTCGCCGCGGCCGCGGCGGAGACGTCGCCCGGGCCGCCGGGCTCGCTCCCGACGACCGTCCGCGGCATCGTCGCGGCCCGGCTCGATGCCCTGCCCCCGGCCGAGCGCACCGTCCTGCTGGACGCGGCCGTGCAGGGCAAGGTGTTCTGGCGCGGGGCGCTCGAGCGGATGGCGGACGACCCCGACCGGCTCCCCGAGCACCTCGCGGCGCTCGAGCGCCGCGACCTCGTCCGCCGGGAGCGCGTCTCGGCGATCGAGGGCGACCAGCAGTACACGTTCAAGCATGTCCTGATCCGCGACGTCGCCTACGACCTGCTGCCGCGCGCCCGCCGCCACGAGCGGCACGCCCAGTGCGCGCGCTTCCTCGAGGAGACGACCTCCGAGATCGGCGAGGCCGGCGCGGCGATCGCCCGCCAGTGGCGCGATGCCGGCGACAAGAGCCGGGCGATCGACTACCTGGTGGCGGCGGCCGAGCAGTCCGAGCGCGGCTGGGCGAAGGAGCGCGCGGTGGACTTCTACCGCGAGGCGCTGGGACTGGTCGCGGAGGAGGACGGCGAGCGGCGGGTGGCGATCAAGCGGCGCCTGGCGGTCGCGCACCAGGCTGTCTACCACCTGGAGGACGCCCGACTGCTCGGCCTCGGCGGCGGCGAAGGCGGCGGCTAACCGGGGAAGTCGGCGGGGGTGACGTCCCCGGCGATCTCGTGCAGCGAGTCGATCGTGTGCTGTCCGAGCGCCACGGCGTGCTCGCGGATGGTCTCCTCGTCCGGCCCCGAGTAGATGCAGAAGGTCCGGACATAGCCGCGGTCGTCGACGGTGACATGGCTGTGCTCCCAGCCGATCTCGGGGAACCGCTCCTCCGCGATCTGCCGCGAGCGGCGCCCGACCGCGGGCATGTCGCCCTCACCGACATCGAACGACCTGACGATCAGATACCTGGGCACGCGGCGCAATGCTACAACCATTTCCGTGGACGGCGAAGAACTGCGGGCGTTGCAGGCGCCGCTCAAGCAGCGGTATCGCGACGAGCCCGACTCGGCGCTCGTGACGCTCCGGGCCGACGGCGAGCTGGGCGCCGAGGCGGTCGCGTGCTCGGTCCAGACCGGCCGGGCGCTCGTCGAGGCGGGCCTGCATCCGGCGAGCGGCGGCGACGGCACCGCCGCCTGCTCGGGCGACATGCTGCTGCAGGCGCTCGTCGCCTGCGCCGGGGTGACCCTCCGCTCGGTGGCCGTCAACCGCGGCATCGCGCTGACGGGCGGCCGTGTGACCGCGGAGGGCGATCTCGACTTCCGGGGCACGATGGCCGTCTCGCGCGAGGCACCCGTCGGCTTCCGGTCGATCAGGCTCGCCTTCGACGTCGAGTCGTCGGCCGGACCCGAGGAGCTCGACGCGCTGTTCGCGCTGACCGAGCGCTACTGCGTCGTCTATCAGACGCTCGCCGGCGGCGTGCCGGTGCGGATCAGCCACACCGTCACGCCTGCGGCAAGCTGACCCGCCCGCCGCCGGCGGCCGCCGACTCCAGCAGAGCCGCGAGCGAGGCCGCCTGGGCCACGGTGTCGGCACGGCTCACGAGCGGCGCACGCTCGCCCCGGATCGCGGCGCAGAAGTCGTCGAGCTGGGCGCGGTAGTCGCCGCCCGGCTCGCTGCGGTGCTCGCTGCCGTTGAGCAGCACCCTGCCGTCCGGCTCGGAGTAGGCCCGGGTCACGTGCAGCGAGCCTTCACTCCCGACGACGTCGAGGCTGTTCGCCTTGCCGGCGAAGCCGCAGGCGAAGGTCGCGACGAGGTCGTCGAAGCGGAGCAGCCCGGCGAACCGCTCGTCCACCCCGCCCCGGCCCGACCATGCCTCTCCCGCCACGGCAGCCGGCTCGCGGCCGGCCAGCAGCCGAGCCGCGCCGACGCAGTAGCAGCCGATGTCGAGCAGCGAGCCGCCCCCGAGCGCGCGGTCGAAGCGCACGTCGTGCTCGCGGAGCACCGGGTCGAAGAAGGCGGAGTGGATCGCCTGCAGCTCGCCGAGCGCAGGGAGCAGCTCGAGGATGAGCCGCGTCTGCGCCGAGTGCCGCCACATGTAGCCCTCGACGACCACGAGGCCGAGGCGCCCGGCCTCGTCCCAGGCCGCCTCGACCTCTTCGGGCCGGCGCGTGAACGGCTTCTCGACGAGCACGTGCTTACCGGCCCGCAGGGCGCGCATCGTCCAGTCGAAGTGGAGCGCGTTCGGCAGCGCGATGTAGACCGCGTCGATCCGGTCGTCGGCGAGCAGCAGCTCGTACGAGCCGAACGCTCGCGCGATCCCGTGCTCAGCCGCGTACGCCTCCGCTCGGGCGCCGTCCCGCGATGAGACGGCCGCGATCTCGAACGGCGCGTCGGCGGCTCGCGCACCGAGGATCGCCTGGTTGATGTCGGCCGTCGAGAGCAGGCCGATGCGGACCGTCACGGCAGCACGCCGAGCTGGTCGAGCGACGTGCGGAGCTCCTCCGCGTCGCGGTACACGCGATAGGCGCCGGCGCTCTCGAGCTCGGCCTGGCCGTAGCCGCCCGACAGGACGCCGACCGAGAGCATCCCGGCGCGGCGTGCGGCCAGCAGGTCCCAGACGGCGTCGCCGACGACATAGCACTCGGCCGGCGGCATCTCGAGCCGCTCGGCGCACGCCAGGAAGAGGTCGGGCTCCGGCTTCGCCCGGGCCACGTCGCCCCGCTCGACGACGACGATGTCGGAGCCGACGCCGAGCACGGCCAGCGACTCGTCGATCTCGGGACGCCGGCCCGACGTGGCGATGCCGTGGACGACGCCGTTCGCCCGCAGCTCGGCGAGCAGCTCGACGGCGCCCGGCAGCGGCCGGCGGTCGGGCAGCAGCTCCAGGAAGATCTCGCCGTGGCGCCGCTGGAGCTCCTCGACCTCGACCGGCGCCAGCTCGCGGCCGATCTCGCGCGCCGCCGCCCGCGCGAAGAGGCCGCCGCTCATACCGATGCGGCGATGGATGCGCCAGCCGTCGATCGGCATCCCGGCCTCCGCGAACGCCGACTGCCAGGCGAACACGTGCGCGTACACGGTGTCGACGAGCGTGCCGTCGAGGTCGAAGATCAGCGC
>CAYXXE010000029.1:0-18911 GCA_964468985.1 uncultured Gaiellales bacterium | reverse complement strand
GATCCTCACCGCCGGGCTCGGCGGCATGGGCGGCGCGCAGCCGCTCGCGGCGACGCTGGCCGGCGGTGCGATTCTCTGCGTCGAGGTCGACCAGACGCGGATCGACCGCCGGCTCGAGACGCGGTACCTCGACGAGGCGACCGACTCGCTGGAGGATGCGCTCGCGCGTGTGCGCGCTGCGGCGGCCGAGGGCCGCGCGCTCTCGGTCGGCCTGCTCGGCAACGCCGCCGACGTCGTGCCCGAGCTCGCCCGCCGCGGCGAGCACTTCGACTTCGTCACGGATCAGACCGCTGCACACGATCCGCTGACCGGGTACGTGCCGCAGGGGCTCTCCGTCGCCGAGGGGAATGCGCTGCGCACGTCCGATCCGGACGAGTACCTGCGGCGGGCGCGCGCGTCGATCGCGGCGCACGTCGAGGGGATGCTCGAGTTCGTCCGGGCCGGCAGCTATGTTTTCGATTATGGCAACAACCTGCGAGGTGAGGCCCAGGCGGGTGGACTAGCGGAGGCCTTCTCATACCCGGGCTTCGTCCCGGCCTATATCCGCCCGCTCTTCTGTCGCGGCATCGGCCCGTTCCGCTGGGCGGCCCTGTCCGGCGATCCCGCCGACATTGCGACGATCGACGCCGAGCTGCGGCAGCTGTTCCCCGACGACGCGCTCCTGCAACGGTGGCTCGAGCTCGCGCCGGAGCGGATCGCCTTCCAGGGGCTGCCCGCACGGATCTGCTGGCTCGGCTACGGCGACCGCGCGAAGGCCGGTCTGGCGATCAACGAGCTCGTCCGCTCGGGCCGCGTCTCGGCGCCGGTCGTCATCGGCCGCGACCACCTCGACGCCGGCTCGGTGGCCTCGCCCTACCGCGAGACCGAGGCGATGCGTGACGGCTCCGACGCGATCGCGGACTGGCCCATCCTGAACGCGCTCGTCAACGTGGCGGCGGGCGCGACCTGGGTGAGCGTCCACCACGGCGGCGGCGTCGGCATCGGCAATTCGATCCACGCGGGCATGGTCGTCGTCGCCGACGGGACGGACGAGATGGCGGCACGTCTCGAGCGCGTTCTCACCACCGATCCGGGGATGGGCGTCGTCCGGCACCTCGACGCCGGCTATCCCGAGGCGGTGGCGGCGGCCGACGAGTTCGGCATCCGCAAGCCCACCGGTGCGCAGTAGCGGGCGGCGCGTGCCCGGGCTGCTGATCCGCAACCTGGCGCAGCTCGCGTCACCGGCGGGCCACGAGGCGCCGCTCCGCGGCTCGGCGCTCGGCGCGGTCGACCTGCTCGAGGGCGCCTGGCTCCTGTGCGACGGCGAGCGGATCGCGGCGGTCGGCTCCGAGCGCAACCTGCGTGCCGGCGACGTGCCGCCCGACGTGGTCGAGCTCGACGGGCGCGGTCTCTGCGCGATTCCCGGCCTGGTCGACTGCCACACGCACCCGGCGTTCGGCGGCGACCGCGTCGAGGAGTTCTCGCTACGGGCCGCGGGCGCGGGCTACGAGGAGCTCCATGCGGCGGGCGGCGGCATCCTGGCGACGGTCAGGGCGACGCGGGCGCTCGGCGAGGCGGCGCTGCACGAACGGGTCGCCGTGCACGCGGGCCGGCTGCTGCGGCACGGCACGACGACGTGGGAGGGCAAGTCGGGCTACGGGCTCGACCGGGAGACGGAGCTCGCGTCGCTTCGTGCCGTGCGTGCAGCCGGCGGGAGCCCGACCTGGCTCGGGGCGCACGCCGTGCCGCCCGGGTACGCGGACGCGGGCGCATACGTCGACTACGCGCTGGCCGAGGTACTGCCCGAGGCGGCGCGGATCGCGGACGCCGCCGACGTCTTCCTGGAGCGGGGCGCGTTCGACCGGGAGCTCGCCGAGCGCTACCTCGTCGCCTGCGCGGCGGCCGGCCTCGCCCTGCGCCTGCACGGCGACCAGTTCACCGAGGCCGGGGCGATCCCGCTCGCCGTCGCGCTCGGCGCGCGCTCGGTCGACCATCTCGAAGCGACCGGCGCCGACGGCGTGGCGGCACTGGCGGCGAGCGACGTCACCGGCGTCCTGCTGCCCGCGAGCGCGCTGTTCCTCGGACGTTCGATGCCGCCGGCCCGCGCGCTGGTCGACGCCGGGGCCGCGATCGCGCTCGCGACCGACTTCAACCCGGGCAGCTCGTTCACGACGAGCCTGCCGCTCGTCTGCTCGCTCGCGGCGACCCAGCTGCGGCTCGCGCCTGCCGAGTCGCTGGCGGCGGTGACGGTGAACGCCGCCCACGTGCTCGGGCTCTCAGCCGACCGTGGCCGCCTCGCGCCCGGCTACCGCGCCGATGTCGTCCTGCTCGACGCTCCCGACTGGCGGTATCTCGCCTACCACCTCGCCGGCGACATCGTGACAGGCGTCGTACGGAGCGGCGTTCGGGTCTACGGCTAACCTGCGTCGATGCCCACCCGCAAGCAACGGCGGCGCCGCGAACGATCGTTCCGGCACGAATACGAGTTCGTGCTGCGCGACGAGGACGGCAACGAGCTCCCCGACGAGCCGCGCCCCGAGCGCGACACCCGCACGAAGAGCCCGGCCCGCACCGCGAAGCAGTCCGGGTCGAAGGGCGCACCGAACAAGCGGGGGCAGCGCCAGCGGACGCTCAGGGTCGTGCAGCCGCCCACCTGGCAGCGCGCGTTCAAGCGAGGCGGGTTGATGGGCGCGGGCATGTTCGTCCTGTTCGTCTTCGTCCTGAAGGGCGGGTCGCAGTCGAGCCGGGCGGTGACCGCCGGGATCTACGTCGTGCTGTTCGTCCCGCTCACCTACTGGGCCGACCGCCTCGCCTACCGCACCTACCTGAAGCGCAGCGGGCAGGCGCCCGAGCCGACCTCGAAGCGGTGAGGGGGCCGAGCTGACGCTCGTCGTCGACAGCTTCGTCATGGGGCCGTTCCGGTCGAACTGCTACGTCGTGCGGGCCGAGCGGGGCGCGCCCGACGCGGTCGTGATCGACCCGGGTGACGATCCCGCGCCGCTCCGCATCGAGATCGCCGTCATGCACACCCGGCCCGTCGGGATCCTGATCACGCACACCGACGTCGACCACGTCGGAGGGGTCGCCGCGCTCGCCGCTGCCACGGGGGCCGACGTCTGGGCGCCCGCCGCCGAGGTCGAGGCGCTGCGCGCGGGCGAGACGCGGGGCGGCATGCGCGTCCCGCCGCACGATCCGGCGCACGTCGTGTCGGGCGGCGACGAGATCGCCGTCGCCGGCCTGACGTTCGACGTCGTGGACGTGCCCGGGCACTCACACGGCCACATCGCGTTCCATGCCGCCGGCCATCTCTTCTCGGGCGACCTGCTGTTCGCCGGCTCGGTCGGCCGCACCGACCTGCCGGGCGGCGACTGGGCGACCCTCGTCGAGTCGGTGCGCTCGCTGCTCGACCGGTTCCCGGCCGACACCGTCGTCCATCCCGGGCACGGGCCGTCCACGACGCTCGGCCGAGAGCTCGCCTCGAACCCGTTCCTCTCCGAGTTGCGCGGATCGTGAAGTTCCAGGCACCCCGCGGAACCCACGACGTCCTGCCATCCGAACAGCCCCTGTGGCAGCGCGTCACGGGGACGCTCGCCGAGGTCGCGGAGTCGTTCGGGTACCGCCGCATCCAGACCCCGAACTTCGAGGACACCGAGGTGTTCTCGCGCACGTCGGGGGCGGGCTCGGACGTGGTGCAGAAGGAGATGTACACGTTCACCGACCGTGGCGGCCGCTCGCTGACGCTCAAGCCGGAGGGGACGGCGCCGATCGCCAGGGCGTACATCGAGCACGGCATGCACAAGGAGCCGCAGCCGGTGAAGGTCTACACCGTGGCGCCGATGTACCGGTACGAGGCGCCTCAGAAGGGGCGCTACCGCGAGCACTGGCAGTGCTCGGTGGAGGCCTTCGGGTCGGCCGATCCCGCGCTCGACGCCGAGATCGTCCATCTGTACGCCGAGTTCGCGCGGCGCGTCGGGATCACGAAGTACGTCCTGCAGCTGAACTCGATCGGCGACGCCGTGTGCCGTCCCGCGTATCTCGCCGAGCTGAACGCCTGGCTCGACGCCAACGCCGGTCTCCTCGACGACGATGCCCGCCAGAAGCGCGAGCGCAGCCCGCTGCGGGTCTTCGACGTGAAGAGCCCGGCCGTGCGCGAGGCGCTCGCGGCCGCGCCGAGGATCGGCGACTCGCTGTGTGACGCCTGCCGCGAGCATTTCGCGGCGGTGCGCCGCTCCCTCGACCTGCTCGGGATCGAGTACGAGCTGGCGCCGACGCTCGTCCGCGGCCTCGACTACTACACGCGCACCGTCTTCGAGTTCGTCAACCCGGCCGAGACGGCGCAGCCGCAGATCTGCTCGGGCGGCCGCTACGACGGGCTGGTCGAGCAGCTCGGCGGGCCGTCGACGCCCGGGATCGGCTTCGGCGCGGGGATCGAGCGGGCTCTGATCGCGCTCGAGGCCGAAGGCGTGACGGCCGGGCTGCCGGGACTCGACGTGTTCCTCGTCGTCGAGGACGCGTCCCGGCACGAGCGCGTCGTCGAGATCCTCGGCGCGCTTCGCCGTGCCGGCCTGAGCGCCGACATCGACTACGCCGGCCGTTCGCTGAAGGGCCAGCTCACGCAGGCGGGCCGAGTCCGGGCGCGGACGGTCGCGGTCGTCGGCACGGCAGGCGTCGCGCTTCGCCAGGACGGCTCGGAGCGGACGGTGGCGCTGGACGACGTCGTCGCTACCCTCACCGGCCGATGAGCAAGTGGCGCGATCTCCGCTGCGGCGAGCTGCGCGCGGCCGACATCGGCCGTCGCGTCACTGTCGCGGGCTGGGCCGACACGCGCCGCGACCACGGTGGGCTCGTGTTCGTCGACCTGCGCGACCACACCGGCAAGACCCAGCTCGTGCTCAACCCCGAGCGCGCGCCCGAGGCGGCGGCCGCGGCCCGTGAGGTGCGCAACGAGTTCGTGCTCCAGGCCGAAGGAGAGGTCGTCGCCCGCGCGGCGGAGGCCGTCAACCCGAACCTGCCGACCGGCGAGGTGGAGATCCAGGTCGACCGCCTCACGATCGTGTCGCGCTCGACCCCGCTGCCGTTCCAGGTCGACGAGGGCGGCGTCGACGAGACGATCCGCCTGCGCTACCGCTGGCTCGACCTGCGCAGCGAGCGGATGCAGCGCAACCTGCGCCTCTCGCACACGGTGATCGCCGCGATCCGCAGCACGATGGACGAGCTCGGCTTCATCGACATCTGGACGCCGTCGATGACTCGCGGCACGCCGGAGGGGGCGCGCGACTTCCTGGTGCCGGTGCGGCTCCAGCCGGGCCGCTTCTTCGCGCTCGCCCAGTCGCCGCAGCTGTTCAAGCAGCTCTGCATGGTCGGCGGGCTCGACCGCTACTACCAGATCGCCACCTGCTGGCGGGACGAGGACCTGCGCGCCGACCGGCAGTTCGAGTTCCGGCAGCTCGATCTGGAGTTGGCCTTCGCCGAGCGGGAGGACGTCCTCGACGTGCTCGAGGCGTGCGTCGTCGCCTCGTTCGAGGCGCTCGGCCGGACGCCGCCGGCGCGGCCGTTCCCGCGGCTCGCCTACGCGGATGCGATCGCCCGTTACGGCTCCGACAAGCCGGATCTCCGCTACGGCCTCGAGATCCGGGACGCAACCGCCGTCACGCGCGGCTCGGGCTTCTCGGTCTTCGGCAGCGCCGCCTGCGTGCGCTACCTGGTCGCCCCGCAGGCGTTCTCGCGCAGTGACCTGGCGCGGCTCGAGGAGGTCGCGAAGGAGTGGGGGGCGCGCGGGCTCGCCTACATCGTCGCCGATCCCGGCGGCGAGGTGCGCTCTCCGATCGCGAAGTTCCTCTCCGAGCAGGAGCTGGCGGCGTTCGCGGCCCCACCGGGGTCGACCGTCCTCTTCGCGGCCGGCGACGAGGAGCAGGTCGCGCGCGTGCTCGGCGGCCTGCGCACCCACCTCGGCCGTGAGCTCTCGCTCGCCGACCCGGCCGCCCACGCGTTCCACTGGGTGATCGACTTCCCCCTCTTCGAGCGCGACCCCGACACCGGCGCCTGGACGTTCCTGCACCACCCGTTCACCGCCCCGGTCGCCGGCTCCGAGAGCTGGGACGAAGCGGACCCCACCGGAGTCCAGGGTCAGCACTACGACCTGATCTGGAACGGGTGGGAGCTCGGCTCCGGGTCGATCCGGATCCACGACGTCGGCGTCCAGCAGCGTGTCTTCCGGACGATGGGCCTCGGCGAGGAGGAGGCGAACGACAAGTTCGGCTTCCTGCTCGAGGCGCTCGCGATGGGGGCGCCGCCGCACGGCGGCTTCGCCATGGGCATCGACCGGTTCGTGGCCCGGATGGCCGACGAGCCGGACATCCGCCAGGTGATCGCCTTCCCGAAGGTCTCGAGCGGCTCCGACCCGCTCACCGGCGCTCCGACCGCGTACCCGTCCGCGGCGCTGCGCGAGCTGGGCATCGACGTGCTGAAGAAAGCCGAGTAGCCGGAGGCCGATGACCGACCGCGGCGCCGTACGGCTCGGCTGCGAGGTCGTCTTCCTGGGCGGGCTCGCGGCCGCCCTGGCCTACGCGCGGCTCGGCGACGCCGAGATCGTCGGCGTCATGGCGCTCGGGTGGCTCCTGGTCGCCGCGCTCGAGTGGGCGGCCTGGCGTGGCCGGCCGCACTACGCGAGCGGGCTGCCGCCGCGCTACTACGTCCCGCGCACCGACCTGCCGCCTCCGGTCGTCGTCGAGCAGCGCAGACCCCGGCCCCGCCCGAGGCCCGACGACGCGCCGACCTGGGTCGCACCGCCCGCCGTTCGCACCGAGGTGCTCGGCGCGTGGCCGCTCGCGTCGCCCGAGCGCGGCGACGAGGTGTCCGCTCCCACCGTCGTCGATCCGTGGCTCGCCTCGTCGCTCCCGGCCGAGCCGCTGCCACCGCCCCGGCGGCCCAAGCCCGTTCGCGATGTCGTGCCGGCTGAACCGCCGGTGCCGCCCGTGCCGCCGGTTCCCTACGACGGGCCGACCGCCCTGCACACGCTCGACCCGTTCGCGGAGCCCGCGGGCCGTCGCCGCAGGGGGCGGGCGGGCGACCCGCCGCTCCGGGTGAGCGTGCCCGCAGGCCCGCCGGCGACGCGGGGCCTGCCGGGCACGGCGGACGACTGACGATGGGGGTGGTCGAGCGCCAGCTCGCGCTCGCAGCCGTCGCCCTGCTCGCGGGGGCGATCGCGCTCACGGCGACGGCCCACACGCACGCGGCACGCCACACCTCACGCCACGCGGCACCGCTGCCGGCCGCGGTCGGAAGCTACTCCGCGCTCGTCGGAGCGGCGGGGCCCGAGACCGTAGGCCACCGGACGGCGTGTGGTGCCACGCTCGGAGTCGGCACGCTGGGGGTCGCCCACCCGACTCTGCCCTGCGGCACGCTCCTGTACCTCACGTTCGGGAAGCGGCGCGTCCTCACCGAGGTGGTCGACCGCGGCCCGTACGGGCCGGGCCGGCAGTTCGACGTCACGACCGCGCTGGCCCGGCTGCTCGGCCTGGGCGGGGTGCAGACGGTCACGTGGTCGTATGCCCGGGTCGGGTGAGGCACCTGTCCGGCTACAGTTCCCGTGTTGCTCGACACGGTTCGCGAAGCCGCGTATCCATGTAGAACCAACACCATGTGAAAGGGAGCCCGAGTCGAGCCTAGGCGCCTGGCGTCCGACGGATCGCACGGCACCCACCTGGCTTGTCCAGGTTCACACGGACGCGGCGAGATCGGCCGGGTCGGAGCGATGTGAGGGGGAGCTTCGGCTCCCCCTCGGTTTCTCACTACCCTGGCCGCATGCAGGAGCTCTACGGCGACTCGGCGCGAGGCCAGGACTGGGCGGCCGTCCGGCTCCGGGTCGAGCACGGCCGGATCGTCGACGCGGAGGCTCCCGGCGTCGCGGCCGACCTGCGCGGCCTGACGCTGCTCGAGGCGGCCGCGGTCGGGGGCGAGACCCTGCCGGTCGACGCGCTCGCGAACGCGCTGGCGCCCGCCGTGCGGGCGCGGCTCGACCCGCAGCGGGTCGCCGTGGCGCTCAGCGGCGGCGTCGACAGCGCGGTGGCGCTCCTGCGGGCCGGCCCCGGGGCCGTCGGGGTGACCCTCAGACTCTGGCTCGACCCCGACGGGCCCGACTCGGAGCGCGCCTGCTGCTCGCCGAGCGCGGTCGTCGCTGCACGCGAGACGTGCCACCGCCTCGGGCTGCCGCACGTCACGCTCGACCTGCGCGAGGAGTTCCGGCGGGCGGTGGTGGCACCGTTCGTCCGCGGGTACGCGCGTGGCGAGACGCCGAACCCGTGCATCCGCTGCAACGGCGGCTTCCGCTTCTCCGAGCTGCTCGCGTTCGCGCGCCGAGTCGGCGCTCCGGTGCTCGCCACAGGCCACTACGCCCGCATCGTCGAGCACCGCGGGAGGCTCCTGCTCGCCCGTGCGGCCGACGAGCGGAAGGATCAGAGCTACATGCTCGCGCGGGTCGATCCGCGGTGCTTCGACCGGGTGTGGTTCCCGCTCGGCGAGCAGACGAAGGACGAGACGATCGCCCAGGCCGAGGCGGCCGGGCTCGAGGCCGCGGGCCGGCCGGAGAGCCAGGAGGCGTGCTTCCTGGCGGGCGACGACTATCGCGCGTTCCTCGGCCGCCGCGGGCTCACCACGCGGGTGGGGGAGATCGTCGACGAGGCCGGGCGGCGGGTGGGGACGCACGACGGCTACTGGCAGTTCACGCCGGGCCAGCGCCGCGGGCTCCGCGTCTCCGGCTCCGAGCCGCTGTTCGCGCTGGCGACGAACCCACGCACGAACACGGTCACGATCGGGCCGCGCAGCTCGCTCGGGCGGACGCGCGTCACCGCCCGCGGACGGCTCTTCTCTGCCCCCGACCGCGTGTCCGTCAAGCTGCGCTACCGGTCGCCGGCGGTGCCCGGGCGCGTCGAGGAGACGGCGTCGGGGTTCCGGCTGACACTCGACGAGCCCGCCTTCGGCGTCGCCCGCGGCCAGGCCGCCGTGCTCTACGACGGCGACGTCGTCGTCGGCTCGGGATTGGTGACGTCCGCCTCGGCGGACTAGGCTGCCGTCATGACGACTCTCGCATTCGCGTACGGCAACGTCGCCTATGTCGCCCTCGCGGTGTTCCTCGTCGCGGTCGGGCTCGGGCTGGGGTGGGCGTTCTTCCGGCTCGCGGCGACGTTCGACCGGCTGTCGTCGCTCATCAGGGGCACCGAGCGCGAGGTGCTGCCGGTCATCAACAAGGTCGGCGGCTCCGTCGACCGGGTGAACGCGCAACTCGACAAGCTCGACCAGGTCACCGACAGCGCCGCCGAGGCGGTGGAGGCGGTCGACCAGGCGGTGCGGACGGCGAGCGCCGTCGTCAAGAAGCCCGCCCAGAAGCTCGCGGGCGCCGCGGCGGGCGTCTCGCACGGCTGGTCGGCCTTCAAGACGAGCCGAAACTGGCGTGGCGCCGTCGACGAGGCGAAGGCCGCAGCCGCCCGGCGCGAGCAGGACCTCGAAGACGAGCTCGAGCACCCGGCCGAATAGGCCCGCTCCCGCTCGGAGGAAGCTCGAGAGGCCGGGGCGCGCGCCCGTAAACTGTCCGCCGTGAGAACCACGGCCGACCTGCGCGAGGCGTTTCAGGCGTTCTATGCCGAGCGCGGTCATCTGCGCGTGCCGTCGCACTCGCTGATCCCGCCCGCCGACGACCCGACGACGCTCTTCATCGTCGCCGGGATGCAGCAGTTCAAGCCGTACTTCCTGCGCACGAAGGAGCCGCCCGCGAGCCGCGTCGTCAGCGTGCAGAAGTGCCTGCGGGCGGGTGGCAAGGACACCGACCTCGACGACGTCGGCCGCACCGAGCGTCACTGCTCGTTCTTCGAGATGCTCGGCAACTTCTCGTTCGGCGACTACTTCAAGGACGAGGCCGTCGACTACGCGTGGGACTTCGTGACCAAGGTGATGGAGCTCGATCCCGAGCGTCTCTGGGCCACGGTCAACGAGGGCGACCCGGTGCTCGGGCTCGAGGAGGACGCGATCGCGATCGCCGCCTGGGAGCGCGTCGGCATCCCCTCCGACCGGATCGTGCGGCTCGGCAAGGACAACTTCTGGCAGGCCGCCGAGACCGGCCCGTGCGGCCAGTGCTCCGAGATCTTCTACGACCGCGGTGAGGCCTACGCGTGCGGCGACCCGGCGTGCGGGCCGGGCCACTGCGACCGCTACATGGAGATCTACAACCTCGTCTTCATGGAGTACGACCTGCGGCCCGGGAACAAGCTCGAGCCGCTGCCGGCCCAGAACGTCGACACCGGGCTCGGGCTCGAGCGCACGATGTGCGTCCTGCAGGGGGTCGACTCGGTCTTCGACACCGACGGCTTCAGGCTGATCATGGACTGGGTCGAAGCCGAGTCCGGGGTCGCCTATCGCGACAGCGAGATCTCGCAGCGCGCCCACCGCGTGCTCGCCGACCACGGCCGCGCGGTCAGCTTCCTGATCTCCGAAGGTGTCGTCCCGTCGAACGAGGGCCGTGGCTACATCTGCCGGCGCCTCCTCCGCCGCGCGATCCAGCAGGCCCAGCGCATCGGCCTGGAGCGGATCGAGGGTCTGCCGGCGATCGTGATCGAGCAGATGGGCGACGCGTATCCCGAGCTGAAGGAGCACGCCGCCGAGATCATCCGCGTCGTCCGCGTCGAGGAGGAGCGGTTCCGCGAGACGCTCCAGCGTGGCCTCAAGGAGTTCGAGGTGCTGGCCGGCGCACCGGCGATCACCGGAGAGGACGCGTTCACCCTCGCCGCGACGTTCGGCTTCCCGATCGAGCTCACCCAGGAGCTGGCCGAGGAGCGCGGCCAGCAGGTCGACACCGACGGCTTCCGCGACCTGATGGAGGGCCACCGCGAGATCTCCCGCGCGGGCGGCGAGAAGACCGACGTGCAGCGTGCGGCCGAGTTCGCCCGGTCGGCCGGCTTCGAGAGCCGCTTCGTCGGCTACGAGCAGACGGACGTGCTCACCCAGATCGGCGCGCTCGCCGAGCTCGGCGACGGGACGTTCATCTGCAAGCTGCGGGAGTCGCCGTTCTACGCCGACAGCGGCGGCCAGGTGACCGACGCCGGCGAGCTCGTCAACGAGGAGACGGGGGCGCAGGCGGCGCTGCACGCGGCGTACAAGTTCGGCGACGACCAGGTGCTGATCCTCACCGGCTCCGGGTTCGCCGCCGGCGATCGTGTGCGCGCGGTCGTGGCCTGGTCGACTCGCTTCCCGACGATGGCCAACCACACCGCCACCCATCTGCTCCACCAGGCCCTGCGCGACGTCCTCGGCGACCACGTGAAGCAGGCCGGCTCGGCGGTCCGGCCCGACAAGCTCCGGTTCGACTTCACGCACCCGCACGCGCTGTCGGGTGACGAGCGCGCGCGCGTCGAGCGCATCGTCAACGAGAAGATCTTCGCCGCCCTCCCGGTGCGCACGTTCCAGACGCCGATCGCCGAGGCGCGCGCCCTCGGCGCGATGGCGCTGTTCGGCGAGAAGTACGGCGACATCGTGCGCGTCGTCGAGATCGACGGCTACTCGACCGAGCTCTGCGGCGGCACCCATGTGCGGTCGACGGCCGAGATCGGGCCGTTCGTGCTGCTGAGCGAGGGCTCGGTCGGCTCGGGCGCCCGCCGGATCGAGGCGGTCACCTCGGGCGGAGCGTGGAGCGTCCTCGAGGGCCGCTCGCGCGAGCTGCAGGACCTCCGCGCCGAGCTCGAGCAGGCCCGGCGCGAGGCGAAGAAGCCGCGCGTGGCGGAGGCCGCCGCCGTCGCCGACGTCGAGCCCGACGTCGAGGTGATGGCCGGGGTGAACGTGATCGTCCACGCGGTCGACGGCCTCGGCGCCGATGCCCTCCTCGACCTCTCCGACCGCCTCAAGCAGCGGCAGGCGCCCGCCGCCGTCGTGCTCGGCTCCCGCGAGAACGGCACCGTGCACCTGGTGGCCAACTTCGACGACGCCGTCGCCGAGCGGGTCCGGGCCGGGGACGTCGTACGCGAGATCGCGCCGATCGTGGGCGGCGGCGGCGGTGGGCGGCCGACGATGGCCCGCGCGGGCGGCAAGGATCCCGGGAAGCTGGCGGACGCGCTGGCCCGCGCACGGGAGCTGCTCGCGGCCTCGCTGCGGTGAAGGTCCTGGCGCTCGACTTCGGCTCTGCGCGAACCGGCGTGGCGGTCTCCGACGCGACGGGCACGATCGCCCGGCCGGTCGGCGTCGTGCCGCGGGCCGCGACAGACACCGGCTTCGCCGCCCTCCTGGCGGTGATCCACGACGAGGAGCCCGAGCTTCTGCTCGTGGGCATGCCGCTGACGCTCCGCGGCGATCACGGCGAGCAGGCTCGCGAGACGGCGGCCTTCGTCGAGCGGCTGCGCGCCGCGGTCGCGCTGCCCGTCGAGACGTACGACGAACGGTTCACGTCGGTGCTCGCCGGCGGCGACGACGCCCGCGCCGCCGCCCATCTGCTCTCCGACTACCTCCAGTGGCAGAGCAACCGCAGCTGACGGTGCCGCCGCGGCCGGGCCGCGACCGGCGCTCCGAGCTGCGCCGGCGCCGCATCGTCGCGCTGGCGCTGCTCGCGCTGACGGCGGGCGCGGTCGCGGGTGCCGTCGTCCTGGCCCTCCCGCACGCCCGCCAGAAGCACGTCGCCCCGCCGCCACCGGCAGCACCGAAGCCGTTCCGGATCGTCTTTCCCGAGGGCTTCACGCGCGTCCAGATGGCCCAGCGCGTCGCGACCGTGGCACGGATCGCCGACGGCGAGGGCCGCGGCCAGGTCCGGCTGACCGCCGCCTCGTACCTCGTAGCGACCCGCAGGGCGCGCGTGCCCTGCTTCGGGAAGGCGATCCAGACCGATCTCGAGGGCTTCCTCTTCCCGGCCACGTACGACTTCCTGCCCGCGACGACCTCGCGGCAGCTCGTCGCCATGCAGCTGCAGGCCTTCTGCGCGCAGTGGCGCACAGTCGGGCTCGCGTACGCCCGCTCGAAGAACCTCACCGCGTACGACGTCCTGAAGATCGCCTCGATGGTCGAGCGCGAGGCGGCGGTTCCCGCCGAGCGGCCGTTGATCTCGGCCGTGATGTACAACCGCCTCCACGCGCGGATGCCGCTGGGCATCGACGCGACGCTGCGCTACGGGCTCCACATCTCGCCCGACCGGTCGATCCTCCAGTCGCAGCTCGCGAGCCCGAGCCCGTACAACACGCGTGTGCACCAGGGCCTGCCGCCGACCCCGATCGCCAACCCGGGGCTCGCGTCGCTGATCGCCGCGGCGCATCCCGCCAAGGTCGACTACCTCTTCTACGTGCGCAAGCCCGACAAGCTCCACGACTACTTCACGAGCTCGGCCTCCGACTTCTACCGCTACGAGTGCGCGCACGGGTACGGCTGCTGATGACGAGCCACGTCGCCCTGCTCGGCCATCCGGTCTCCCACTCGCTGTCGCCGCGGATGCAGAACGCCGCGTTCGCCGCGGCCCGCCTGGACTGGGACTACACGGCCTACGACGTCGAGGACCCGGTCGCCGCGGTCGCGGGCCTGCGGGCGCTCGGCTTCGCGGGCGCGAACGTCACGATCCCGCACAAGCTGGCGGTCGTCGCGGCGTGCGACGAGGCCGAGGGCGACGCCGTGAACACCCTCGTGTTCCGGGACGGCCGCGTGCTCGGCTTCAACACCGATCGCGAGATCCTGGCGGGCATCGCGGCCACCCGCGCGTGCGTGATCGGCGCCGGCGGCGCCGCCCGCACCCTCGAGCCGGCGCTGCCCGCCGACACGCGCTACTTCTCGCCGAGCACCGACTGGCCGCCGGTCGCCGACGGTTGCGACCTCCTCGTGAACGCCACGCCTGTCCGCGCCGAGGTGCTCGTCGAGCTCAGGCCGGAGCTGACCGTCGTCGACCTCGCCTACGGGCCGGAGGAGACGGCGCTCGTCACCGCCGCCCGCGCCCTCGGCTGCGAGGTCGTGGACGGCCTCGAGGCGCTCGTCCGGCAGGGCGCGGCGAGCTTCCGGCTGTGGACCGGTGTCGAACCGTCACTCGACGTCATGCGCGACGCCGTACGCTAATCGGGATGACGCTCACGCTCGCATCCGCCGGGGAGAGCCACGGCCCCGCTCTCGTCGCGATCGTCGGCGGGCTGCCCGCCGGGCTGCTGCTCGATCGCGAGGCGATCGACGCCGATCTTCGCCGCCGCCAGGAGGGCTACGGCCGGTCGCCGCGGCAGCAGATCGAGACCGACCGCGTGGAGGTGCTCGCCGGGCTCCGGCACGGGCGCACGCTCGGCACGCCGCTGGCGCTCGTCGTGCGCAACGTCGATCACAAGAACTGGACGTGGGGGATGGCGCCGTGGCCGCCCGAGGGTGAGCCGGCGGGCAAGGGCGTCAAAGCAGTGACGCTGCCCCGGCCGGGCCACGCCGACCTCCCCGGCGTCCTCAAGTACGGCCACGACGACGTCCGGAACGCGCTCGAGCGCGCCTCGGCGCGGCACACCGCGGTGCAGGTCGCCGCCGGGTCGGTCGCGAAGGCGCTGCTCGGCACGATCGGCATCGAGGTGCACGGCACGACGGTGGACGAGGAAGGCCTGCGCCGCCGTGTCGACGAGGCCCGGGCCGCACGGGACACGGTCGGGGGGATCGTCGAGGTTCGCGTGACCGGGGTGCCGCCGGGCCTCGGCTCGTATGCGTCGAAGGAGGACCGGCTCGACGCGCGCCTCGCGTTCGCGCTGATGGGGATCCAGGCCGTGAAGGGTGTCGAGATCGGCGACGGGTTCGCCGTCGCGGGCCTGTTCGGATCGGCGGCCCACGACGAGATCCGCGTCGACCGGCGCCGCGACACGAACCACGCGGGCGGGATCGAGGCGGGGATCTCGAACGGCGAGGAGATCGTCGTCCGCGCTGCCATGAAGCCGCTGCCGACGCTGATGAAGCCGCTGGGCTCGGTCGACCTCGCCACCGGCGAGGCGGCGCAGGCGCTGGTCGAGCGCTCGGACGTCGCCGCGGTCGAGGCGCTCGCGGTGGTGGCCGAGGCGGCGGTCGCGTGGGAGCTCGCGCGCACGGCGAAGGAGAAGTTCGGGGGCGACGCCGTCGGCGACTTCGTGGCCGCGCACCGCGCGTACGTCGAACGCATCGCGTGGTCCTGACGACATGGCGGTGAACGCGCTCGGGCGCCATCTGGCGCTCGTCGGCTTCATGGGCGCGGGCAAGTCGAGCCTGCGCCGGTCGGTCGCCGACCGGCTGGGCCGCGCCGGCCTCGACCTCGACGGCGTGATCGAGTCGCGCGTGGGCAGCATCGCGGCCTTCTTCGCCGAGCATGGCGAGGCGGAGTTCCGGGCGATCGAGGCGGGCGAGATCGGCTTCGCCCTCGCCGATCCCGAGCCCGCCGTCCTCGACCTCGGCGGCGGCGCCGTGACCTCCGAGCCGGTGCGGGCCGCGCTCGCCGAGCACGCGTTCGTCGTCTTCGTCGACGTCGACGTCGACACGGCCTGGCGGCGGGTCAGCGGCAGCGACCGTCCGAACGCACAGGACGAGAGCGAGTTCCGGCGGCTCTTCGAGGAGCGCCGCCCGCTCTACCTGGCGGTCGCCGACGCGATCGTCGAGAGTGGCGACCCCGACGCCGTCGTGCTGGCCGCCGCGGGGATCCGGTACGAGCTCGGCGCGCTCGAGCGCCTCGGCGAGCTGGTGCCGGGCGACCGGCCCGTCGCGCTCGTCGGCGATGCGCACGTGCTCGGCATCCACGGTGCGGCCGCGCAGCTCGCGCTCGGGGCGCGACTGCACGGCGTCCACGAGATTCCCGCCGGCGAGAGCGCGAAGCAGGTCGGCGTGCTCGAGCGGCTCTGGTCGGAGCTGCGCCTCGACCGCGGCGGCACCGTGGTCGCGCTCGGCGGCGGCGCGACCACCGACGTTGCCGGCTTCGCCGCCGCGACCTACCTGCGCGGCGTGCCGTGGGTGCCGGTCCCGACGACCCTCGTCGGCCAGGTCGACGCGTCGGTGGGCGGGAAGACGGCGATCGACATCCCGCAGGGCAAGAACCTCGTCGGCGCATTCCACTGGCCGGTGCGGACGGTGATCGATCCCGCGCTGCTCGCCACCCTGCCGGAGCGGGAGCGACGTCAGGGCGAGGCGGAGCGTCTGAAGACCGAGCTGCTGGCCGGCCGGGCCCTCGACGCGCGCGGCGCCGTCGCGTACAAGGCGGCCCTCTGCCTCCGCGACCCAGACGACCGTGCCGAACGGCGCTGGCTGAACCTGGGCCACACGTTCGGCCACGCGCTCGAGGCCGCTGCCGACTTCGACCTCTCGCACGGCGACGGGGTCGCGCTCGGGCTGCTCGCGGCGCTCCGGCTGTCCGGCCGGGACACGCAGCAGGTCGTCGCCGCGCTCGATCCCCGGCCGGTCCGTGTCGACCGCGACCGAGCCTGGGAGGCGCTCCTACGGGACAAGAAGGGCCAGGACGGGGCGATCAACCTCGTGCTGCTCTCGCCCGACGGGCCGACGGTCGAGTCGCGTCCGCACGCGGAGGTCCGCGCCGCTCTCGATAGCCTGATCGCCTGATGCAGGTTCTCGTCCTCAACGGCCCGAACCTCGACCAGCTGAGCCGGCGCGATCCGGTGGTCTACGGCGGGCTGAGCCTGAACGAGCTCGAGCGGCGCATCTACGAGTGGGCGAGCGGCCTCGGCATCTCCGCCCGGTGCCGGCAGACCAACAGCGAGGGCGAGTACATCGACTGGATCCACCAGGCGTACGACGACGTCGACGGGGTGGTCGTCAACCCGGGCGCCTGGTCGCACTACAGCTACGCGATCCGCGACGCGCTCGAGCTGCTCCAGGTTCCCGTCGTCGAGGTGCACCTGTCGAACATCGAGGAGCGAGAGGAGTGGCGCCGCCACAGCGTCGTGTCCGACGTCGCGGCCCACCGCGTGATCGGAAAAGGCCCTGACGGCTATCGCGAGGCACTCGAGTTCCTCGCGGGGGAGGGGGAGCAATGACCGGCCGCCTTGCGGCACTCGCTGCGGCACTGGACGAGACGCTGCTCGTGACGAACCTCGTGAACATCGCGTACCTCACCGGCTTCGAGAGCTCGAACGCCGCGCTGGTCGTCGAGCCGCAGGGTGGAGCGACGCTCTACACCGACTTCCGCTACATCGAGACCGCCCGGGAGGTTGCCGGGGTGGAGGCCGTGCTCGTCCGGCGGTCCCTGCTCGGCGACCTCGCCACGCGCCTGTCCGGGACGGTGCAGTTCGAGGCCGCGGCGCTGCCGTACTCCGAGTGGCAGAACCTGGCGCAGGGCACGGTGGAGCTCGTCCCGACCGTCGGCATCGTCGAGGGCCTGCGGGCCGTGAAGGACGAGCAGGAGCTCGACACGATCCGCCGGGCCGCCCGGGTGGCCGACCGCGCGTTCGAGGCGCTCACCGCCGAGACGTTCGTCGGCCGCAGCGAGCGTGAGCTCGCCTGGCGCCTGCGCGAGCTGTTGCACGCCCACGGCGCCGACGACGTCGCGTTCGAGCCGATCGTCGCTTCGGGGCCGAACGGCGCGCTTCCGCATGCCGTCCCGAGCGACCGGATCGTCGAGCCGCGGACGCTCGTCGTCGTCGACTGGGGCGCTCGTGTCGACGGGTACTGCTCGGACTGCACGCGCACTCTCTCGACCGGCGCTCCGCCCGACCGGCTCGTCGAGGCCTACGACGCTTGCCTGACGGCGCAGCAGCAGGCGTGCGCGGGGATCCGCGCCGGGCTGACCGGGGTCGAGGCCGACGCGCTGGCCCGCGACCCGATCGCCGCGGCGGGGTTCGGCGAGAACTTCGGGCACGGCCTGGGGCACGGGGTCGGCCTGATGGTGCACGAGGCGCCGAGGCTGTCGACCGAGTCCCGGGACACGCTCGCGGCCGGCCAGATCGTCACGATCGAGCCCGGGATCTACCTCTCCGGGCTCGGCGGCGTGCGGATCGAGGACCTCGCGATCGTGCGTGCCGACGGCGTCGAGTTGCTGACCGCGTTCCCGAAGGAACTCGTCGGGGTCAGCTAACCTGCCCCGCCGATGGCAGAGGTCGTCTCCACCAACCAGTTCCGCAACGGGATGCACATCGAGCTCGACGGTCAGACGTGGCGCATCGTCGAGTTCCAGCACGTCAAGCCCGGCAAGGGCGGCGCCTTCGTCCGCACGAAGCTGAAGGCGCTCTCGAACGGGGCGGTCGTCGACCGGACGTTCCGGGCCGGCGAGAAGTTCAACCGCATCCGCACCGAGACGAAGAGCATGCAGTACCTCTACGACTCGGGCGACGAGGTCGTCTTCATGGACGAGGAGACGTACGAGCAGGTCTCGCTCGCGCACGCGGCGGTCGAGGACGAGCTGCCGTTCCTGCTCCCGTCGTCGAGCGTCCAGCTTCTCTTCGTCGACGAGGTCCCGACCGGGATCGACCTGCCGTCCTCGGTCGTGCTCGAGGTCACCGAGACCGAGCCGGGCGTGAAGGGCGACACCGTGTCGAACGTGATGAAGGCGGCGACGCTCGAGACCGGTGCGGTCGTCCAGGTGCCGCTGTTCGTCAACGTCGGCGACCGGCTGAAGATCGACCCGCGCGAGCGGCGCTACATCTCGCGCGCCTGAGGCGCCTTCGCAGGTCGCGCTCAAGGAATCGCGGACGCCGCCGATACTGGCTCCATGGTTCCACGCCTGCTCAAGTCGAGACTGTCGATTCGCACCAACCCGCTCGGTGACGAGGCCGAGGTGATCGGTCCCGTGCTGAACGTCGCGCACAGCGCGCTCGGCGAGCGGATGCGGCACCTGCGCGACCTGCGCGACGAGGGCCGGATCACGGACGCCGAGTACGCGGTCGAGGCGGCCGCCGTGCTGCACGGCACGTCATCGCTCGGCGACCGCTGACAGCGCCGGCACCGCCGATCCGCCCAACCGCCGCACCGGATCGCCCAATCGCCGGATCGCC